>WRED01000030.1 GCA_009779495.1 Oscillospiraceae bacterium | reverse complement strand
GACTACGAGCACATGTATTACGTGATAGCTGTGCCCAAGTCGGAACTGAGCGGGAACAAGCTGAAATTAGGCTTTGAGCTTTGCGGAACGATGGTTGCCCCTCCTGCTCCGCGGTTTATCAACGAATACATTCCCGACGCGGACATAGAGATTGACGGCGACAAGGTCGTCACAGGCACGGGCGCAACCGAAGCGGACTTCTCGTTCACGCTCACGCAGACACAAGGCCCAACCGTCGCAACGCCGCTTCCCAAAACGATCCCCGTCGCGACAAACGGCGCGAAAACGTACCCGTTCACTTTCGGCAAGATCGAGGGGCTTCAGCCGGGGAACACCTACAAGTTCACGGTAGTTGAGAACGGCACGGCCCCTGCGGGCTGGACGTATGACACGGCGGTGAGGACCATTACCGTGGTAGTCAACGCGCAGGGCGAAATCACGAGCCAGACCGTCACTGGCGGCGAAAACGACGACCTCGTGTTCATCAACGAGTTCCAGGACGGCGGCCCGATGTTCCCCGGCGTTGGCGGAGAAGGTAACCGCATGTTTATCTACACGGCTGCTGCGCTGGCATCACTGTTATCCTTGTTCTATATAGGAACATTGATATATAGACGCAACAAACGCAGGAGGTGTTTAAATCAATTGGAATGAGAGCGCCCCTGAGATTGCAAGTCAAAAAAACACCCGCCGTTCGCCGGGTAATGTGAATCCCGCCGCCTGTCGGGCAATACAGGCAAAATAAAAAAATATATTAAAAAAAGGAGACTCTGAACCATGAAAAAGACCAAACTGCTTTCCCTGATTATGGCGATCGCCATGATACTGGCCATCTCCGCTCCCTTTATCGCAAGCGCGGACGACTTTACGCTTCCCGCGGACGGAAACGTAAACGTCCCGGTGAACCTGACAGGCAGCATCACAATTACGGCTCCCAGCAACATCACAATCAGCGCCAACGAGTTCTTTGCGTACAGGCTGTTTGAATTGCTCGCTATCCGTTCGGACGAAGTTCCCAACACGAACGAGAGGCATTTCGTGTATGACGACAACACCGAAGCGAACAATGTTAAGAAGTTCCTTGTGTGGGCCGACAGCACGACAGGTAAAGATCTGAGAAACGGCTACAATGATTCCGGCACGGCGATCCTGGACTACGGCACGAACATCGAGAACTTCAGGAAGATGCTTCAGGACGACCTCACGTTTGATCACACTAAGCTGATCATGCTCGCGAAAGACATCGCTGTCTACAACAGGCAGGCTGCTATCGGCGACAGGATACCGCTTGCATCAGGAACAAAAACAACGAACGCGCAAGGCCAGGTAGTATTCAGCGGCGTTGATTTCGGTTACTATCTCGTGATGGGTTGCGATCTTGGCGTAACAAAAACCAGTCTGCGTGACGACGAGCAATACATGGCTCCCACACAAAACAACCATTACGACGCGGATTCCGCTAAACCCGAACTCATCACCCGCAGCATGCTTGTCAACGTTCCCGAGTACGTAGGCACGCTTGACGGACTGGGCGACGATCCTATTGACGGCGTCCTGACCAAGGACGCGAAGAGAAACTTCAAGGGCGACGCTCCCCAGCTTGACAAAGAAGTTTGGGACGAAGACGGCACTCCTTCCTGGGAAGAAAGCGCTGACAAGGACATCGGCGAGAACATCATGTACCGTATCGTTACCACTATCCCGGATCTCAAGGGCTACGATCTTGATACGTACCTGTTCCGCGTAAAGGACGTACTGAGCAGCGGCTTGACGCTGAACAGCACCGCTTTCACCAAGTCTCTTACGAACGCCACGCAAACGCTCAACCCGAATGAGTCGGAATATGACTCGACGACCAACAACGGCAACACCATCGTTGTCACGCGCGGCGGAGTCGCGGTTCCGGTAGCGAACTGGACATTTACGGCCACTGATGTTTCCCCGAACGGCTTCACGCTTACATTCGGCAATGAGCTCAGCACGACGCCTCCCTATTACCCGATTAAGGACAAAGTGAACTTCAACCTTCAGGCGGGCGACGTTATCACGATCACCTACTTTGCGAAGCTCAACAAGAACGCTATCATTGACGGCATAGGCAACAAGAACAGCGCGACCCTTGAGTACAGCAACGATCCCGACTGGAACGGCGTAGGCACACCTCCCACCGGCGAAACTCCTCCCGACGAGCCGAAGGTTTTCACCTATGACCTCAAGATGAAGAAGGTTGACGGCGAAGACAACAACACCGGCCTTGGCGGCGCTCAGTTCCAGCTTTTCCGCGGCGACACGGCTCCGACCTTCTCAGGCGGCATCGGCAACGCTATAGCCGGCAATCCCAGCTACGCTCCGCTTACCTTCGTGGCGGGAACCGCGATTACGCCGGGCGTTCACTACAGAGTGCCGGATTCCACCGAAACAGGCTCGGCGACCATGACGACAGACGCTTCCGGTATCATCAGGATTTCCGGCCTTGACGCTGGAACATACTGGCTGGTAGAGACCAAGGCTCCCATCGGTTACAACAGGCTTGAAGCTCCGATCAAGATCATGATCAGCCACTTGGTAGATCATAACGCAATTAATCCTGAGGACAACGGCGGCGGACGTGTATCCTACATAGCGTTCGACATCGATGAAGAGGACGTCGAAGACGGAGTGATCGGAACGCTTATAGAGCGTGAAGCGAACCTGAACACCAACTATGTGCTTCAGATCCAAAACCACACCGGCGGCATCCTTCCCGGAACGGGCGGTATCGGCGTGTATGTATTCTACGGCGCGGGCACAATCCTTGCTGCTCTTCTTGTTGTTGCTTTCGTAATTCGCAGGAAGAAGAACGCCCTGCAAATAGACTAATCAGCGCAACAGCATAACGAACTAAACGGCGATATCATCATCGTAATCCTGCTTGCCCGGCCCAGCCAGCTTTGGTTGGAGCCGGGCGGCAGGAGCCAAAAGCCCGCCGAAAATAAAATGAAATAAAAGAAACTGAAAAGAACAGAACTATGCTATACCATACTGAATAATAACGGCGGCAGGGAGAGAGCTATGAAAAAGTACATAACAAGCATAATCATGACGCTGGGCGTTCTCATAACTCTCTCCGTGCTGCTGTACCCCACTTTAGCTGATTACGTCAACTCCCGCAACCAGTCAAGGGTCATCGCCGGATACAGAGAAGAAGTGGCGAACATAGATGACGGGAAAAAGCAAGAGATACTGGAAGCGGCGCGTCAATACAACGCGCGGATGTGGTGCAGGCCGGGATATTCCGATTTTACAGAGAAAGAAATAGAGGAGTATAAGAAGCTGCTTGACACGGGCAGCGGAATCATGGGCATTTTAACGATTGACAAAATCGGTGTAAATCTGCCTATTTACCACAGTACGGACGAAGGCGTGTTGCAGGTAGGCATAGGGCACATGCAAGGCTCGCACCTGCCCATCGGCGGACCCAACACGCACGCGATCATTACGGGGCACCGTGGGCTGCCGTCGTCAAAGCTGTTGACGGATCTCGATAAATTAGTCGAGGGCGACGTGTTTACGCTCTACATTTTGGGCGACACCTTAACGTATCAGGTTGACCATATCGCGATCGTGGAGCCGCATGAGTTAAGCGCGTTAAGCGTGGAAGACGGCCGGGATTTCTGTACGTTAGTCACCTGTACGCCTTACGGCGTCAACACCCACAGGCTGCTGGTGCGCGGCACCCGCATAGAGAATATCGAAAGCGCCGTGCGGGAAGCGATCTTCGCCGACGCGGTAAAGCTTGACAAAATAACGATAATTTTAATGTTTATCATGCCATTGCTGCCTGTTTTACTAGTATATTTTGTCATAAAATGCGTAAAAATTTACAAGGGAAGAAGGATACACAGATGAAGAGGGTTGTAGCATGTATTTTCGCCGTAATCTGCATGTTGACGATGCTGGCTTCGAGCACCGCAAGCGCGGTAAGCTTTGCTCCGTCATCCTTTACGGTTGTATTAAAGTATGGCGAGACACCGCTTAACGGGATCAATATCGCGGTGTGCCGTGTCGCCGAATTTAAGGAGGAGAGCGACGACCTTGTCTTTGAGGCCGTGCCGGCGTTTGCCGGCGCGGGGGCTGACTTCACGAATCTGACCCAGGAAAGAAATATCGCGCTTGCCGCCAGCCTGAATACTTACGCGCTGGCAAACGGTGTCGCGCGCAGCTCTAAGGTCACGGACAACGCCGGCAAGTCAACCTTTGCCGATTTACCGGCGGGGCTGTATCTGGTGGCGCAGATGGACAGCGCGAACAGCGAGTACATCATCGCGCCTTACCTTGTTTCTGTTCCGCAGTTCGATGAAGTCCGCAGAGAATGGAATTACAACGTGGTCGCGTATCCTAAAACGGAGCCTCTCAGACGTGACGAAAGCGTTTCCGTCAGCGTGTTTAAGGTGTGGGCGGGAATCGGCAGTCATCCAAGCAGCGTTTCGGTACAGCTTTACAAAAACGGCGCTCCGCAGGGAACCGCCGTAACGTTAAATGCCGCGAACTTTTGGCATCACACCTGGAACGGCCTCAAAGCCGGGGAGACATGGACGGTGGACGAGGTTAACGTGCCTGCGGGTTACACAAAAACTGTTTCCGGCAACGCGACGGTCGGTTTCGTGATAACCAACACAAAAGACGGCGGAACAACCACCACCACGCCGGGCGGTTCAACGACGACGACCACCACGCCGGGCGGTTCAACGACCACCATCCCCAACCAGTCAACGACGACCCGTCCCAGTCAGCCCACGACTAGTCCATACCAGCCGACGACCAGTCCATACCAGCCAACGACCGGCCCATATCGGACGACTACCCCCAATCCTACATACCAGCCGCCGACCAACTATACCCAGCCGGGCCAGCCAGGCAATCCGCCGAAAACCAGCGACGAAAGCAATATGCAGCTGTGGCTCGCGCTGATCATACTGAGCGTCATGGGATTGATCGTGCTGGCCTGTTCGGGATACAGCGCGTACAGGCGCAGGAAAAAAGCTAAAATGTGATAAAAGCTTTGTTTGGGGGGAGCAAGTCTTGCGCTTATACAAATCTTCGATCGAAACTGTTTCTGAAGAAGATTAGTATTAGGTAAAGCTTGAATAAGGATTGATCGCAAAAATGAAAAAATATCGCCTTACCAAAAAAGATATTGAAAATCTAACCATGATTTTCTCCAATAACACAAACGGGCTGACGGTGGCCGTGTTTGCCAAGTTTCCTTTGCCCCTTAAACGCCATTGCGTTCAGACGGGCGCCGTGGCCGGGTTTATGGTCATGCACGCGCCGGAGAGTGCGATCCCGGACGGAATGACCCGGGAGGAATACGCCAACGCCGTGCGGTACGGCAGCCTGTACCACGACATCGGGGCATATCTCGTATACAACCAGCGTGTCATGTACCCGTCCTCCGGCGAACGTTTCCTGCGGGAGCAGATAAGCGAAAGTGAAGTAGACCCCGCCGTCCGTCAGGTGATACTTGAAACCGTGCGTTTTTGCTGTGAGCGGTGCGACGGGTCGGGATACCCGGACAATCTGACAGAGAGGCAAATCCCTCTGCACGCGGGAATCTGCGCCATCGCGGACAAAACGGACAACGTCATGATGAACCGCAGATTCGGTATATTTAACAATCCCTTAGCGGAAGCTAAAGCGGCCGTTATAGAAAACATAGGGAAGCAATTTTTGCCCGAAGCGGTCGAGTGCTTTATGGCCGCATATGCCGACATATCCTATCTGTACAAGCGTTGGAGTAAGTCTCCGCCGTTTTGGAAGCACGGGGACATCAAACCGCTTGACAAGAAAATTGACCAACCGATAGGGTGACGAATATAATACCAAAGAATTTCTTACGATTGTCGTTGTAAAGGAGGCGGTGCGCTATGAGCGTATATCAAAACATAAAATTCTCACGGGCGCGCAGCGGCTACGACCCACAGGAAGTTGACGCTGTACTGGAAGAAATGCAGCGTGAGATCGAAGATATGAAGCAGCGCAACCAGGCGCTTAACGATAGTATCGCGCAGTTCAACGAAAGAGTGCGGCTTTTGGCCGAAAGCGCCAAACGGCTGGAGGATGAACGGATCAAGGAGAGCCTGAGGCTGACCAAATTTATGAATGCCGCCGCTCAGGTAGCGGAGAAAATTGAGCATGACGCCCGTTTGAATGCCGGTGAAATTACCGGGAAAGCGCAAAGGGAGGCCTCCGTGATTATTACCATGGCACGGCAGGAGGCCGAAAGGGTCATAAGTAAGGTAAACGAGGATTTCGCGATGGCTAAAACGGCGCTGAACAAATTAACGGAGGACGCGCAATATCTGCGGCAGAGCAATGACCGCTATATCAACGACGCCAACATACACCTCGCGGAAATCGACACATTTATATGCAAGGCGCTGAACGACGCGCCGCCCGCGCTGCCCGGCACGCCCGAACCGCGCGGCTCGTTTGCCGTACCCTCCGGGGACGCGTCTGCCGCGCCCGCTTCGCCTGTTCAAACGGTGTATTCTCACTCGGCGTCTGAGCGGCAGCAGCAGCCAGACGGTACGCGGCGCGCGGCCGCTCCGGCGGAAGCTGATCCGTTTGAGGAATTTCTAAAAAATACGGATCCGAAACAGCAGACGCCGCAGCATCAACCGAAGATGCGCGGCAGAATAATCGGTCACTTCGGGGATGAACAATAGACATAAATTGATGCGGCTTCATGGGAAACACCCTTGAAGCCGCATTTTATGTTTTTAAATGATTTGGCTTGGTTACTTAATCATCCTCTGTAAGCGATGACGAACTGACCTCAATCCGCACCAGCGCGCGCCGGAGCAGTATCTGGTCGTTTTGTATCTCCATGTCGTCGGTTTTCTCCTGCAAACGCTGCTCGATATGCTCGCGGTCGGCCTTGGCGCGGGCGATATTGATCTCATGCGGCCATTCGGCCCCGCCCGTCAATACGGTAACGGTGTTGTCCTGTATCACGGCAAGGCCGCCGTATACGGCGATCCGCCGTTCGCCGCTGTCGCTCAATATGCGCAAAGGCCCGTACTCCAGCACGGCTGAACGCGCCTCATGCCCCGGGAGAACGCCCATGCTGCCGGTTGTACAGCGCATGATGACCATTTTAGCGTCCTCATCGACCTTTGTCTCCGACGGCGTCAGGATACGCAAACGAAGCTTTTTCTCAGCCATCATCGTCTCCCTGTTACATCGTCGATTGTTCCGGCATTGAGGAACAGCCCCTCGGGGACCTCGTCATGCTGGCCGTCGATGATTTCCCTGAATCCGCGTATCGTCTCTGAAACAGGCACGTATTTGCCCGGAATAGAGGTAAACTTTTCCGCCACGAAAAACGGCTGTGACAAAAATCGCTGTACCTTTCTCGCGCGGTTTACGGTCAGCTTGTCGTTTTCGGGAAGCTCATCCATGCCCAAAATCGCGATGATGTCCTGAAGATCCCTGTAACGCTGCAAAATGCTTTGAACCGCGCGCGCCGTCTGGTAATGCTCATCTCCGAGCGTGCGGCGGTCAAGTATGCGTGACGTGGACTCAAGCGGAGAAATAGCGGGATATATGCCAAGCTCCACCAGCTCGCGCGACAAAACGGTCGTCGCGTCAAGATGGGCGAAAGTCGTCGCGGTGGCGGGGTCCGTAAAGTCGTCCGCGGGGACGTAGATCGCCTGTACAGACGTGATGGAGCCTGATTTCGTGGAGGTGATGCGCTCCTGGAGGCTGCCTATTTCGGTCGCCAAGGTCGGCTGATACCCGACGGCGCTCGGCACGCGCCCCAAAAGCGCGGAGACCTCTGATCCGGCCTGCACGAAACGGTATATATTGTCAATGAACAGCAGCACGTCCCGATTGCCTACGTCGCGGAAATATTCGGCGACGGTCAGCCCCGTAAGCCCCACGCGCATTCTCGCGCCGGGCGGCTCGTTCATTTGCCCGAATACCAGCGCGGTTTTATGGATGACGCCGGAGCGGGTCATGTCGTTGTAAAGGTCATTGCCCTCGCGCGTACGTTCGCCCACGCCCGCGAAAACGGAATAGCCGCCGTGCTCCTGGGCGATGTTGCGTATAAGCTCCATGATGAGCACCGTTTTGCCGACGCCCGCGCCGCCGAACAACCCGATCTTGCCGCCCTTTGAGTAAGGGCAGAGCAAGTCGATGGCCTTGATGCCGGTTTCCAGCATTTCGGTTGACGTCGCCTGCTCGGAGATCCCCGGAACAGGGCGGTGTATCGGCCAAAACACTTTCGCGTCAGGCTCTTCCTTGCCGTCGATGGCCTTGCCCAGCACGTTGAGCATACGCCCCAGGGCCTCTTCGCCGACGGGCACGGATATCGGCCGCCCGGTGTCGGTGACCTCCATGCCCCTTTTCAGCCCGTCCGTGGGGTGCATTGATATACAGCGCACGGTCTTGTTGCCGAGATGCTGCATGACCTCCATGACAACAGTCTCGCCGCCGTTTTGTATTTCCGCCGCGTTATACAGCGCGGGCAGATCATGGTCAAAACGGACGTCTAAAACCGCGCCGACGATTTGCAATACCTTACCTGTACCTGCCAAAAAATCACCAACCTAACTCCCTATTTGCTGCGCGGCCACAACCTCGCTGATCTCCCGCGTGATGGCCGCCTGACGGCCGCGGTTGTAAACGCGCGTCAATTTTGTCTGTATTTCGGAGGCGTTGTTCGCCGCCGTATCCATACTGAGCATCCGCGCCGCCTGCTCGCAGGACGAGGACTCAAGCAATGCCGTGTAGATAAACGCGCCTATATACAGGCGAACCGCGCGGCTGAGGAAAAAATCCGTGTCCTGCTCATACCTCATATCGTCGGGATTGCTGAAAGCGTCCCTGTCGCGGCTTATGGGCAGGAGCTTTTCGACGCTTGGCACATGGTTAAGCACCGACTCAAACTGCGTGTACGCAACGTATATCTCGTCAACCTCGCCTGACACATACAGATTAATGATATCCCTCATCATGCGCTTGACGTCCTCTTCGTAGAAAGCGGTTTCAAGCACGCCGTCATATCGGCCCAGGATGTTTTTACCGTGCCGCCTGAAATAGTCAATACCCTTGAGGCCCACGACGATCAGCTTCTCATTTTTTCCGTCATTCATGTGCGCCAGCGCTTTTTCGCAAAGATTCGCGTTATAGCCGCCGCACAGCCCTCTGTCGCCCGTGATGATCAGATAGGCCGTGCTCCTGACCTCACGCGGCTTCAGAAATATACTCTCCGCAACGTCCTCCCGGTTTTTGATGACGTTTATGATCTTTTGAGCCTCGATAAAAAAAGGCCGGGCCGCTGTCAGGCGTGATTTATCCTTCTGCAGCTTGGCGGCGGCGACCATGTTCATCGCTTTTATGATTTTCTGCGTGGACCTCACGCTTGTCAGCCTGCGCTTGAGCACTTTCTTTGACGGCATGGCAGTTCCTCTTAATGGTAGGATTTATATTTTTTGAACCCGTCAACGGCGGCCTTGATCTTCTGCTCCAATTCCTCGGAGATAGCCTCTTTTTCCCGTATCTCGTCCTCTATATCGCTGTGGAATTCATCGATAAAATCAAGGAAATCCCTTTGAAACCTCCGCACGTGCTCCACGCCTACGTCGGACAGATATTTGTTTGTAAGCACGTAAAGGATCAGCACCTGCTTTTCAACCGGCATGGGGCTGTACTGCGGCTGCTTGAGTATCTCCACGATGCGTTTGCCGTGGGCAAGGCGCTCCAGCGTATCGCGGTTCAGATCGGAACCGAACTGCACGAACGCGGCCAGCTCCCTGTACTGCGCAAGCTCGATGCGCAGCGGGCCGGCGATTTTCTTCATGGCCTTGATCTGGGCCGCGCCGCCGACTCTGGACACGGAAAATCCCGGATTGATCGCGGGACGCACGCCGTCGTTGAACAGCTCCGTCTCGAGGTAAATCTGCCCGTCGGTAATGGATATGACATTTGTGGAAATATACGCCGATATGTCGCCCTCAAGCGTTTCTATAATCGGCAAAGCGGTCAGCGAGCCGCCGCCGCACTCCTCGCTCATACAGGCCGCGCGCTCTAAAAGCCTTGAATGAAGATAGAATATGTCGCCCGGATACGCTTCCCGGCCCGGAGGACGGCGCAGCAAAAGGCTCAGCGCGCGGTAGGCGACGGCGTGCTTCGACAGATCGTCGTAGACGATCAGCACGTCCCTGCCCGCGTCCATCCATTCCTCGGCGATGGCGCAACCCGCGTAAGGCGCGATGTATTGAAGCGAGGCGGACTCGCTGGCGGATGCGGCGACGATAACCGTGTAATCCATGGCGCCGTTTTCACGCAGCGTCTGGGCGACACGCGCCACAGTGGACGCTTTCTGTCCGATGGCGACGTATACGCAGAGGACGTTTTTGTCCTTTTGATTGATGATGGTGTCTATGCAAAGCGCCGTCTTTCCCGTTTGGCGGTCGCCTATAATCAGCTCTCTTTGACCACGGCCGATGGGGACAAGCACGTCTATCGCTTTTATGCCGGTTTGAAGCGGCCTGCTGATCTCCCTGCGCGTGATGACGCCCGGCGCCACGCGCTCGATCTTCCGCGCGGAGGCTGACCGTATATCGCCCTTGCCGTCTATCGGCTGGCCCAAAGCGTTCACCATGCGGCCAAGCAGCGCGTCGCCGACCAAAACCTCGGCGACGCTTCCCGTCGCCTTTACAAGATCTCCCTCGCGAACCTGTGAATCCGGACCCATCAGGACCGCGCCTATGCTGTCGGCATCAAGGTTCAGGGCGATGGCGTATACGCCGCAGGACAGCTCCAGCAGCTCGCCGCTCATGGCGTTTTTGAGGCCGTCAATACGCGCGATGCCGTCTCCGACCTGAACGACTGTACCGACCTCGGTCACGCTCAAGCCCGAAGAAAAGTCGTTGATCTGCTTTTTAATCCCGGCAGTGATTTCGGCGGGTTTAATGATCATCAGACGGCTCCTTTCTTCAGGCTTTCTTTCATATCGCGCAGTTGCTTTTTCACGGTGCGGTCTATGACGCGTCCGTCCACGCGGATATAAAGCCCGCCGAGCAGGGTTTCGTCAACGCTTGCCAATACTTCAACCGGTCTGCGGAGCTTTCTTGACAGCACGTCGGCAAGCGCGGAAAGCTGATCCACCCGCAACGCAACGGCGGAAACCACATACGCCTTGTTGTTTTCAGACGTACTCATAGTGTATCCTCCAGCGCCGCCATCGTCTCATCGAAGAGCCTGTCACGCGTCGCCTCGTCGATTGCGCGCGCGACGAATTTTTCAGCCATCGCGGACGCGACGTCGATGATGTGATGCCGCATTTCCTCGCCGGTCCGTTCGCGCTCGGCTTTTATCTCGGCAAAGGCGTGCTCCTTTTGGGCGGCCATTTCTAGCTCGGCCTCCAAAAGCATCCGCCTGCTTTTTTCTGAGGACTGAACGTGCGCCGCCTCCAAAACCTTGAGGCGCTCCTCTTCGATATCGGCCAGCTTTTTTTCGTAGAAAGCCATCAGCTCACTCGCCCTGGCCATATCATTTTCAGCCTGATTGATACGCGACTGTATTTCGTCGGCGCGTTTTTTTAAAAATTTACGAACAGGCTTATACAGGATAAACGTCAGCGCGGCGGCCAAAATACATGCGTTGAGCAGCTGAAACGCAACGCTGATAAACATCTGCTGATCCAGCCCGAATATACGATCCAAGAAAACGCCACCTTTCGTCTGTTGTTACGCGGTACTAGGCGATGTAGTTCAAATAAATGGGAATCAGCGGATTCGCGAACAGCAGGATGATGGCGATCAAAAGACCGTAAATGCCGGATGTCTCGCCCATGGCCAGTCCGATAAACATCGTGCTTGTTACGGTGCCGGACGCCTCAGGCTGCCTGGCGATAGCCTCGATCGCCGACACGACAATTTTTGACTGTCCCAATGTGGTGATCACGCCGTTGAAAAGCGCGAGCGCGGCCGCGATCTGCGCCACCGCGATGATGAAAGCCAATGAATCTTGCATAGTTTTTCCTCCCAATTTAGATTGTAGATTTTAGATGGTAGACGTTAGATGTGGTTACTTAAAGAGTTATGTTTCTTCCGCCGCGCCGCCGATGAACGTCAAGCTCAACACACAGAATATATAGGTCTGTATGACCCCGGAAAACAGATCGAAATAAGCGTGCATCGCCGCCGGCAGAAGTACGCGCAGATAGTAGGGCGCGGAATAGATGAGCGACGTCAGAATCATTCCCGCGAGCACATTCCCGAACAGACGGAAGCTCAACGAAACGGGGCGCGCCAGCTCGCCGATCAGGTTCAGCGGGAAGAATATGACGTTCGGCTTAAAAAAGCTCTTCAGATATTTGCCCTTGCGGTGCTTGATGCCCATTCCCTGAATCATGATAAAGGTCGCCGCCGCGAACGCGAAAGTGGTTGCCCAGTCGGCAGTCGGCGGCCGCAGGCCGAATATACCGACGATGTTTGAAGCGAGAATAAAGGCGAAAGCCGCGAAAAACCAGTTGCCCAGGCTCATGAATTTTTCTCCGGCGGCGTTTCTTACAATGTTGTCGAATTTCTCCACAAGCAGCTCGGCGACGCCCTGCAAGCCGGACGGCACCCGCTTCCACCCGCCCATTGTCACGCGGATCAGTACGGCGAGCACAATAAGCAGAAGTATGGTGATCCATGTATTAAATATGGTTTGGGTGATCCATACCTCGACGCCGAAAATATCAAAAATCCACAGGACCTTGTTGTTGATGTCCAAAAAAAGTCACCTCCTAAGCGCTTGTGTCGTTTAATGGGGTTTCGTATGAACTCCCGGTATAATACAGCGCCTTTAGAGCGGGTATTATAATCAAAAATTTTTTTGATCCCTGCCGCTCTGCGGCGGGCGAGAGTTCATTTTTTATTCCGCAAAACGCTTCATGAACAAAGCGGCGATGTTATAGGTTAAGACTCCGGCGGCGGCGCCCCAGATATTGATGAACGGGACGAGCGCGGCAATAACCAACACAGCCCCGGTGAGCAGGAATCTCAAAAAGTGCTGAACACGCGCATAGTTTCCGGCTCTTTCTTTTTCCATGCCGGCAATCTTTTTGACCGCGCGGTCAAGCATAAAGACCTTGAGTACGTTAAGCGTTGCGCCTGAAAACGCCCCTAAGGCGAAAGGCAAGAGCATAAGCGAGCGGTAATACGCGGCCCCGGCCGCGACAATCACAAGCAGCGAGACGCATATGACAAGTATCATTTTTTTTGCGATATCGGATAACCTCATTGCTTATCCCCGTTCCCGCTCTTTTTCACGATGCTGAATATCGACCGAAACGCCGCCGCCGCCCCTAAAAGAGAGAAAACCAAAAGCAGCCAGGGCGAGGTGCCGAAAAGTCCGTCAAGATACTTGCCCAAAAACACGCCGATGAACACGCAGGCAACGATGGTAAACCCGATCTGCGAGGCGAATGACAGGGCGCGCGCAATGCTGCCGTATTGCTTTTTCTTACCACGGCTCGTGTTATTTCGCGGCATGTTCACGGTCATCCTTTCAAGGTATTAAGTCATTATATCATGAATATAGGAAAAAGGCAAGAAATTATTTTTAAATAATAAAAAAACCAAGCTCGGTAAAATTTTACAGCGAGCTTGGAAGAATATATTTGAACCATCTAGGGCTTCTTACATAAATCCCGCGCTTTCGTCTTTATCAAAGTGGTTCATAACCGTCATGGACACAAGTATCAGCAGCATCAGCACAAGCGAAAGCGCCGCGCCGATGTTATAGTTGATAGAGCCGGTGCTTCCCAGGAAATAATTCTCAATGATGTCGCCGATGAGGAACTTCTTGCCACCGCCCAAAAGCTTCGATATGACAAAGGTGCTCACCGCCGGGACGAATACCATGGTGATACCGGAAATAACGCCCGGCACGCTCAACGGCAGATAGATCCGCCGGAAAACGCTGACGCGGTTCGCGCCCAGGTCCTGCGCGGCCTCGACGGTGCTTTTGTCGATTTTCGTAAGCACGGTGTAGATCGGCAGGAGCATGTAGGGCAGGAAGTTGTACACCATTCCCAGCACGACCGCGCCGTTTGTGTTGATCATATTAAATCCCTCAAAGCCCAGCAGATGCAGAAAACGGTTGATCAGCCCGTTGCCCTCAAGAATGGTCATCCACGCGTATGTCCGAATAAGGAAGTTCATCCACATGGGGAGCATGACGAGCATGACCATGGTCTGCTGCCGGTACGCTTTCATCCTTGAGATGCTGAACGCGACGGGGTAGGCCATGAGCAGGCAGATCACGGTCGAGAGCAGCGCAAGCTGGATGGAGATGAAAAAGGTTTCGCGGTAGTCGAGTATTGAGCGGATATTTTGGATGGACAGCGCACCGGACTGGTCCGTGAACGCATAGTATACAACGAGCACGATAGGCACGACGACGAAAAGCGCCATCCACACGGTATAAGGCGCGACGGCTATTTTTTTGCCCCAGCCTTTTTTATTCATCCGGCAAGCCCTCCTTTTCATAGGACACGTCGGACAAAAGCTCAAGCTCGTCGCTGAAAGAGCTGTAGTCGCCGTAGAGACCAGAATACATTGATTTTTTCATGATGTGTATGGCGTCGGGATCGACAGAGATGCCGATGGTGTTGCCGACGGCCTCACAGTCAGTCGTCTGGATCATCCACTTGAAGCCTTTGACGTCGACGATGATCTCAAAATGCACGCCCTTGAAAGTCACGGACGTCACAACGCCGGACAGTACGCCTTTCTCTACGGGAACCACGTCCACGTCCTCGGGGCGGATCACCACGTCCACGGGCTCGCCCCGCGCGAAGCCCTTGTCCAGGCATTCAAAGCGGCGGCCGGAAAACTCCGCGAGGAGGTCGCGGCGCATCACGCCGTCAATGATATTGCTTTCGCCGATGAAGTCGGCCACGAAAGCGTTCTTCGGCTCATTGTATATGTCCAAAGGCGAGCCTGTCTGCTGAATAACGCCGCTGTCCATCACGACGACGGTGTCGGACATGGAAAGCGCCTCCTCCTGGTCGTGTGTCACGTATACAAACGTGATGCCCAGCTCTTTCTGGATGTTTTTCAGCTCCACCTGCATGTCCTTGCGCAGCTTCAGGTCAAGCGCGCCCAAAGGCTCGTCTAAAAGAAGAACTTTCGGCCTCACGGCCAGGGCGCGGGCAATCGCGACGCGCTGCTGCTGCCCGCCGGAGAGCGAGTCCACGTTGCGCTTTTCAAAGCCGCTTAAATTGACGGTGCGCAGCATGTCGCCGACCGTATCCCTGATCTCTTTTTCGGGCAGCTTCTGCACGCGCAGGCCGAACGCGACGTTTTCATAGACGTTGAGGTGGGGAAACAGCGCGTAACGCTGGAAGATCGTGTTGACCTTCCTTTTATGCGGAGGCACGCCGTTGATCCTTTTGCCGCTGAAGTATACGTCGCCTGAGTCAGCCTCCAAAAAGCCCGCTATGATGCGCAGGGTAGTCGTCTTGCCGCAGCCGGAGGGACCCAGCAGCGTGATGAATTCCCCGTCGTTTATATAAAGATTCATGTCCTTGAGGATCTGTTCGCCGCCCAGGGAGATCGAGATATTTTTCAGGTCGATGATACGGTTGTTTGACAATGATTTTCACCCATTCTAGATTTTAGACTATAGCTATACTCCTTAACTCCTTAAAATCACAGCAAAAAATCGCGCAAAACCGTATATGAAAGCTTTTGCTTATTTTTTGCGGATTTTATGGTCGTTAAACAGTATAGTAGATTTTAGACGCGGTTAGGCGACATAAGTGCGTGTCTAGTAATACAAATATAAAACCTGAGGGCGGAAAAGTCAATAACAATTTATATTTTAACGTAAAAAATGCTGAAATCGCACTAAAATTGCGATTTGAAACTTGCAATTCGATCTTCAAAGTAGTATAATAAAAATATTAAGCCGAATTTTGCCGAAAAGGAGGGCTTTCTGTATGAAAAAATACGAAATGAATATGAGCGAAGGCCCTCTGTTCAGGAAAATCCTGATGTATTCACTGCCGCTGGCCCTTTCGGGAATGCTGCAGCTCGTCTTTAACTCCGCCGACGCCGCCGTGGTTGGGCGCTTTACGGGCGCGACTGCCCTGGCCGCCGTCGGCTCGACGGGCGCTTTGGTCAACCTCATCGTCAACGTGTTCATGGGGCTTTCCGTGGGCGCGAGCGTGGTCGCGGCGCAGTACATAGGCGCTAGGCAGGCGCGGGACATCTACGAAACCGTCCAGACCGCGATGGCGGCCAGCGTCGTCTGCGGCGTGCTTGTGGCCGTCGCGGGAATCACGCTGTCGCGTCCGCTGCTGCGGCTGACCGGCTCGCCGGACGACGTGATTGATCAGGCGGCGCTCTACATGCGGATATATTTCGTCGGGATGCCCGCGTCAATGCTCTACAACTTCGGCGCGGCGATTCTTCGCGCAATGGGGGACACGAAACGGCCGCTGTATTTTCTTGCGGCCGCCAGTATCCTCGGCGTCATTTTGAATTTGCTGTTCGTCATCGTGTTCGGCATGGGCGTGGCCGGCGTGGCCTGGTCAACGGTCATATCGCAGACGCTGGCCGCCGCGATGGTGGTGATCTGTCTGGTACGGCTCGAGAATTCGTGCCGTCTGGATATAAAGCACATCAAAATCTACAAAGACAAGCTGATGAAGATAATCAGGATCGGGCTGCCCGCCGGGCTGCAAGGCTCTGTTTTCTCTATATCGAACGTTGTGGTGCAGTCGTCGATCAACTCCTTTGGCTCGACGGTCATGGCGGGCAACGCCGCCGCCGCGAACCTTGACGGCTTCGTCTATACCACGACGAACGCCGTGTATCAGGCGGCGCTTGCGTTCACAAGCCAAAATGTGGGCGCGAAAAAACATGGCCGCATCAGCCGCGTATGCTATAGCTCCTGCGCGATAGCGGCGGTCGGCGGCGTGATGATCGGCGGGCTGATGTACACGTCCGGCGAACTCCTGCTGTCGATTTACTCCAAAGACCCCGCCGTGATCGAAACGGGCATGATACGGTTGTCCGTGATGGCGACCACTTATTTCTTATGCGGACTTATGGAGGTGCTTTGCGGCGTCATGCGCGGCATGGGCAAGTCCGTATTGCCGATGATGGTGTCGGTCGTCGGCGCGTGCGGGATAAGAATACTGTGGGTGTTCACGGTTTTCGCGGCGCACCGCACACTTTTGGCGCTGTACCTGTCGTACTCCGTGTCGTGGTTCGTGACGGCGTCGGCGCATTTTATCTGCGTGATGATCGCGAAACGGAAATTATTGCAGGCGGGGAAGTCAACCGAACCAAAGAGAGGGCTTGCGTTCGCGGATGTGGAGTGATCCCCATAGCAGAATATTTTTGCAACCACAAAATATATGGGACGCCGATGCCAAAATGGATAGAGGAACATAAAGAAAGCAAAGAGCCTGCTGACAGGCTCTGGAAAAAACATCTTGACATTGTGCAGTTTTTCTAATATAATGTATGATATACAAAATATGAAAAGAGTGGCCGGATATGTCGAATTGTGCAGACAGCTTTCCGAATGTCAAAATAAAAAGCGCTCCGTCTTTGGCTGACGAGTGCCGGCAACTGCGCGAAAGTGTTGAAGCGCTGACGCGTGAAAACGAGTTGCTGCGCGGTATCATCGGTGACGCGATCGGATGCATTGCCGCCAGAAACGAGGCCGCGCGATCAGCTTCGGCCGAGGATAAATCCGCTTTGAAAGCGGATTCCAACCCGTTCAGCCTCCTTGACCAGCGCAAGCGCGAGGCCGAGGAAGCGGAGCAGACGCGGAAAGATTTTTTGGCGATGTTCCAAAAGACGCACAGGGAGATGGATGAGCTTTACGCGTCGATAAACAGATTAATAAATTAGCGTACAATAAATTAAAGATAGCAGGGAGATTTGGCGTCCCTGCTATCTTTTTATAGCGTAATGTACGGCGCGATATCCGCGAAGATTTTTTGTCCGATGCCGGTGACGTTCAGCAGCTCCTCCTTGGCGATGAAGCGGCCGTTCTCCGTGCGGTATTCGACAATGGCGGCGGCTTTGACCTCGCCGATGCCGGGCAGGGTCGTCAGCTCCGCTATGGACGCGGTATTGATGTTAACGATAGCGGGCGGGATATTTTTGTTCGCCGTGCCGCTTTGGGAGCCGCCGCTCTTGAAGTCAGACGCTTGAACCTGAAGCGTTACCGCGCTTGTTTGCGGCAGCGAGGCTATTTTGACCGACGGCGCGGTGAACGTGTTGTACAAAATCAAAATCGCCGCCACCGCGAGCGCCATGCAGACGAGGTACAGCTCATGCTTTTTGTCATTCATACGTCGGCTTCATCTTCCTTTAAATTTTCAAGCGCGACCCTGACCGCCTCGACGACAAACGCGCTGAAGGTGCAGTCCTTGCCGACTATGGCGTTCTCAACTTCTGCTATGACGTTATTTGGAAAACGGATGCTTTTGCTTGTACTTGATGGGATAACCGGAATTTTAAATTTTCTCATTTTGAAACGCACCTCGCAATACAAAATGATAAGTGTAAGGTTGAATTCAGGAAAAAGTGTTGACAATATGGGAAAAAAGAGATATAATATAAATGGTGATGGCGTTACCGATAGACGGTGCGCCTCCGCATATGGGTTAAAAGAAATAACCGCAAGCTTGGGAGGCTGGGCGGTTATTTCTCTTCTCTGTGGTGCAGTATGTCATCAATCAAAACCAATATGATTATCAGTAAGATTATATATTCCATGTCCACACACCTCCTTTCGGAGGCAAAGAGTGCACCGCCTATCCGTCACAGGCTGCCCGAAAGCCGCCTTGGCAACGCCATCACACAAACAAGATTATACAAAAATCGAGCATTGAAAGTCAATACCATATTCAAAAAAATAAATCTAACGGCCTTGACGTATCCGCCGAAAAATGCTATATTACAAAAGTAAACTTGGCCTCGCAAAAAATAAAGGTAAGGACGGATATCAATGAAAAAACTCAAGGCAGCAATAATCGGCACAGGCGGCATCAGCGGCGAACACGCGAACGGATACATGAAAAATCCGAATGTGGAGCTGTACGCGCTGTGCGACATCGTGAAGGAGCGCGTGGAGGAGAAAGCGGCAAAGTACAATGTCCCGCTGGAGAGAGCCTTTACCGACAAGGACGAGATGCTCAAAGCCCTGCCGGAAATCGACGTCGTGAGCGTGTGCACATGGAACAGCGCCCACGCCGAATGCGCCGTCGCGGCGCTGAACGCGGGCAAGCACGTGCTCTGCGAAAAGCCGATGGCCATGAACTCCGCCGAGGCCGCCGCCATGATGGACGCCGCCGCCAAAGCGGGCACGCTGCTGATGATCGGTTTCGTGCGCCGCCACGGCAACGATTGCAGGCTGCTCAAGCAATACATAGACGACGGGTTCTTCGGCGAGATATACTATGCCAAAACGACTTATCTGCGCAGAAACGGCAACCCCGGCGGTTGGTTCGGGGATTTGTCGCGGGCGGGCGGCGGCCCTTTGATCGACCTGGGCGTTCACGTGATCGACATGGCACGCTACCTTTTGGGCAATCCGAAGCCCGTTTCGGTGTACGGCGCGACGTTCCAAAAGCTGTTTAACCGTCCTAACATAGGCGACGGAAAGGGCTATCAATCCGCGTCGGCGGGGGTTGACGACGTGTGTGACGTGGAGGACCTAGCGACCGCGCTGATCCGCTTCGACAACGGTGCGGTGATCAGCGTGGAGGCGAGCTACAGCCTCAACGGCGAAAACAAGGGCGACATAGAGCTGTTCGGCACGAAGGCCGGCGCAAAGCTCGACCCTGAGGTCCATATTTATTCGGAGCTTGGCAACCGCATGGTCAACATTGATTTCCCCGGCAGTACGCAATTGAGCTTCGACGGGCTGTTCGAGCAGGAGATGGATCATTTTGTCGATTGCGTCTTGAACGGCACGGAGTGTATCGCTCCCATGCAGGACGGGTATGATATCATGCGGATACTTGACGGGATATATGAGTCGGCGAGGACGGGGCACGAAGTTGTAATTGACAATTGAGAATTAAAAATTACGGCGTTTAGAAAACGCGGTTCAAACAGGTTTTTGCCTGTCTGAACCGCGTTGTTCTTTTCGTCTGATATCTGTCAGGCGATTCGTCCCGTCGCTTTCCCGCTGCCGTAATTGCGTATGATTTCTTCCTGCGTAAGCAGCCTGTCGTATATCCGTATCGACGCTATTTTGCACACCGTGCCCGAGTTCACCGCATTTTTCACGGTGAAAATCTCGGTCACATTGACCGGCTGGACGGCGATGCTTCCGCTTGCGCCCTTTACGCCGTTCACGTAGATTTCCGTGCCGGACGGCGTCACTGTGCCGACGATGCTTTTGCCGACGCCGTCGTTTACGTTTGCTACAGGGAAAGAGGCTGTGGACGCGCCGTCGTTTTGACCTGCCGGCGACCCAAAGGCAGAGCCGTATTTTTCGACAAGGGAGCCGAATACCGTGCCATCGTTTATGTTTTGGAGCAGGACGTTTATCTCGACCGTCTTGACGCCGGTGAGCTGCGGGCACGAGCAGAGCATGATTCTGTTCGCGTAGCTGCTTGCCAATGTCAGAAAACCGTCGCCGAGGCTTACCATGTACATTCCCGAGGAGCCGGAAATGTTGAAAGGGCACAACGTCCCGCCTATACGGTTCTTGAGCGAGCCCGCACTGAATCGGCCGGCGCCGCCGGGCTGCGCCGTTGTGCCGATGAAGCTGTCGCGGCCGTCGATCCACAGGACGAGTCCGTCCGTGACGGGGGATACGTCCCTGCCGATCAGATTTCTTTGCGCTATTCTCATACGGCAAGCGCTCCTGTCAGGAGGCCGCCGACCTGCCACTTTTTCGCGAGGGCGTTATACGTGAGGATCAGCTCATGAAAGCCCGCGGCGGTTATGGGCGCCTCCCTGCCGTAGTAAATGACGTCCCCGGTAAAGGATATGACGGTATTTTTGCTCAGACTCAGGTACACGAGGATGGCGTTGTCGGTTTCAGGATCAAGCTCCTGGGCAGAGGGCAGGGTAAAGGTGGTGTTTGCGTTCAGGGAGGCGAAATATTTCCTGTTCGGCTTCAGGCGTCCCGTGAACCGCACGAGCCTGTTTTCGTCACGCTCAAAAACCCAGCTCGCGCCGTCGTAAAAGTAGCTTCCCGCCTCGCGCATTTCATCCTTGCTGACGTTAACGAGCCTGCTGATGTCTTTCAGCATGACCGCGATGTTTTCCGGCATGGCGTCGCCGCTCGCGTAGTAATGGCCGCCCGCGTTCAGGCACTTGAGGTTGAAGTTGTGGACGGCGGGCGGCGCACACGGCGTGTAGGTTCCGTTATCGTAGTGGTTCCAGCCCTTTGCGCACGGGATTCCCGCAAACAAAAAGCTGTGCGAAAAGCAGCAGCAGGTGACGCCGCCTGTAGTAACGGTCAGCATGGGGACAGGCTCGCCCGTCGCGGAATCTTTGAAGATGTCAGTCAGTTCGATGCAGGATGTGTTGCTGTTTTGGTCGATGGGAAGGTCGGTCAGCAGCGCAAGATCGAGCGTGGGGGACAGGCAGAAAAAGTCGGCGTCGTCAAACTCCGTTTCGCACACGAGCGAATCATACAGTCCGAAATCAAGCGCCGCGCCGCCGTTTCGGACATACGCCCGCGTGCCTTTCGGCATTCCCTGCGGCAGCTCGGAGAAGTGATTGACGCAAATGTAATGCTGGCCGGCGACTGAATCAATGGAGTCCAGCCGCGCTTTATCGGCGGCGCTCATCAGCCCGGGGGAGAGGGGAGTGGCGTTTCCGGGCTTGTTTTTGATGTAGTCGTCGGCCGCGCCGTTTGTCTGCGCCCAGTCGGGCTGTACGTTTTTCTGGGCGTTTGACGGGGCATGGGCGGACTGGCCGTGGTTGTGAGCCGCGTCGTAGTTCGCTTTCATCTGCGGCGTCAGGTCGGCGCTGCCTGAGGCGTGAACATGCGTTTTTTCTACGGCGTTGGCGATGGCCCCGTCAGGCTGGCCGTAGCTCTCCAGCAGCTCCATATTGGCGTGTACGTGCTCCGACGCCTGAAGCGACATAAGCGCCGGCGCCAGCCCGAAAGCTTCCGTGTTCGGCTGTGCGCTGAAGCTGTCGTTCACGGACAGCTCAAAATACAACCCGTCGATGAGCGGCGACTTCGCGATCATGACGGGCTTGTCGTCCAGGACGGCGTAGGCCTCGGCGGTCATAAGCAGTATGGGCGATACGGTAAGCTCCTGCCACAGCGTACAGTGGATTTTGCCGCCCTGCAAATAAGCGGGCTTTGTGCTATCGCCGGTGATCATGTCCGACACGACGCAGCCGTATCCCGTCTCAAACGAGATCAGGTGGTAGTCGATGCCGTTCAGCATTTCCTGCGGCAGCTCCAGGATCACCTGCGCGGCGTTATGCTCGCCGATGCGGCCCAGACATTTTCCGTCCGGGTAATCGACGGAAGAGTCGGTCAGCACAAGGTTGATGGTTCTCATAGGCTTTTCATTTCCTCTCGCGTTTCGTTGCGTTCGGACAGTGAAGCGTGAAACACGAGTTGCTTTTTTGCGGTCGTTTTACTTCAAAAAAGCAGAACGGCCACTCAACTCACTATTATAATAGCAGATAAAACAGAAATTGTCAATAGCAAAACTATTATTATGTAAAATATGTCTGCCGTATGTTTTTATAAATTCATGAAAAACTATAAGTACAATCTAACACAAGGAGATAATCATGAACCCGTCACCCGATCAAAACGGCGTCCCGCTGGGCTTCGGCATGGCGCTCGCGCAGAACACCGAGGCGCTTCAAAAGTTTTCGCGGCTTACAAAGTCACAGCAGCAGGAGTACATCAGCGGCGCGCGCAAGGTTAATTCCAAGCAGGAAATGAGAGCGTATGTCAACGGGCTGCTGAATAATCAATATTCTTAATCAGAACAAAGAGCGGGGCATGAACGCCCCGCTCTTTTTATATGGACTCATATGCGATGCTGTTGAATACAGGTTCTTATTCGTCCTCAGGAATAATGATGCCGTAGCCGCCGTCGTTGCGCTGATAAACGACGTTTATCTGATTCGTGTCCGCGTTTTGGAACATGTAGAACTGATGTCCCAGGAGGTTCATTTGCAGGATGGCCTCGTCCACGCTCTGCGGCTTGACAGGGACTGTCTTGGAGCGCACGAGCTCGAACACGACCTCCTCCTCGACCAGCTCCTCGCCGACGACCTCCGCGAGACTGCCCTCCCGGAGCTTTTTCTCAACGCGGGTCTTGTTTTTGCGGATTTGACGGATCAAATAATCGACGCATTTGTCGAGCGCCTCATTCATATTGAAAGCGCTCTGCTCGGCACGGAAAATCATGCCCTTGTACACGACGGTGATCTCAACGGTTTGGGATGACTTTTCCACCGACACGGTGATTTTAGCCTCAGCCTCCGAGCCGAAGAAACGGTCAATCTTGGCAAGCTTCTTTTCCGCGTGTGCTTTGAAAGACTCTCTGGGCGAACATTTTCTTCCGATAATTGTGATTTTCATGGCGTCATCTCCTTCTAGCGTATGTATCCCTTCGGGGGAACAATTGCATTATAGCACAGATTTGCGCAAAAGTAAAGGCCTATATACGTTCATACAAAAAGACAAGCAAACAAACCCAAGCGATTTACGCCCGATTTGCCGCCTGTCTCTAATTCCCAAATGTTCTAACCCCTGACCCCTATTTTCCGCCCTTGCGGGAATATCCCCCGTTTCTGGAATCGGAGGAACGCTTGAGATCGGTGATCTTTTCGTCGCTGACCTGCTTGAACCTCGCCATCATGTCCTCAAAGGACTGCGACTCCGTCTGCGGCGCGGACTTTGCGCCCTGCCACACGTTCGCCGCGCCCCGGCGCTGATTGCCCGGCTTGTTCTGCGGACGCTGCGGTCTCTGCGGCTTTTCCGGTTCCATCGCCTTTTTGATGGAGAGATTGATCCGTCCGTTTTCGCCAACGCTGAGAACCTTGACCTTTACCGCCTTGCCTACCTCGAGATGCTCGCGTATGTCCTTGACATATGTAGCGGCCACCTCCGAAATGTGGACCATGCCCGTGCCGCCGCCCTCCAGTTCGACGAACGCGCCGAAGTCCGTAAGCCCTGTTACCTTACCCTCCAGAATTGTGCCTGCCTCTGCCTGCATAAAATGCAATACCCTTTCAATTTGTTCTATTTGAATTCCGTGGCACGTATACTACTCCGCATCGGGATCGTAATAAACTCTCTCGTTCGGAAAAACGTACCCCAGATCTTCATCACGCGCCTTGTTTTTGACATATTTATCAATATTTTTTTCTTTCAGTATATCTTCAAGCTCCGCGTTCTCGTCGGTTTGCTGTTTGTACTGAAGCGACAGGGCCTCAATGGTTGCCTGCTTTTCCCGAATTTCCGTCCTCAGACTAAAAAACTGGACAAAGAAATAACAGACCATAACCAAAAAAGCAACAGTCAGAATGAAGCTTATCCCAGCTTTTTTTTTGTTGGACTTTTTTTTGCTTTCTGGCATTATTTCAGTACCGTCCGCATTTGCTTTTTTTCTCAATATATTTCTTATATTATATACCATAACAGTATACAGTTTCAAGAGGAATTTTAATTTTTTTGCGATTTTTTTTGAACTTTTTTTGAGAAAAAGTGAAATTTTTCGTGCAATTTTTACAATGATTCCATAAACGAAAATAAACGGCCTGGAAACGATGAAAAAAAGCTTGCGGATGAAGCGGACAGTCATGGCGCTGAAGCGGATGGCGACGACGCCAAGGGAAAAGTAATACACCAGCCAGCCCATCAGCTCGGCCAGAAAGGCATAGCCCCTGACCGTGCCGTTGTTGACGACGAGGAAAAACAGGAAGCTTGCCACGGCGCATACCATGACGTAAATGATGTCCTGAACGAAAATAAACCTTTTGCCCGAGGAAAAAGCCAGGCGGACGGTTCGGAATACGTCGTAAAACACGCCGAGAAGGAAGCCGAAGCCGAACGCCTGTAAAAACACATACGTCTGGTCAGACAAGCTTTGCAAATATGTCATCTAATCCAATCCTCCGTTAAGCCTGAAACCGGCATAACTTGCTTGATATTTTTTCGTCATACTTTATTTTAGGCTTAACGGAGGATTTGCTTTCTTCAGCGAAAAACCTTGCTGAAAAACCCCGCGTTTTTAGGCTGCTCGTCCGCATAGCTCAGGGAAACGATGCGGCCCTCAAGCTGCAGCTCGCCCGTCTCGACGCTCAATCTGTTGATATGCAGATCGCTTCCGCGCACGGTAAGCTCGCCCAGCTCCGTGAAAACGATGATGGTTCTCTCGTCGAAGCTGTCCACGTCGGACACGCCCGAGACGTTGAGGATACGCCTGTCCTCAAGGATCAGATTTTGCGGCATGGTTACTTTTTTGTCTTCGTTTGAAATCACGGCAAAAAGCTCCTTTACATTAGATTACGCGATGGCGCGGCGCGGAAACCGGCTCTACCGCAATATGGATTCTATGATGCGTTCTTTCTTTTTGCGGTGGTGGTCGCGGTCGCGCTTGATGCACACTAAAATGATCTCGTCGCCGATGACTTCGATCTCGTCCCAGCAGATACGGATGTCCTCGTCGCGTCCGAGCAGCCCGAAAAGCTTTGACGCGCCGAACACGATAAGCGCCGTGACGCGGCCGTCGCAGGTGTCGATCTCCACATCACAAACGTGACCCAAACGGCAGCCGTCAAAGGTGTTGATGATCTCCTTGTCACGCAGATCGGTTATGCAGCAAATCATGTGGTGTAACCTCCTAGATAATTCACTAACCATTTAATTCCTATGCGGAGCTTGGCTCAGGTATGATACAGCCGCAAGAAAAAATCACTTGCATTTTTATTTTGAATAGGTTACAATGAACCATGATTGGAGAATGACATGAGCGATGTATTGGTTATCGGCGCGGGCGCGGCGGGATTGATGGCGGCCGGCGCGGCGGCTTGCAGCGGGCATTCCGTGACCGTTTTAGAGCGCAATGAGCGTCCCGCGCGAAAGGTGACGCTGACCGGCAAGGGCCGCTGCAACGTGACCAACAGCTGCGCGGAATTGCCGGAGCTGATCGCCGCGGTGCCTGTCAACGGGCGATTTTTGTTCAGCGCGTTCTCGCGCTTTATGCCCTCGGACACAGTGGCTTTTTTCGAGGATCTGGGCGTGCCGCTGAAAACGGAGCGCGGCGGGCGCGTGTTCCCTGAGTCGGACAAAGCCGCGGATATCGCGGACGCGCTGTGCCGGTACGCCGTCCGAAGCGGCGCGAAAATCGTGACCGCGCGGGCGAAAGAGCTGATCATCAGCGGCTGCTGCGTTCGCGGCACCATGTCGGAGGACGGCAGGACGTTTTCGGCCAATGCGGTTATAATCGCGACGGGCGGACTGTCATACCCGGCCACAGGCTCCACCGGCGACGGTTATGAGTTGGCCAGGCAGGCGGGGCACAGTATCGTGACGCCGAAGCCGTCCCTTGTGCCGCTGAACGCCCACGAGGGCTTCTGCTCCCGGCTGATGGGGCTGTCGCTGAGAAATATCGCGGTCAAGGTGTACGACAACGAGAAGAATCAACTGATATATACGGATTTCGGCGAGCTGCTGTTTACGCATTTCGGCGTTTCCGGGCCTGTTATCCTGAGCGCAAGCTCCCACATGCGGGACATGAAGCGCGGCAGATACGTGATTTCTATCGACCTCAAGCCCGCGCTGAACCATGAAAAGCTTGACGCGCGGATACTGCGCGACTTTTCCGAAAACGCCAACAAAAACTTCATCAACGCGCTGAACTCGCTGCTGCCGAAGAAGCTCGTGCCGGTTGTCGTGGGGTTGTCGGGGATTCCGGCGGCGACTAAGACGAACCAGGTCACGCGTGAGCAGCGTGCGCGGCTCGCGGAGCTGCTCAAGGATTTCAGGGTGACGGTGACGGGATTCCGGCCCATCGACGAGGCGATCATCACGTCGGGTGGCGTGGACGTCGCGGAGATAGACCCGCGCACGATGGAGTCGAAGCTCGCAAAGGGGCTGTACTTCGCGGGGGAGGTCATCGACGCGGACGCGTATACGGGCGGGTATAATTTACAGATCGCGTTCGCGACGGGGCGCTTGGCGGGCTTCGCCGTCTAGATTCTAGACGCTAGATTGTAGACGGTAGATGCGGTTAGGTTAGGGCGTGTTTGAAAAAACCACGCGCACGTCTTTTTGGCGCTTTTTCCGCCGCACTGCGTTAAAATTTCTTAAAATACGGGAGTATTCTTTCAAAATTTTATCTTGTGCGGGCGAAAAAAT
>WRED01000029.1 GCA_009779495.1 Oscillospiraceae bacterium | reverse complement strand
TTTAGCTGACCACTCAAAGGATAGCAGATTTTTTTAGGTGTGGTAACTGGCTCATTTTTTAACCCTTTCAGGGTGCTGCACTTTTCAACGCCATTCGCTGCATTTTTATTTTATCAAAAACAATGCGGCAGCCCAACATTCAAGTTAAAAAACGGTATCAATATTATGTCAATTCGGTTACAAAGCGGCCGCGTCATTGTTGTAAAACGAATAGATCAAAACCTCCCGCACCGGGAGTCCCGTATACTCCTCCATCGCGCCGCGGTACACATTAAGCTGCTCGGCGTACCGCTCCCGAAGCTCTGCGAGGGCCGCGCGGTCCGTCTTATAGTCGATGATGACCAAGCCGCCGTCCTCTATAAACGCGCAGTCCACCATGCCCTGAATCACGACCTCCTCGGCGGCCGCGTTCGGCGGCAGATCGGGGTATACCTCCCCTGCCCTTTTCACGATGGCAAACCGCTTTTCGCGCAGGATCCGCTCCGACGCGAGCATCCGCGCCGCAATCCCGCTCGCAAAAAAGCGTTCAAGCGATTTTTTGTCAATGGCGCTGCCCTCTGTCCGGGTCAGACGTCCGCTGCTGACAAGCCGCTCGATTTCAGCTTTTACGTCAGCGGCCGCCCTGTGATAATCCGAATGCTGCATAAACTTATGCGCCGCCGTGCCTCTTTGCGCCGGAGTCAGGCTCTTTTCGCTCATGAACGCCGGAAGCCGCGCCGCGAAAAATTCCCTATTGAGCGTCAGCTCCTCCATTTTTGACGCGCTGTGTTTCGCCATCACGCCGGACAAAGCCTCATACGGATACACGTATAACAGTCGCTCATCCAGCTCCCGTAAAATGGTATCATCGGACTCGCACTGCTCTTTTGCGGCAGCTTCCTCGCCTGCGAACGGGCGCGGTTCACCAAAAATCGCCTTGAGCCTGAACTCCGCCGGAAGAACCGCGGAGCCGTCCGCACCTGCCAGTTCCCGGAACACGTGGGCGTCAGGATGGCGAAGCGCCGCCGTCATGATGAGATCGCCGAAGCATTTCATGTTCCCCACAGCGAAGGGCGAAAGCGTTTCGCCGTAAGCGTTGGCCGCCAAGCCCGCCAAATATTTTTGCGGGTCGGCGTGCGGCACAACCATCACCAGCTTCTCTTTCGCCCTCGTCATGGCTACGTACAAAAGGCGCATTTCCTCGCCCGACATGCTTTTTGTGAAAGCAAGCGAGACGGCCTCCTTGCTGAGTGTCCTGTACTCCACGCGCCTTTCGGGGTCACGCCTCGTCAGCCCGATGCCGTGCCGCTGATGGATCACGTATTTCGCCCTGATCTCGTCCTCGTTGTATTTGCCGGAGCAGTTCGCCAAAATGCATACGGGGAACTCAAGCCCCTTGCTTTTGTGAATTGTCATCACCCTGACAGCGTCCACGCCCGCTCGCGGCTGATTACCGCCGCCCAGTTTCGAGCGCGATTTGTCCATCCTGTCAATGAACCGCACGAAGCCGGGAAGTCCCCCCCCGCCGAAAGACTCATACTGCGCCGCCAGCGCCTGAAAACGCAGCAGGTTCGCCCTGCGGCAGCGGCCGTTCGTCATGGCGCCGGCCACTGCCAGATAGCCGGTTTCGTCCATGAGCCTACGCACAAGCTCCCCGGCGGTCAGCGTCGCCGACAGACGCCTGTAGGTGCGTATCTCACTCAAAAAATCGGCGTATTTTTGGCTGTTCTCATCATCACTTTGAGCTGCGTTCAGCAAGCACGTATACAGATTTGAATGACGGTCACGTATCCGCAACGCCGCCAGGTCGTCCGGCGAGAACCCGAACGCAGGCGACAGCATGACGGCGGTCAGCGGGATGTCCTGCACGGGATTGTCGAGGAATTTCAGCAGCGCGACCATGAAGCTGATCTCCGCCGCGTCAAAAAATCCGCCGTCCGTCTCGGCGTAAACCGGGACGCCTCGCCGCGTAAGCTCCCGCGTGAAAGCCTCCTGATTTTTGCGGGAGCGGCGCAGGATGCAGAAGTCCCCGAAAGCCGCCGCGCGGACACTTTCACCGTCTTTGACCGTCAGCCCGCCGTCCAGCATATCCTTGATCACGTCCGCGATATAGGCCGCTTCCAGCGCGATTTTGTCTCCCTCAGCCCGCGAAAGGTCAAGCAAATGCACCTCCGCGTCAGGTGTGGGCCTCTCCTCGTAATCGGCGGCCGCGACGAGGGCTTCGCCGCTTCGGTAATCAATTTCACCTGATTTTTCGCTCATAATTTGGTTGAATATGTAATTTACAGTTTCCGTCACGCCTTTCCGGCTCCTGAAATTCCGGTCAAGGCTGATGGAAGCCGGGTAGTTTCCGTCCTCATATTTCGGCAGTCCGGCCCTGATTCGCAGGAAAATTTCGGGCATCGCCTGCCTGAATCTGTAAATGCTCTGCTTCACGTCACCCACCATGAACAAGTTCTGGCCGTCCCTGGACAGGGCTTTGAAGAGCAGCTCCTGCGCCTCATTTATGTCCTGAAACTCGTCCACGAGTATCTCAAAAAAACGTTCGGAAAGCGACTCCGCGAGCTTCGTTTTGCGCGTGGAGCCATCGTCGCCGCGCTTTATGAGCAGTGACAGCGCGAAAGAGCTGACGTCCGCGAAATGGTAGGCCGACGCCTCCTTTTTCATCGCGAGCAGCGTCCGGCGGTACATCAGCACCGCAGAAACCAGCTTGCGCACGATCGGGCGGCAGTAGGCCATGTCCTCGCGGTTCTGCTCCTCCGTCACGCAAAAACACTTCGGCAGCTTTTTCTGCACGATGTCCTTAAGCTTGCCGCGCCTGTCCTGGAGGCTGTCTTTCAGCGGCGAAGCGTATCCGCGCGGCAGACTCCCTATGCGCTCAAACTGCTTGCCCGCCCTGTGAACCGCCGCCGCTGTTTCGTCCCAGCAACCGCCAAGCGCGTCCAGCATACCTTTATATAGCACGATGTCGGACGTAAAAGTGGGGACATAAGCGGCGCAAATTTCAGGCTCGGCTTTCGCGCGTTCGCACATGTTTTCCGACGCCTCAACACAAAATTCCAGCGACTCGCGAACGTGCTCGAGCACAAGCCGCCCGAATCCGCTTTCACTCAGCGGCTCATCCTTTTCAAATGGCGCGCACAGGGAATTCAGCCACTGCTCGGGAAACGGATACGCCCCTGCCTTGTCGTCCAAACTGAAAATCGTATCCGTCAACGCGGTGTCGTCGCGCCCCTTGAACAGCAGCTCGACCAGCTCACGGAACTCCGGCGCATTTTCCTCGTACAGGCTCTCGGCAACCTGCGACGCGGCCTCGTTTTTCAGGATGCTCAGCTCTGTTTCGTCGAGGATACGGTAGTCGGGGCTGATGTCCAATTCGTGGAAGTTTTCCTTAATGATGTCATTGCAGAAGCTGTCGATGGTACAAATTTTCGCGAACGGCAGCAGCCTTTGCTGACGGAGCAGCCCGCAGTTTCCCGGCTCTTTCGCGAGCCTTGCGGCCAGCGCCGCCGCGATCCGGCCGCGTATCTGCGCCGTCGCTTCCCGGGAAAACGTCACGATCAGCAGATTTTCCGCGCCGCACCCGGTATTTTCATCTGTCAGCCACCCGATAACGCGCTCAACCAGCACCGCCGTCTTGCCCGAACCGGCTGCCGCGCTGACAAGTAAAGTACCTTTACGGGCATTAATTGCCTGCTCCTGTTCACGCGTCCACATCAGCGTTTTCCTCCGCTTATCTATATTATTATCGTTTTTATTCGTTTATTTTGTGTAAAGCTATTTGCTTGTCAAAGTCAAAAATTGAATATGTGTTTGTAAAGTGTATATACTTTACATCTGTTGACCAGCGTTTTCTTCATCTTCATCCAGCAACGCGAGCACATCCTTATGCTCAAGCGGCATTATCTCCCGCACAGGCGACTCATCCTCGTGCCCGCACACGCTTTTATAATCGCAGTAGTCGCAGGTATGCTCATGCCCTTTACCGCCGACAGGCTCCGCGCCAATCCGCCCCGCGTGAAGCGCGCCGACCATCTCGGTCAGCAATCCGTCGGCTATTTCTTTCAGCCGCGAAAGCTGCTCATGCGTCACCAGATTGCCCTTTAGTTCTCCCTTGGAATTGATGGAAGCGGGCACAAAAACGCCCGCGCCGCCCTCCTCCATCCCCAAAATAACCGTGTCGTTTTTTAGCACGACGCCGCTCATTTTTGCGCCCTTGAGCTTCTCTCTGAGTACCGTATTTTCGCCTGCGTCACGCCCGACCTCCTCGAATCCGGCCTGCGCCGGGACATATAAAATCCCCGATGGCACCACCTCGCCGTACCGCTCGCCGCCGTTTTGCCATATGGCGAACAGGTACAGCAGCATCTGCATGTTCAGGCCGCCCAGCACGTCCGACAGCGCGAAGCTCTTGCCGCCGGACTTGTAGTCCATCACCCGGACGTAGGATTTCCCGTCTATCTCGAGCCGGTCAACCCGGTCAATTTCCCCTCTGATCCGCACCGTGCCGCCGTCCGGCCCCCGTACCTCGTATGGCCGGAGATCGCCGTCGTAGTCGATTTTCAGCTCGAGATCCACTGGCACGAAACTGCTCGCACCGAACTCGGCCACGAGCCGCTCGAGGACCTCCGCAAGCGTTTTCGCGAGCCGCTCATGCAGATACGCGAACCGCTGCGATTTCTCTTTTCCCGCCAATTTTTCTTCCAAATACCAATTCAGCAGCCGCGAAATTTCCGCGAAACGCTCCGCCGCCGTCATGGCCAGAAGCCCGTCACGGCCATGCTCGCGCAGCATCGTCTCAAGCACAAAATGTATCTCCGTCCCCTGCTGCGCCGGATCGAACTCCGCCTTTTTCCGCGGCTTAGCGAGCAGGCCGTAATCGCAGAAATACGCGAACGGACACCTGTAATACCGCTCGACCCTCGATGCCGAAAGGTACATATCAGTCCCAAAAAGCTCCCGCGATATTTGCCCGTCATCAATATGGAAGGATCTGTCCCCAGCCGCCCTGTCAAGAATCTTAAACTTACCCGGAAGCGACCCTTTTTCCTCGAACCAACGGCGCACAGATCTGTAAAGTACATTGCCTTTACTCCGCTGTACGCACGCCAGCTCAAAGGCGGGCTTGACGCCCTCTGGCAGCGCGGACTCAAATACCGCTGACGTATTCGTATCAACGCATTTCGGCATCATCCGCCTGATCTGCGCCACGAATTCCGACGGCGCCATCGCGCTGTCGTCCATACCCGACGACGCGTATGTGGTGTAAAGCTTTTCACTTGCGCAGCACAGCGACTTGTATACTAAAAAGCGTTCCGAAATAACGCGGTATTCGCCGAAATCGTACAGCTCAAGACCAAGATCAAAGAGCCTTTTTCGGTCAGAATCTCCTAAAATTCCGCGCATGACGGGGTCTTTCGGGAACACCCCGTCGTTTGCTCCCACGACGAACACCGCCCGTACCCCGGACGTTATCATCCTGTCCGCACTGCCGATGGCGATCTCGTCGAGTCCCTGCGGGATCGCGCCCAGAGTCCTGGTCGAGATGATCATGTCAAGCAGTTCGCAAAAACGCTTCGGCGTCAGCTTCTGTGATCCGACCGTTTCATGGATCAGGTCGAGGATATCCATCGCGATTTCCCAGACGCGCTCCTGCTCCAAGGCCAGCGCCGGCTCGCCGCTTTCCTCAAGCTCGATGGCGAAGCGCTTCAAATTTTCCGCTGCGCCGATACGCTGTAAAAGCCGAAACACGGCCTTTGCGAAGCCCGTCCCGTCCGCATGACGCAAGTTCTCCCGAAACGCGGAGAGCGGCTCCGTTGCCGCCAGGCGGATGACGTTCAGCCGCTCAAGCTCCGCCATATCCTCCTGCGTCATATCGACGCCGTAGCCGCCCGGATGCGACTCCCAATCCCGCAGCCAGGCGTCTCCGCCGATCTCCCACATCAGCGCGTAATTTTCCATATCAGCAATATCTTGTTCCATAATTCCCGTGAGTCCCGTTTTCAGGAAGCGCATGACACGGTCGCAGCTGAAGCCGCTCGCCGCGATATCCGTTGCCGACCGAATCAGCGTCATGAGCGGCTGCGTGACGATGGGCTGCCGCCTGTCCTCAAACACCGGTACGCCGCACTTTTTCAGGGCGGAACGCAGCATCGGTTCATACGTGCCGGGAACCCGTTCGATCACGGCAATTTCGCGGCAGCGGTACCCCTCCTCCCGTAGCAGCCGCTTCACCTCCATCGCCGCATACGCGCATTCGTCAAAAACGTCCGGCGCGGCACAGACGGTTATGTCGCGCGTTTCCTCCGAAAAAACACCCGCCGCCGGGTCGTAAAGCCCGCGCTCCAGGGCGGCGACCGCGCGGCTTTTATACCGCTCAAAGCCGGGCGGAAAGTTGTTGTACTTGCTTTCGCCCGACAGCCGAAGCGGGCTGGCCACCGGCACGTTGGCGCGTTTCGCCGTTTCGATCAGCTTTTGCGCCGTCCGGTATATGTAACCGAACGGTCCGCTGTCGGGGTCAACCTCAAGCGACTCGGCGCACAGCGTCACGTAAACCACTTTCGCCTGCGAAAGCATACAGCGTATAATTTTATATTCCTGCCGCGTGAAGCCGCTGAACGCGTCGATCAGCACCACGCGGTTTAAAAAATATCCGCTTTCGGGCAGAACCTCGTACAGCCTTGTCAGCAGGTCGTTGTCGTCCTCAAAGCTCCGCGCGACCAACGCGTCGTAGGCCCCCAGTATGACCGACAGCTCGCGCAGCTTGTCTTTCAGCAGACAATTTTCCATCTCCGCGGCGGTTTTTTCGAGTATCGCGGACGTAACGCCGCACCGCTTGAATTCCTCGGATAGCCGCAGCAGCTCGTTCACGACCGCCGGACTTTTGCTGTGCTTTTGATAGATGGAAAGCCTGTCTGACACGGCCTCAAGCGCCATGCTCATCATGACGGCGCGGCCGCCGTCGTCAATTTTGGCGCGGGACTTGCGGCCCGAACGCGACAAAATATTTTCCGCCAGCCTTGAAAAGCTCAGAACGTCGATCCTGTCGGCCTTTTGAGCGCCGACGAGCTTGATCATGCTGCGCTCGGCAATAAAGGACGCCTGCTCAGGCACCAGAAGCGTCACGTCGGAGTCGGAGCTTTCGGCGAAGGATTTCGCAAGCTGATTGATGTATGTAGTTTTGCCCGCGCCTGATCGGCCGAGTACGAAGTAGAGCATATGTGCCTTCCTTTTTTGCTATGTTTTACTAAAAAAATGTATTATTTATCCCCGCAAATCAAGAATCACACCGATTACCTTTTTCACGTCGTCGAAATCAGCTGGTATCATCTTAAATTGCACGATATGCTGGCAGTTATTCTTCTTGCGCCCATTGTATTCGGTTAAGTTATAATGCGCACAGCTATGATTCCCACGGCAGGAACCGCAGTGAAGCTCATACATTCTATAGAATATCTCCCCGGCAAGGCTTGGACTGATTTCCTCCAGCTTGCTTAAAAATTGAACGTTAAACTGGTCGCGCTCCCCCGCGTGATTGATGTAGAACCCCAGCATCGCCGTGGTCCTGTGAGCCAGCAAATGATGCGAAATTTTGATTTGATAGGAAACGACTTTCGGAACAAAGTACGTGATCTTGCTTTCGGGATAGCCTCCCTCGATTTTCCTCCTGAATTTCAACTCTTTTAAGTGCTTATCCATGCCGCGAACGCAGGCTTTCAGCTCCGGCGACAGATCCTTTATACAGCCCTCAAGCGCCGGATGATCCGTCGGTGTAAGGGTGGGTGCATAGATAAAATCTTCTTTGGGCAGCGCGGCAAACTCGGGTTCTTCGGTATACTCTGTCACCGTCAATGATTTTACAGTTACCTCTGTGCGTTTGAGGCAGGCAAGGCTTAACCCGAATCCGTCTGGGAAATCCGTATCGGTCATTGGGGATTTCATGTATATGTCTTTCCTGTTAAAATACCGCTCCTCGCCGTTTATGATGAGCTGCATCGCTTTCCTGCCGTAGATCACGGAAAGCTCGAAATATTCATCCAGCGCGACCCGATGGTCGAACCTGTGCAGATTCGGCTTCGTTTCGCCGCCGATGACAGACATCATCCTACGGTTGTCCATGCCGCCTGTGTTCAGGTTGATATAGCCTTCGCCTATGCGCAATGTCAGGGCGGGCGAATCCATTTTCGCGGTAATGTCCACGCGAAACGGCAGCTTGAATTTACCCGGTATCCCGGCATAAGCGTTGCGGTCGGAGCCGCCCGTCATGTGAAGCTCCCCGTTTTCCATCATAACCGAAACCTTGCCGTGCGGGACGAATGACGCAAGGGCAATGTTATGCGTTTTCATTTGTATCCTCCAAATTGTATAATCAAACCAGTTTTTAAGTGGTTGTCTATAAATAATTGATGCTATACGCATTATAACACAAATCCGCAAAAACGCAAACAAAAAAGCGCCGCTTTCCAGCAACGCTTTTTTCTTATACTGTTTTTCGTCTAAGAAATGTACAAAAATTTAAGCAAAGGCTTGCGTATATGGGCTTTGCTCAATTTTTTGTATACATTTCTAACGAAAAACAGTATTATTGTTGTTCCGTCAAGTTGTAACGCTTCTTGAAGCGGTCAACGCGTCCGCCGGTATCAACAAGCTTCTGTTTACCGGTGAAAAACGGATGGCACTTCGAGCAGATGTCAACGCGGAGGTTCTGCTTCGTCGACGCGGTTTCGATCACCTCGCCGCACGCGCAGCGGACCGTCGTTTTCTCGTATTTCGGATGGATGCCTTCTTTCATTCCTGTCACCTCTTTCATGAGATAAATACAACAACCGGAATTATAGCACATTTGAAAGTAAAATGCAAGTGTTTTTTTTACTTTTATTTCTGCATATTTGGTTTGCCTAAATTCGCATTTTATGATATAATATATAGTTGACAAATACAAAAGGAGCCACACTCTTGAACGATCTGTCCAACCCCGCCACGATCCGCGCTCTCCTCGCGCGGCACAACTTCAAGTTCACAAAGGCGCTGGGCCAGAATTTCCTGATCAACCCGTCGGTGTGCCCGCGCATGGCTGAGGCGTGCTTTTCGGAAAACGCCGGCGGCGCGGTGGAAATCGGCGCCGGCATCGGCATTCTGACCCGCGAGCTGTGCAAAACTTTCCCGAAAGTACTTTCGTTCGAGATCGACAACGCGCTCATGCCGATACTGAACGAAACTCTCGCCGGATTCGGCAATGTTGAAATCATAAACGCGGACGTCCTGAAAACCGATCTGGCCGAACTACTCTTGGAAAAGTTCGGCGGCAAACCCGCCAGCGTATGCGCCAACCTGCCCTACTACATCACGTCGCCGGTCATCATGTTCCTGCTGGAAAGCGGGCTGAACCTTGAGAACATCACCGTGATGATCCAGCGCGAGGTCGCGGACAGGCTGTGCGCCGAGGTCGGAAGCCCGCTTTCGGGTGCCATCACCGCCGCCGTGCATTACTATGCCGTGCCGGAGAAGCTTTTCCGCGTGTCAAGCGGTTCGTTCATGCCGCCGCCAAAGGTTGACAGCACGGTCATACGCCTGAATATCCGCCGCGCGCCGCCCGTGGAGGTCGCGGACGAAGAAGCGTTTTTCAGGCTTATCCGCGCGGCGTTTTCCCAGCGCAGAAAAACGGCGGTGAACTCACTCAGCGCGGGACTTGGCTTGCCGAAAGAGACAGTCGCCCACGCGCTGGACTCCTGCGGGTTCGAGCAAAACATCCGGGCGGAACGGTTTTCGCTGGAGGATTTTGCGCGGCTTGCGGATACGTTGAATATGTATGGTCAAACACAATCTTAACAAGGAGGATTTTTTTATGGAACGCTACGCATGGAAAGCCCTGCTCAAGGAAGGTATGCTCGATGAATACAAAAAAAGGCACGATGACATCTGGCCGGAGCTTAAACAGCTGCTGAAAGCCGCCGGCATCGGCAACTACACGATCTGGAACGTGGGAAACGAGCTTTTCGGCTACTACGAATGCGAAAACGGCGTGGACTTCGCCGCGAAAACCCAAGCCGGAAGCGAAATTGTCGATCGCTGGAACGAGTACATGAAGGACGTCATGATCATGGAAATGGACCCGGTGACGGGGGCGCAGCCTAAGCTTACGCAGGTTTTCTTTTTAGCGTAAACGCGCGGCACACAATAAAAACGCGCGGGCGCACACTGTGTTCGCCCGCGTTTAGATTCGTATTGGCTTTGAATTTTTAACCCCTCCAGCACTTCGTGCCACCTCCCCTTACAGGGGCGACAACTACTGCCTCTCCTGCAAGGGGAGGTGGCGCGAAGCGCCGGAGAGGTATAACAGTTTATGCAGAATGTACGCTTTCCCGCTCTTTCAAATCTTTCAGTATGTTTTCATACGTCTCCTCGTCCAGCTTGAATTTTTTCTTGTATACCCAGTAGCCGATAAAGGCGATCAGAGTGGGGAGCACGGCCAGGCACACCAACAGCGCCGTAGCCTTGCCGCCCGAAACCGCGTTCAGTATATCCTGTATCCCCGCGAGTTTTTCCTCCGAAGAGATCAGCATCCGCTCCGCCGCGTTTTCCAGATCGGAAATGCCTTTGTTGACCTGGGTGATGCCCAGCGCAAGGAATATCACCATAATAATCAGCTGTGTGACGGCGGAGGATATCTGCACCATCAGGGGCCGCATGGAGAAAATAAGACTCTCGCTGCGATGCCCGGTTTTCCACTCGTTGTATTCCACGGTGTTCGCGAGGTCAATGAAAAGCACCTGATAAAACGCGGCTATTCCCGAGAAAGTGAAGACGCTGGCGAACGTGAATACCAAAAAGCCGGGCAGCATGGGATCCTTGGGCATCAGGCCGGAAATCAGCATGATCAGGGAGCCGACGGCCAGCGACAGGCAGGACAGGAATATCAGGCGCTTGCGGGTAATTCGCCTGAGTATCTGGGGCAAAAACAGGGTGATGAACGCGGTGGAAATCCCTCCGGCGGCGGAAAGCGGCATGAGCATACCGTTATAACCGTATCTGATGTATATGTAGGCCATGGAAAGCCCGGCGCTGCCAAGCCCCCCGAGTATGCACTGTAGCAGAAGCACGAATGAAGCCCACATCAGCTGGTCGTTGCGGACCACGGTTTGCACCGTCGCCTTAAACCCGAACTTCTCATCCGGCGAGGCGTCGTCAATTACCTCTCTGGGTTCTTTCACCCAAAACAGCGTGATGGACTGGAATCCGATGAAAAACACAGCCGAAAAAGCGGCTATCACCGCGTAAGCCCTCACGGCGTTGCCTCCGATCGTGAACTGCCCCGCCGAAAGCACGGGCACTAAAGCGACAATAACCGCCGTACCGGCGCCCGAGCATATATTGGAGACGGATACGAGCTTGTGGCGCTCAGATTGCACGCTGCTCAGAGCGGGAAGCATTCCCCAATAAGAGATGTCGTTGAGGGAAAACGAGGCGCTGAATACCACATAGCCCGCAGTCAGGAAGCCTACGAAGCCCCAGCCGTAAAGGGGCACGGAAAACAGGAGTACCAGGTCAACGGAGGCGATGACCATGCCCGCGAAGATCCAGGGCTTGAATTTGCCGAAGCGGGAATGGGTGTTGTCCACCATACCGCCTATGAAAGGGTCAATCACCGCGTCGAACACGCGGCACGCCACGAAAATCGCGCCGACGGCCGCGTATTGCGCGTTGGTGAGGGATTTCGTGTAGATGATAAAGGTCATGAGATACATGGTGAAGAGATTGTAGACCATGTCTCTGCCGACGCTTCCAAGCGAGAAAGCCCAGCGGTTGCGTGAGGCGTGTGTCATTTTTTTCATCAAATCAAACCTTTCGGGTAATTATGAATCTCTAAAAAACACTCCGTGATAAAAAACTCACACTGTCATTGCGGGCTTTTATTTTCTCGCCATCAGGCGCTTGAGATAAGCCGACAATTCCTTGAACGCGCTGCGCGGATCGATTTCATCCAGCGTTTCGATCAAAGCGGCCGTTTCCTGATCGCTTAGGCTCTCCTTTTTCCCTGAAAGGAACGTCGCCCGGCTCTTAATGATGAACAGCAAAACAGACTCTACCCCGGCGTTATTGGCAACCATTTCGGCGACGACCTTGCTCTTGCTGGCGAACTGTATAAAGTCCTTGTTCATCAAGGAATAGTTCAGCTTCCCCTTCTCGTTCGCGTAGCGGCTCACGATCGCCTTGTATTCGTCACTATCGACCATATCGATCTTTTCGGTTTCCGTTTCATCGACGTCCTCGGCGCCCGCCGCTTCCTCAAAAACAGTGACGTGCAGCTTGCCGCGCGCCGAATACGGCAGCCCGGAGGTCAGCTCCAGCGCTTCGGCGACCGCTTCGTCCGTGAACAGCTCCGCGTCATACGGGCCGTAAGCAACGGCTTCTCCCGATCTTCTGTCAATCGTAAAAACAGCGGACGCGTCCCTGTCCAGCCGTAAGATCTTGACGCCCGCGCCGCCCGCGGAAATCTTCTGCTTATACGCGATGGCGGGAATTTCTGACAGCTCGACTGCCGTGGTTCTGATAATGTTCATTTTACGTACCTCGTTTTCTTTGTTTATTTTGTTTATTATACCAAAAGATTCTGTGAAATACAAGGATGTTTTCCGCGTTTCTAAAAATGCGTATCCTAATCCATGAATCCCGATCCCTCGTTGACCGCCGCGGCCTCTATCCCCCGCCGTTCATACAGCTCATTATACATCCTGGTGCGTATCTCTTTTGACAGCGGATAGAAAAACTTAGGCACAACTCCCAGCACGCTCGTTATAGCGGGAACTCCCGTGCACATGGCGAACAGCCATCGCTTCGTGTTGGCGGTCTGCGAACCGAACGCCTGTTGCTGCCGGTAACCGATCCTGTCCATGACAAGCTGGTACACCGAGTCCATCGCGACGCGCTGTATCTTCTTGACCAGCCCTTTGGCCACAGAGATCGTCGCCTCGGCGCGGTAGCCGTTTTTCCATTCGCAGTAATCCAGCGCCTCGTTTTGAAGCTCGACGCCTATGACCTTGCGGATGCCGAACATGAATTTATCGAAGAAAGCGTGCGTTCCGAAAAGCACGCTCATGATCATCCGGTTGCTGTAGTTATGATTGACCATTCCGAACAAAAACAGCAGAATAGTCAGCGAGCGGGTATAGACGTCCTCGAAAACCCAAAGCGCCTTGGATGAAAACCGCCTGCGCAGCGGCTGTACAAAAGCGTAACTGATCGTGCCGTTGAAAGACGACGGCAGGTTGACGATCGTGTCCAGCGAGGCCATGCCCAGCACGTCGATGAAATAGTTCCCGCGCCCGACGCTGATCTTAAAGTCGCCCAGCAGCTCAGACAGCATGATCAGCAGCATCGGCTTGTTGTTTATAACGGCCCTGATCCCCTCTTTTATGCTGGGACGCTCGACGCGCTGCATGACGCGCTCACGCGCGATAAGCGTAAACCAAAAGCTCATCGCGGCGGAAAGGACGCTGGTTACGGAGCCCATGATGATAAACAGATTGCCAAGCTTCCAAGGCACAACCCGGTTGTTGATCAGGTCGATCAGCACGCCCATCAGCACATTCGGCAGATCCTCTCCCATGTTGCCTGAAAGCAGCTCCGCGAGCATGATGAGCCGCCCGCGCTCGTCGGGGTTCGGGGTAATGGTAGACATATACCCGCCCCGCGCGACGTCGCGGAACGTGTTCGCCGTTTCCTTCACGACGCCCAGCGAAAACCAGAAAGCCAGCTTCGGGACATAGGTCGTGGCCGTGCCGGGAAAGAAAATCGGGATGAACCAGTAAAGTACCGCGACTAACGTAATGGGAATCTGAAGCCCCAGTATGTACGGCCGGAACTTGCCCCAGCGCGTGCGGGTTTTGTCCACCATCACGCCGATGATGGAGTCATTGATGATGTCCCACGCGCCCGTAAACACATTCACGGTCGCCGCGATTTTGAAATCAATTCCCACAACGTCCCATTTGTAGCGGTCCTCGTATCCGCCGATGTTGAAAGAGTTTGAGACGTCGTTGAAAAGATAGGCGACGGTTTCGTGGAAGCCTACGTAGCGCCGGGTATAGGCGATCTCGCCGGTCTTTTCGCTTTTTTCGTTGATGGCCACGCGTTCACCTCTGTTAAAATTTATATCATTATTCATGCGAATAATCAGTTAACGTATCAATGCTCTTAACGTAATCCCCCGGCCGTTCCAATCCGCTTAACGCACCAAAGGTCCGCAGCTCATCCGCGGACTTGAGGGTATAACGATCCTCCGTATACGGCGCGTCAAACACGCCGTTGGCCGGGAGGTTCCACTGCCGCAGGAGGAAGTCCAGCGCCTTTTGGCGTTTTAGCAGGCTGTAGTCGTGCTTGCCGCGGAGGTCGTGAAAATTCTCTGCCCGCGTCTCCGCGCCGTAAAACGCGTAGACGTGCCGCAGATAGGGGTATTCCGTGACGGGATTGCGCCGGGTCCAGTCGTCGCCGTCCGAGATGACCAAAAGCGGCTTTGGCGCGAAACAGGCGATGCGCTCGGTGATGTTCGTCTTAAATTTACCGGCTCTCAAGGCGTTGATTCCGTTTTCGCATTTACAGTCGCCGTTGAAATACGCCGACACCATCACCACGGGAATGGACGCCGTCACCCTGTCGTCGAACATGGACATGTAGATGGTCTGCGTCCCGCCGCCGGACGCGCCGGTCACGGCGACATAACGTTCGTCTATTTGATAGCGGGTCTCCTCGGTAAAGCGGCCTGACAGCAGATAACTCAGCAGCCGCATACTGTTCCAGGTTTGCAGGACGGTGTTGTTTTTATCGGCGTGGGGCAGGATGGACGTATTGGCGTCATTCCTGTCGTCCCCCAGGCCGATCATATCCCAAGCCGCGACAATGAACCCCCGCTGCGCGAACGCCGCGCCGAGGTACTGGCTGTCCTCAAAGAAACGGTCGCGGTTTTCAAAGCTCCGGTTAAAATGGCCGTGAGCCAGCATCACCAGCGGCATGGGGCTTTCGCTTACGGCGGGGTCGGCGCTTGCGTAAATATTGGCGCAAAGGTAATATCCCGGAATGGTCTCGACGTAAAACCGCTCTATGACGATCCCGGCTTCTTCATCATATATGCGCGGGGCATACGCCGTTTTGCCTGTTGGAGCCGCCTTTGCTTTTTCGAGGTCAAGCTGAAAGATATCCAGCGTCGTATCGGTCAGAGCTTTGCGCCGGACTTCCCATTCGCTTTGATTGCCGTAGAGCCTGTAAAAATAATCCACGCCCCGTACCCCGCGCACAAGCGTGGTACGCAGGTAGACCGGGCCAAAAATGGATGCGGCCATGATAAAGCACAACCCTCCGCACAGCAAAGCTTTGCTCAATTTTCTAAGGCTTGGGAATTTGCGCCGGATGAGAACCAGCAGCGCGGCCGGGATCGCGACGAACACAGCCGCTATCAAAATGAGCTGATAGCGGCGCATTTCGATCGTGCCGTAAATCATCAAAAAGACGTCGGCGTAAAAATTTAAGAACCATGCCAAAAACGCCGCCGCCCCGGTTGCCAAGGCAGCAAGCGCCGTCAGCGCTTTTTTCATAGCCTGCGATCAATCCTTTAAGGAGTATAAACTTCCATCTCCACTTTTTGGGCGGCTGCCGCGCGGCGCAGGGCCAGGTCGGATTCCACCTGCGTCTTGAGGGAATCGGGGTAGTTGAGCATCATCAGCGGTATCAGCGAAACAAGCGCGCCGAAAGCCGTTCCCAGCTTATACGTCGGCCACGCCCACTTTTGGCAATGCGCGTTCTGCGGGATGCCCAGCTTCACGTTTTCGGGGTTGTACTGGATGAAATCAAGGCAGAAGCCCATCACGATCCGCCGCAGGCCGGCGCCCAATTTTCCGGTGAGGTTGCGCGCTGACATCGTGATGCCCTCGGTGCGCTGCCCGGTTTTCCATTCCACATAATCCACGCTGTCACTGATCATGGCGCGCTGGGCGATGCCGTAAACGCCCCAAGGAATGTTGCTGATAGTCTCGCACACATAGACTAAAACGAGCCGGGGAATCGAGCTTATGCCAATGATACAGGCGACTACGCGCGTCACGACATCCGTGATGGCGGCAAGGATCAGCACGCGCTTCATGCTGCCCACACGGTCAATGACCTTGACCGCGACAAGCTTCAGCGAAGCGCCGGGAAGCCCGGCCAGGATCATGAAAATCGTCATCAGCGCCGAGGCGGGGATGGTCTTGCCCCCCACATTGTAGGTCACCTGCTGGTAAACGTACGCCTCGCTGACATAGGGGGAGGCGGCGCGCACAAGGTCAACAACCATGAACAGCAGCAGGATATGGTTGTGGCGCAGCACGTTAAATATCAGCACAAAGGGGTTTCTGGAGGCGCCCTGCATGGCGGTAACCCGCTCCTTCGTGCCCGTAACCGTCATAAACAGAAGACCGCCGCCGCCGCACATGATCGCGGCAAACAGCAGATATATCTGCTGCTGGTTCAGCCCGAAAGAACCGTTTCCGCCCGTTCCGCTGAGGAAAGGCAGCAGCAACTCCGGGAAGAACGAGCCGATCAGCACCCCGATGTCCAGCCACTGCACCGCCCGCACCCGCTGTTTGGAATGAGGCGAAATGGCCGCCGTCAGTCCCAGCAGAGAGGTATTCAGGAAAGAATAAAGGGTATCCCAAATCAAATATATCCCGACGCAGTAAACCACCTTATAGACCGTACCTGAGATATTCCAGTTGACGAAAAGCATGAAAGCCATGAAAGCGGCGGGGATGGCGAGGTTGCGGATCCACGGGACGAGCTTGCGCCCGTCTTTGAACTGGTGCCAGTCGATGACGCCGCCGACAACGGGGTCTATGACGGCGTCGAACACCGGCATCGCGCCGGTCATTCCCCCCACAATCTTCGGGTCGAGCATCAGCACGTTGGTGCAAAAGTGAAAGAACCAGTTGGCGCCCGCCATGCCGAACATCGACGACTGACCGACCGTCGCGAGCAAAACGCCAAGCAGCTCCTTGCGGGGAATCACGTCCTCCTCCGCTTTGGAGAACCATCGGATGGGATGCCGGAGAACGTCGCGCTGTTCCTCGGTTAAGGCCATATATTTCCCTCCCTGCGGTTTGACCGCACTTATGTATTTTTTATTGTAGCATAAGTTTTTTGATATGGCAAGTTTATTTTGGTTTTAACTTGCAATCCGCCGAATCATTTGATAAAATGAAGCAAAGGGGGAATTTTTTATGGTAAAACAGCGCGATCTGGCGATTGACCGGTTCCGGGGCCTGACCATCATCCTGATGGTTATCGTAAACGACCTGGCCAACGTGGAGGATGTCCCCGCGATACTCCACCACGCGCCCCGCGACGGAGGCATCGGCCTGGCAGACCTTGTATCGAAGTTCTTCATTTTTGCCATAGCGGCTACATACGCCATGTCGTTCAACAAGCGCGCGGCTGTCAACAGGAAAGACGCGTACTTCCACTTCTTCCACCGCTATCTGGCCATCATGGGTTTGGGGGCGCTGTTCGGCGTCTTTAACGCGGCCTGGACCGGTGACACGAACTGGGGCACCCTGCACACCATCGGCCTGGCGGGTTTGCTGACGCTCATTGTGATCCGCTTTCCGTGGTGGGTACGCGTGGCGTCGGGCATGTTCGTCCTTGGCGTGTATCAGCTGACGTACCATTTCGCGCGAGACATATTCGTGGGTGAAATCGGCGCGGTATTCGAAGGCGTCTCCATGACGGCGGCGCTGATGCTCTCCACCGCCATGATTGATCTGTTCCGCAAGGGAATCAAGCCTTTCCTCATCGGTACCGGCGTGTTGAGTCTGGCGGCTTTCGGACCGCTGCTGCTGCCGGGCATTTATATCACCAAGCACAATCAGGTCACGTTTATCCTGATCTGCGTGTCCATTTCCTGCGCCGTCTATCTGGCCGCCGATCTGCTGTCGAAAAAGGTTCTGCCCAAACGGCCGGGACTGGTCTCCTGGTGGGGCGAAAATCCGATGCTGTTTTATGTGATCCACCTTATGCTCACCGGCGCCGCCATGGCCATCGACCCAAGGCCCCTGTGGCTGGGAATACCGATCAATCTGGCTATTCTTTCCGTCATGAGCCTCATCGCGTGGCAGACGCACCGCAAGGATATTAAGATTTCGTTTTGACATAAGCTCTTTCAGACTTTTGTATTGACTTTGAGTTTCCCAACCCCTCCGGCGCTGCGTACCACCTCCCCTTGCAGGGGAGGCTTTGATGGCGGCTTGTACCGTGCCTCCCCTATAAGGGGAGGTGGCGCGCAGCGCCGGAGGGGTATAAATCTCTCGCATCAATACAAAGGGCTAAAACAGCCTTGACCTATATCATAAATAAGGGAGACAAACACCATGAAAAAGTTAACGGTAGCCTACATCGGCGGGGGCTCAAAGGGCTGGGCCCACAACTACTTCGCGGATCTTTTGTCCCAGGATAAGCTTGAGGGCGATTTGCGCCTGTATGACATCGACGTCCCCGCAGCGCAGCGCAACAAGAATTTCTTCGATAAGCTGGTTAAGCACAACCCGGCGAAAATCAAGAGCAAATGGACCTGCGCCGTCGTCAGCGACATTGACAAGGCTCTGGCGGGCGCGGACTTTGTCATCATCTCAATCCTGCCATACACACTGGACAATATGCACGTGGACGTGCACTATCCTGAAAAGTACGGCATATGGCAGTCCGTGGGCGATACGGTAGGGGCCGGCGGCTACTCCCGCGCCCTGCGTACGATTCCCGCTTATATTCACTTCGCGAAAAAGATACGGGAAAACTGCCCCAACGCCTGGGTCATCAATTACACAAACCCCATGGCCATGTGCATGAACACCCTTTACCGCGAGTTCCCGGATATTAAGGCGTTCGGCTGCTGCCACGAGGTCTTTGGAACCAAGACACTTCTGTGCCGTATCGCGGGCATGTACCTTTCTCTTTCGGAGTCCGGCAAGGCGGCATTCAAGGCCTCGGATCTCAAGGCGGTCAAGGCAGAGGTGAGCGCGCAGGGCAAAAGCTTCACCCGGCTGAAGAAGTTCCAGCAGTTCGGGCGGGACGACATCACCGCCAACGTGCAGGGCATCAACCACTTCACCTGGATCAACAAGGCCGAATACAACGGCATGGATTTGCTGGAGCTTTACGGCGCTTTTATCAAGATGTTCCGCGAGAATAACGAAAACCGCATGGGCAGCCTTGTACCGGCATTTGTGAAACGCATCCGCAACAACCAAAATGTGAAATATACCCTTTTTGAGCAGACCGGCGTGGCCGCCGCTGCGGGAGACCGGCATCTGGCCGAATTTGTGCCGGATCAGTTTTTGGCGCAAGCGCATATATGGCACGAGGGCTTCGGACTGACGCCCGTGTGGCTGCGCAAGCTGTTCAACGGCTTTCGGCGATTCACGACCGCTTTGGCGGATACGCCCCTCTACAACCCGAGGATCAAGGGAACGGATGAGGAGGGCGTGGATCAGATGACCGCGATCTGCGGCCTGCGGGAGCTGACCACAAATGTGAACATGCCCAACAGGGGCCAGCAGGGTAACATCGTTATGAACGCGGCCGTGGAGACCGACGCCGTGTTCTCATTAGACAGCGTCGCGGCTTTGGACGCCGGCGACATGACCCCTGAATCCGCCGCGCTGGTGAACATACACGCGCAGAATCAGCTGGATTTTGTGGAAGCCTACTTCCAGCGTGACGTCGACGCGCTGGAGGAAGTGTTCTGCCGTGACCCGCAGGTCGCCAGAATCGGCAGGGAGAACGGCAAGAAGCTCTTTGCCGAAATGCGCGCGATGAACCGGGAATGTTTGGAGGATTTTTTGCTGTAATCTGAATAAGGATGGGCTATATATGAGCGGAAACGCATTCACGGTCTATGGCCTGCTGACCAACGAGCTGGAATCGCCAATGAACGTCGAGGGCGTGCCATATTTCAGTTGGTGGCTCAAGGGCGGCGGTTATGATCAGACGCAGTCGGCCTATCAGTTGCTTGTCGCTGACGGTATAAGCGGCGTGACGGCGTGGGATTCCGGCAAGGTCGCGTCCCCGGCGCAGAGCAATGTCCGCTATGCGGGGCCCGCGCTGGCTCCGGGGCATCCCTATGTCTGGAGGGTCCGCGTTTGGGATGCGAACGACGTCGTCTCCGATTACAGCGAAGCGGCGGGCTTTGCCACTGGCCTTGCCGACAGTGACTGGAACGCTGACTGGCTGCAGCTGGACGATCCGCCCAAAAAACGCAGCTTTTACTGGTATGCCCGGACACAAAAGCCGCTGGCCGCCGGGAAGAAGCCCGTGCGGGCGCTGGCGTATTTCTGTATGCAGCACGAATACGATCTGTATGTCAACGGGCGGCGCTTCGGCCGGGGGCAGTGCTTTGATTACCGGGGTGAACAGCGCTATCAGGGCTGGGACATTACGCAGGCGTTGCCGCCGGACGGCGCGGACATCACACTGGCGCTGACCTGCCGCTGGTTCAACAGCGGGCAAGGGCGCGACGCCCATGTGCAGGGCCTGCTGGGTCATATCGCGGTTTACTATGACGACAGCTCGAAGCAGGTGATCGCGACGGACAGCTCTTGGCTGACGTCGGCCCTCACGCCTTTCACGCCATGCAGCCGCAAGCGCAACAATGAGGGCGATACCATCGAGCGTTACGACGCGCGGAATGAGCATCCCGGCTGGGCCGATCCGAATTGCGATACAGCAGGCTGGAAAGCGCCCCGTGTATTGGGCGCTCATCCCAACGAAACCTTTCCGCATCTGACCGCCGAGCTGGGGCACGTTACGGAAGAAACGGCGCGTCCGGTCTCCGTCAAAAAGCTGCCCGGCGGCGATACGCTGGCCGATTTCGGGCGCGTCATCCCGGCGCGGCCCGGCGTCCGCTTTACAAACGGCAGGGCTGGCAGGAAGCTCAAGCTGATAACGGGGTATCAGTTGACTCGATCCGGCAGAATCAACACCTCCCGCGCCGCCAGACAGGATACCAACATGAACTATTTCTATACTATGAAAGCGGGCGCCGCCGAATATAACAGCTGGGAGCATCTCGGCTTTCGGTATCTGCAAATCCCCGCAGCGGCCAATCAGGATTTTACCGCGGACGATCTGTGGGCAACGCTGTACTACGCGGAAGTCCCCGCCGGGCGGGATTCCGCGTTTGAAAGCTCCGACGCGATGCTCAACAAGGTGTTTGAGCTGATGAAACGCTCGGCGCTGTACTCCACGCAGAACACCTTTGTGGATACGCCCACGCGGGAAAAGGGGCAGTTTCTCCACGACGCCATCAACATCAGCGCGGCGGCGACGACGGCATGGTACGAACGGGCCACGACCCGCAAAGCGGTCACGCAGTTTTTGGCCTCCGCTGACCGGCATTGGGCTGACGGCAACGATACCGGCCGTTACAACGCCGTGTATCCCAACGGCGAGGGCAAGCGGGATATCCCCGACTTCACCCTCAACCTACCGTTGATGGTCTGGCGCTACTACATGCAGTGCGGCGACAGGGCGCTGCTGGAGACGGCATACCCCTACATGAAAAGCACCGCCGACTATGCCAAAAGGCACATCGCGGCGGAGGGGCCGCTGACCGGGCTGGTGGACCGGCTCTCAGGCGGCGGCAACGGCAACTACAAGTACGGCAACATCGACTGGCCGCCGGTGGGGCGGTTCGGCTACGACATCAAGGCCTGTGCCCGGACCACCGTCAACGCGCTTTCGGTGCAGCTGTTCGATATCATGGCGCTGATCGCCCGGGAGCTGGGCAGGGACGATGAGGAAATCAGCCATTACGAAAGTCTCGCGGCGGAGCTGCGCAAGGCCATAAACGAAAAGCTGATCACACAAGAGGGCCTGTATTGCGACGGCCTGCGCAAAGGCGGCGAAAAGAGCCGCCATCTCGGCCAGCATTCGACCTCCTATGCTCTGGCGTTTGACATCGCCCCGCGGGAAATACGCGAACGCATGGCCGACTACATCGCGGGCATGGGTATGCGGCAGGGGCCGATGACGGCGGTATTTCTGGTGGAGGCCCTGTTCCAATCGGACCGCCCGGCAGCGGCGCTGAAGCTGCTGACAAATAAGGACGATTACGGCTGGGCACAGCTGATCGAGCATCATGACGCCACTTTCACCTGGGAGCAGTGGACCGTCGGCCAGCACCAAAGCCAGTCCCACGGCTGGGGCGCGGCCTCCGTCGCGCCGCTGCTGGCCTATATCGCGGGCGTAAAGGTAACCGAACCGGGCGCGGCGTCCGTGCTGATCAATCCCCTGACGGCGGGCCTGCTGGATTCCGCCGAAAGCCGCGTCGTGACAGAACGCGGCCCGGTAATCTTATCCTATTCAGGCAAGGATAGGAGCTACACTCTAAAAATTGACGTTCCGGCCAATGTCCGGGCAACAGTCGTACTGCCAAAAATAGACGGCGGCCGATTCGTTGAGCAAAGCGGCTGTCCGGAAGCGTATGCGTTTACGGAGGCGGGGCAGGTGTTCCACGTGGGCGGCGGTGCGCGTCAGTTTGTGTTTTGCGCACAGGTATAACTAACAAAAAGCAAAGGGGTATGGCCATGTCCATCACTCAGCAAGAAAGAAAAACGCTGCGCGAGCTTGCCAAGCGGCAGGCTGAAATCGCGGCGCTGCCCGTCATGGGCCTGCGCCGTGCGCTTTGGCATGATCTGAACGGCGGAAAGACGGAACACCCGCTGATCGCGATGGAATTTCACGGCGTGGAGAGCGACGTCTATCCGCCGCTGACCTGCGAAACACCGTTTGTGCGCGGCATTGAGCGTCAGCTCCGGCATCAGATTTTTAAGCATGAGAATTATTGGGATGACCGTGTTATTCCCGCTTCGTTTTCGGTGCGCATCCCAAACTGGTTCAAGCCCTTCGGTTATGAACCCAAGTGTGTTCACGCGCCGGGCATGGCGCACAGCTTCGAGCACGCGGTGCATGATCTTTTGGACGATTTCGGCGTATTCAAGGCGTCTGAATTCGGCGTTGACGAGGGACTTCGGCAGGCCAACGAGCAAAGGTCGCAAGTGGAAAATATCATCGGGGACATCCTGCCCGTGCGCCTTGAATTCCCCGCGCCCAGCTTTTGCGTCAGCTATCCCCTCGTTCAGATGATGGGCATGGAAACCATGTTTGTCAGCATTCTCGACTACCCGGAGCTATTCCATCAAGTCATGCGGCGGTTCACCGGGGACTATCTCGCGTTTTTTGACGCCATTGAAGCGGGCGGCGCGGCCGTTCCGAACAATGACCAAAGCTACGTCGGGCAGGACTCCTATGGTTACACGCATGACTTGCCGGGCGCGGACGGGCTTGACCGGCCCGTAAAAATGTCCGACCTGTGGGGTTACGGCAACTCACAGGAGACCATAAACATATCCCCGTCCATGTTCGACGAATTCTTTTTCACTTACATAAAGGAGGTCGCGGACCGCTTCGGCCTGTTCGCTTACGGTTGCTGTGAGCCGGTTCACGACCTGTGGGAACCCTGCCTTTCACGGCTGAAAAACCTGCGCAAGCTGTCGGTTTCGCCCTGGTGCGACGAAGAATTCACAGGCGAAGCCCTGCGCGGCAAAAAGATTGTCTACCATCGCAAGCCTTTCACAAATTTTTTCAGCGTGGACCCCGTGTTCGACGAGGAGGCTTTCCTTGCGCATATGGAAAAAACCGTCAAAGCCGCGCGGGGCTGTCCGCTCGAAATCACTTTTCGGGATATTTGCTCGGTGCGCGGCGAACCGTGGCGGCTGACAAGGGCCGTTGAGCTTACCAGAGAGGCGTTTATGAGATGGTGGCAGGGGTAAACATAAAATTAAAAATTCAGGAGGCGCCCCATGAGCATACCGCAATCACAATCCTACGCCTATTTGATGTCTGTCGCGGAAACCATGCCCGTCATCGACACGCACGAGCACCTGCCGGTGTATAGCAGCTACATCGGCGGCAAGCCTGACGTCCTGTTCGAGTACCTGTCACACTACCTGTCATCCGACCTCCTCACCGCAGGCCTGTCCTTTGAGGATCACGCGAAGGTCAGTGACTGGAATCTTGACCTGATGGAACGCTGGGATATTCTGGAGCCGTATCTTCAGCGGGTGCGCAACACCTCGTACTACAAATCCCTGCAAATCGCCGTGCAAAAAGTCCACGGGATCGACGATATCACCAGAGACACCATCGGGACCTTACAGGCCAGCTTTTCCGAAAAGGTCTCGCGTCCGGATTTCGCCCGGTCCATCATGCGGGACATGTGCCATATTGAGAAAGCCATCACCTGCGCCGACGACAGCCCAAAAGACCCCACGGACATTTTCGCCCGCACTTTCTATCCCGAGAGCTATGCCGGGCCGCAGATCACCGTTAAGAAGCTCGGCGTCACCACACTGGCCGAATACTGCGAGTCCTATAAGGCGGAATACGAGCGGCGGAAAGCCGACGGCATCGCCGCGCTGAAAATCGCCATGGCCTACAGCCGCAGCCTTTATTTTGCCGGCGACGTAAGCTATGAGGAGGCCGACGCTCTGTTCCGCCAATACGACGACGTGACGCGCTTTCCCATCCCCTTGCAGGACTACATGCTCCATTACGCCATGCGTCTGGCCAACGAGGACGGCATGGCGGTGCAGATCCACACCGGCCTGCAGGAAGGCATGTGCAACGACGTGGAAAACAGTAACCCCATGCTGCTGAAAAACCTCTTCACCAAGTATCCCAATGTGACTTTCGACCTATTCCACATCGGCTATCCCTACTGGCGGCCGTTGATCGTGCTGGCCAAGAATTTCGCCAACGTTTGCATCGACATGTGCTGGGCGCACATTATCTCCCCGCAGGCTTCCCGCGAGTTCTTCCGCGAGGCGCTGGACGTGCTGCCCTACACGAAGATTTTCGCTTTTGGCGGCGACTATAAATTCTTCGACGGGGTCGTGGGCCACCTCGCCTTGGCCAAACAAAACATCTGCGAGGTTCTTGCCGAAAAGGCGGAACGCGGAGAATACGATATGGCGCTGGCGGAGAAAATCCTGCGGGCGGTGTTTTACGATAACGCGAAAAGGGCATTTGCATTATGAGTAAAATAAACAACGAACAATTTCCAAGAACCGAAGTCGCGGGCGTGAGTATGCCCCGCATGATCATCGGCACCAACTGGCTGCTGGGCTGGAGCCATAAAAGCCCCGCCGCCGACGCGCAAATCAAGTCAGCCTACCAAAGGCCGGAGGATTTCCTGCCGGTGTTCGAGGCCTACCTGAGCCGCGGCGTGGACGCGGTTATGGGCGTTTTACAGGAAAAGCGCTTTGAGTCGGCGCTGGACTATACTCAGGAAACGCTGGGGCGTAAGCTGATCATCATTGACACGCCCGTCCTCAATCTGGAGGACAGTCCGGCGGCCCGGGCCGAATGCGAGGCCTATTTCAAGTGGAGCGCCTCGAAAGGCACAACCTTCTGCCTGCTGCATCACTCCTGCGCGGAAAAGCTCGTCAACAAAGGCAGTGAAAGCATCGAGCGCCTGGACGACTACACGAGGATGATCCGCGACGCCGGTATGCTGCCGGGGCTTTCCTGCCACATGCCGGAGCTTGTGCTGTATTCCGACCAACGTGGCTACGACGTGGAAACCTACATACAGATCTACAACCCCATGGGCTTTTTGATGCAGGTGGAGATCGAGGGCGTAGCGCGGATCATCAACCACGCCAAAAAGCCCGTGATGACCATCAAGCCCATGGCCGCGGGACGCTGTACGCCTTATGTGGGACTGAACTTCGTCTATAACACCATCCGCCCCTGCGACATGGTCACGGTAGGGGTGAGCAACGCCCGGGAGGCCTTGGAGGATATGGAGATCGCCATGGCGGCCATTGAACGCCGCTGGCCTGACCTTGAGGGGCGCGCCAGCCCGGCCAAACAAGCCGCGCTGGGGAATTAAGCAACCGCTCAAAGGGGGAATAAAAATGACTGTAAAACAAAACGCTTTAATGGACGACCTTTTTAATTTATTACCAAAGGACGAAGAAAAGGTTTACAGGGAAATAGTAAACTATATCGTTAAACTTGGGTATATACCGCAAAAACAAAAAGTTCAAGCTTTTGATTTATCATTTAAACATAAGGAAAACGGAAAAGTAATCGCTAAAATAGGAATTTCAAAACAAAAGGGCAATTTTAGACTCAAATATTTTGCGTGTAAGGATGTTTCGGAAAAATATATGAAAGCTTTGTACGACGAAGCTGTTGCAAATGAAAATAGATATAGCAGAGAAGTGCCGCCTCCTGATTCTGCTCCGATTCCTAAAAACGAAATAATGAAAAAATGCACGTTAATATGTCATTGCTGTTCAGGCGGCGGCATGAGGTATTTTCACCAATTTCCTGATGGAAGAGAAGTTTTCAGGTGTACTGCCTATCCTGTTTTTGTCCCAAATATAGAGGAAAATGATATTGATGAACTAAAACGGCTCATATCGGAACAACATGATTATTTCCTTACGATAGCATAAGAACCTGTTTAGCAACTCACCGCGAGCGTAATTTTGAGAAAAATCGGGTGGAATGCAAGGAAAAAAGCACAGGAATAATCACTTTATTGCGAGGCTTGCTTACAAGCCTCTGCATTTCTTGACGCCGCAGTCCGCCTGATTTTTCCAAAAGGTCGCCGCGTGGGAGTTGCTAAACAGGTTCTAAGGAGGATTTATGGCCTATAACAACCGTCAACCCGAATTTAAACAGCTCCTGAAAGTCCTCGAGGGCGGCATCCCGGACCGGGATGTGCTCTTCGAGCTGTTCATGGGCGACCAGGTCTACGAGCACGTCGTTGGCCCCCTGCCCAAGGACAACCCTCTGGACTGGACTCGTGCCATGATCAAGGCTTTCTCGTCTTTGGGCTACGACTATGCCACCGTCAACGGCTCAAACTACTGCTTCCCACGCAAAAATAACTACCACGGCGCACAGACCATTTCGCTCAACGAGTCGCCCGTAATCACCGACCGCGCGAGCTTCGCCGCCTACCAATGGCAGGACCCCAAAGCGGCGGACTACTCCCGGCTCAGGGATATAGGACCCGACCTGCCCGGCGGTATGAAGCTGATGGTCATGGGCCCCGGCGGCGTACTGGAAAATGTTATCAGGCTCGTGGGTTACGACAACCTGTGCTTCATGCTCTATGATGACGAGCAACTGCTGTGGGACATATTCGAGCGGGTGGGCAGCGGCTTGGTGGAGTACTACCGCAGGTCCATGGAATATGATTCCGTAGGGCTTTTGATGTCCAACGACGACTGGGGCTTTAAGTCCCAGACCATGATTTCCCCCAAGGCCATGCGCAAGTACGTATTTCCCTGGCACCGGGAGATCGTCAAGGCGGCCCACGCGGCCGGCAAGCCCGCTGTGCTGCACTCCTGCGGCTGGTTTGAGGGCATTGTAGACGACATCATCGGCATGGGCTACGACGGGCGGCACTCATATGAGGATACTATTATGCCGGTGGAACGGGCGTACGAGTTGCTGGCGGGCAAAATGGCCGTTTTGGGCGGCATTGACCTGCACTTTCTGTGCAGCGCCACGCCGGAGCGGATCAGGGAACGCTCGCGCAATATGCTGGACCGGGCGGGACAGCGGGGCGGTTACGCACTGGGCAGCGGCAACAGTATTCCCGGCTACTGCCCTATTGACAGCTATCTGGCCATGATATCCGTCGTTGACGGGAGAATATAATAACGTATTATTGACGCCCTCAGCACAAAACGAACCCCGCCGTCCGGATAAGGCGACGAGGTTCTTTGCTACTGCCAGCGACTATAGTCAAACCACTTTAAGAGCAACACCCCATAGCATATTCAAATGAAACGAAAGTCAGGCAAAATTTTACGCAGCCTTTTTTGAGCCAGGCCCATTTTTTCTCAATAGGATTTAAGTCAGGGGAATATGGCGGCAGAAAAAGCACCTGACATTTTTTCTTTTTCGCAAGATCTGGGATGACGGACTTCCTGTGGAAAGCTGCGTTGTCAAGAACGATAACGCTCCCCGCTCTTCTTTCAGCAAGCAATTCTCAAACCAAAGCTCAAACAAAACACTGTCGGTAGTACCGCTGTATTCCATTGGCGCAACCCAGTCGTTTTGACATATCCCGGCGATTATGATTGTCTACGGATCTGCGTCTTGGTAAGATAGGGGGGCAACTAAAACGAAACACTTATTCGCTGACCATGATGTAATACAGTACAAGTACAATGATATTTATTTTGTTTCATATAACACTGGCAGCGAGGATAACCAAATCATGCATTTAATTGCATAAGCCGATGCTTCACGCGGACTTACAGGCGAGAGAGAATGATGTTTATCAATCTTTTTTTACATTGTTAAACAATGTGCAACCGAAAAAAACGAAAACGTGACGTCAACCTACAAAAATAAGCGCCGTTCGGAAGAAAAAACCGAATGGCGTTTTTATTTTTTATATGACTTCGGGCCAAGTTGACCCGAAGTGTTCCCGTCGGGGCGAAGCCCCGTAAAAATGGCTCGGTGGAATATTCCCCGTCGCCGCATTTTTCACAGCGCAAACCGAAAAGAAAGTCAAGGGCGCGAAGCGTTCATTTTACCCTTGACTTTCTTTTCGGTTTGCGCTTTCTTGCGGTGGGCGGCGGGGATATATTCCTTTGAGCCGCTCCGCCCATGAATGGGCGGCGGGGGTGGGTTGAACAGGCTTACGATGTCACGTTTTTGCCTTAATAAACCCGCTTGCAGCAAGGGTTTCAAAACGTGAAAATGGGGTGGGTAATGGTTTTGTATTACCTACCGCCTTATATTACTTAAAGACACTATGGACACCCCTGTGGGGTAATCCGTGGTCTGGTCAGTCGATTTTACCGACGAAACGGTAGCAGATGTCTATGTCACGAATCTTGTTCCCGTTTTCGTCTTTGTATGCTTGATGCACTTCGATTTTTTCGATCAGTTCGTTTAGCAACGGCGCAGTCAGTTCGTAAATGGATTCATATTTTTTGATTAGTGCCAGCCATTGTTCCGCACCGCATTTGTTTTGTTCTGATTGTTCAATCTTTGTTTTGAGCGTTTCCACGCGCTCGTTGATTTGCCGCTGTTCGCCCCTGTATCTGCCGGAAAGCATGGTGTAGTTTTCATCATCCAACCGTCCCGCTGCCCGATCTTCATACATTTTAGCAAACAGGTTATCAAGCTCCGTTTTGCGCTTCTCCGCTTTTTGCAATTCCTTTTCAGCGTGCTTCATTTCCGTTTGGCGTTGTTTATTGTCCCTTTTCGCGCAAAAACAACCCCTCACAGGGGTTGTTTTTGCGCGCTCTTTATTCCGCTTCTTTTTCTGCTGTTTTTCCGCTTCCCTTCCCTTTGTTCCTCATTCCCTTATTTTTCTCG
>WRED01000028.1 GCA_009779495.1 Oscillospiraceae bacterium | reverse complement strand
TTTTTCGTCCCGCAAGTAAAAAAGCGCAGGAATAATTTGTTTATTGCGAGCATTTTTTGCGCGGCAGGACGGAAAAAAGACCGTTTACGCCGCCGTGAGTAGTTTCCGAGGAGGTCTAATAGATGTGCCCCCGAAAATGTCCCTAATTTCTAAGTCCCCGCAGAAAATCCGCGGCGTTCATCGCTTTTTTTCCCTCTGCCTGCACCGTTATTATTTCCAGACACTCAAAATTACCACAGGAAACTATTAGCCGTCCGCCGCTTTCCATGATTTCTCCGAGATTTCCGCCCGTCAAACCGCACAGCTTTGACTCGTGGATTTTGACTTTTTTTCCGTATATGACCGCCGTCGCGACAGGCCACGGCGAAAGCCCGCGTATCTGATTGTGTATTTCGCGGGCGGAACGCGTCCAGTCGATGGGGCAAAGCTCCTTTGCCAGCATCGGCGCATGGGTTGACTGCGAGCTGTCCTGCTTTTCAGGGCGCAACGAGCCGTCCGTGAGCGCAGAAAGCGTCTTTGACAAAACGTCCGCGCCCAAGCACGACAGCCGCTCCAGCACGTCCCCGGCCGTCTCGTTCTCGCCGATTTCGGTTTGCGCCTTTATCAGTATGTCGCCCGTGTCCAGTCCCTCGTCCATTTGCATAGACGTGACGCCCGTGACGGATTCGCCGTTCAGCACAGCCCACTGCACGGGCGCGGCGCCGCGGTATTTCGGCAGCAGCGACGCGTGGATGTTGATACAGCCGAAGCGCGGCAACTCAAGTATCTCTTTGGGCAGGATTTTCCCGAACGCCACGACGACGATCAGCTCCGGCGTAATTTCGCGCAAAATTTCCAACGCTTCACCGTCGCGCATGGAGCGCGGCTGGTACACCGCTATGCCGTTTTTCAGCGCTTCTTCCTTGACGGGCGGCGCGGCTATGACGTTTCCGCGCCCCTTGGGTTTGTCCGGCTGGGTGAAAACGCCCGTGACGTCATGCCCGTCCGCGATTAAACGTTGCAGGCAGGGCACGGCGAAGTCGGGGGTTCCCATGAAAACAACTTTCATCTTATGACCGGCTCCTTATCAAGATTTAACTAATAACTAATTAGTGAATAGGTTTTGGCGAGCTGAATAATAGGTAAACATGACAGATAAGGGGTAAAGTTTCCGTCATTGCGAGCGCATAGAAGCGTTCTTTTTATAACAGGGTAATTGCGCGAAGCAATCCAGTTATGCAACTTTGTTGCTTTGCCTGACCACTTCTGACTCCTCAGCCATTTGCTGGCTGGATTGCTTCGCGCAAAAAAATTGTTGTTACACAACGTTTCTCTGCGGTCGCAATGACGCCTGACTTTTACCTGTTTTCTATTTTTCAACGCGTGATTCGCATTATCAGTTGTTATCTTACTGTTTGGCAAGCCGCTGTATAAAAACAATACCCTCCAGATGGTCGATCTCATGGCAGAAGCACCGCGCTTTCAGCCCCTCGCCCTTATAAAGATGCCACTTGCCGTCTCGGTCCTGCGCTTTCACCTTGACGACCATCGGGCGCAGGGTGATGCCGCTTCGCCCCGGCAGGGAAAGGCAGCCCTCCTGCTCGCACTGCTCACCCTGTTCAAAGGTGATCTCCGGGTTGACAAGTTCAATCACGCCGTCGCCGCAGTCCATCACGATGACGCGCCGCAGCACGCCAACCTGCACCGCAGCAAGCCCGACGCCCTCCGACCGCTTCAGCGTCTCGCGCATGTCGTCCAGCAGCTTTGCCAGCTTGTCGTCGAATATCTCGACCCGCCTGCTTTTCTTTTTCAGGATCGGGTCGCCGTATTTGATTATTTCCCTGTAGCCCAAACGTACACCCCTATTATCGTGTAACGCCTAAAAGTTTGCTAGGTGTTGCACGATATCATATCAGACTCTCGGGATTCATATCCGCGTAAACCGTCACGTTTGAGAATCGCGGATCCTTGCCGAACGCACGGAGTATGTCCGCAATCATCGCCCTGAATCCCGGTGTGTTCCTGCATTTTATGATCATTCTGTATCTGAATTTGTTGCTGACCTTGGCGACCCTCGCGGGCATAGGCCCAAGCACGATAAACTTTTCTCCCGCGTAATTTTCCTCCGACAGCCGCTTGAGCAGCGCAAGCGCCTCTTTCGACGCGGAACGCACGAAAAGCTCGTCCTCGCCAACGAATCCAACGACGCACAGCTCGCAGTACGGCGGGTACACGAGCGCCTTACGTATGCCTATCTCCGTGTTGAAAAACGTCACGTAGTCCTGCGCGACGGCCAGCGAGATGATGTCGTTTTCGGGAGTCAGCGTCTGTATTACCGCGCGTCCCTCGTACTTGCCGCGCCCCGATCGGCCGACCACCTGGGTCAGCAGAGCGAAAGCGCGTTCCAGGCTGCGGAAATCGTCGTTGTAAAGCTGCTGGTCCACCGACACGACGCCCGCCAGCGTGACGTTTTCGAAGTCCAGCCCCTTGGCCACCATCTGGGTCCCCAAAAGTATATCAAACTCCCGCGCGGCGAAGCGTTTCAGCTTTTCCTCGTGGGCAAAGCGCGACATCGTCGTGTCCGTGTCCAGCCGCAGGATACGCGCGCCGGGCAGCTCTTTTTGCAAATCGTCCTCGACCTTTTGCGTCCCGAAGCCCGCGTATTTTACGGCGGGCTTGCCGCAGGCCGGGCAGTCCGGCGTGAAAGCGGCGGAATAGCCGCAATAGTGGCACATCAGGCGGCCGTTCGCGTGGTGGTAGGTCATTGAAATGGAGCACGACGGGCAGGTCAGCACGTGCCTGCATGACGTGCACGACGCGAATGTATTATACCCGCGCCGGTTGATCAGCAGTATGGATTGCTGCCCGGCGGCAAGATTTTCCTTTAGCAAAGCGAGGAGACGGCCGCTTAACTCCGACGTGTTCCCGGCCATGCGCTCCCCGAACATATCGACCGTTTCGACCTTTGGAAGCGTTGCCGCGCCGTACCGCTTTGACAGCGCGTTAAGCGTGTATTTCCCCCTGACCGCCGCCGCGTAGCTTTCGACGCTCGGCGTGGCGGACGCTAAAATCAGCAGGGCGTTATGCTTGTGGCACCGAAACTTCGCGGCATCCCTCGCGCTGTATCTGGGCGTGTTTTCGGATTTATAGGCGCTCTCCTGCTCCTCGTCAATGATGATCAGGCCAAGATCGTCAAACGGCGCGAACACCGCCGACCGCGTTCCGACAACCAGACAGGCCTCTCCGCTTTTCACGCGCCGCCACTCGTCAAGGCGTTCGCCGACGGACAGCGCGCTGTGAAACACCGCCACGCGCTTGCCGTATCGCTCGTGGAACAATTTCAGCGCCTGTGGAGTCAGCGCGATCTCCGGCACCATCAGGATGACGCCGCGCCCCTCCTCCGCGATTTCGTCGATGAGCCGCATGTACACCTTTGTCTTGCCGCTGCCCGTCACGCCGAAAAGCAGCGAGGCGCTGCCCTTTCCCGTGCGGTACTGATCGAGCAGGTTCTGATAAGCCGTCTCCTGCTCCCCCGTCAGCACGATTTTCCGCCTGACGGGCACAGACTCGACTCCCGCGTAGGGGTTACGGTAAACTTGATTTTCATAAAGCTCCGCCGCGCCCTTGCTCACAAGCGACATGGGAACCGACGGCGTAAAGCCCGTAAAATAACATATCTCACGCACGGACGCCTGACCCGACCCGGACAGCAAATCGGCGACCTCGCTCTGCTTCCCCGACAGCTTCGCGAGCTTCAGCTCACCGGACAGGAAAGCGGGCGTGAGCCGCATCATTTTGACCGTCAAGTCGCCCGTCCTGCGTACGGCGTCGTAATTCCGCGCCGCGCAGCCTTTTTTGACGAGGCTGTTCAGTATGGCGGAATCCTTGTCAAGGCCCAAATCGGCCAGAACTTTTTCGCCCCTGACGAAATCTTTTTTGCCCGAAAGATATTTCAGTACCGCATTTTCTTCGATACTCAGCGCTGTGCCGGGAGGATGCTCATCTCCGGGCACGGCGGCATAGGACTCCACGATTTTGTGGTTAAGCCCAGCCGGAAGCATCGCCTTGACCGCATCGTAATAGGTGCAGAAAGTACGCTCTTTCAGCCACGCAGCCAGTTCGAGCAGCTCGCCGCTCAACAGCGGCTCATCGTCCAAAAGCTCGGCGATGGACTTTATTTTGACTCCCGCGCCGCCGTCCGGCCCGTCCGCAAGCTCCATGATCATGCCCTGCCGCTTTTTCGCCGACGTTCCGAACGGGACGGTCACGCGCATTCCCGCCAGGGCTTTGCCGCAAAGCGGGGCGGGGATACGGTAATCGTACAACCTGTCGAAATGATATGCCGCGTTGTCAATGGCGACTTTGGCGATGGTTTTTTCTGTACCAAAATTCTGCATTCCGCATTCTCAATTCTTAGAACCTGTGTTCTTAATCAGATATTGCGTATTTCCTCCGGCTCGACAATCACGTACTTGCCGCTGATGATTTCATCCACGGCCACCGTTACCGGCTTTTCGGTCATGATACTCTTTTTCTGCTCCGCTTCCTCGGCGATTTCCCTCGCGCGTTTCGCGGCCGCCGTAACGAGCGAATAGCGGCTTGTATGATCTTTCAAAACTCCTCTGAGATCCGGGTTAAGCATGATTATCATTCCTTTTTATAATTTTTATCAGACATCTTTTGCGGGGACAAACAGTTCTCCCCTATTCGTAAAGGCAAATGGAATTGAGCGAACGCTTCGTTTTCAGGCGCTCGGCCCGTATGATCGAGCATATATCGCTGACAGCGTAATCAATCTGATCGTTGACGACGATATAATCGTAGCTGTCCGCGTGCTTTATCTCGCAGACCGCGATCGCCATGCGGTTGCGGATATCGCGCTCTCCCTCGCTCATGCGCTTGCGCAGACGTTTTTCCAGCGTTTGCATGGACGGCGGCACAAGGAAAATCGTTACGGCGTCAGGATACATCGACCTGATCTTGCCCGCGCCCTCCACCTCGATTTTCAGCACGACCGTCTCGCCTTTTTTCAGAAGCTCGTCCACCGGCTTTTTCAGCGTGCCGTAATAGTGGCCGTTGTAGCGGGTGTACTCAAGCATTTCGCCGCCGTTTATTTTGCTCTCAAAGTCGGACTCGCCGACAAAAAAGTAATCCGCGCCGTCTGTTTCGTCGTCCCGCATTTTCCTGGTGGTCATGGAAACGGAGCGGCGCAGGTTTTCGACCCGTCCGTCAAGCTCCGCCAAGACAGTGTCCTTGCCGCAGCCCGACGGCGCGGAAAGCACGACGAGCATACCCTCCGATTTTACTTCCTTGTTCATGATATGCCGCCACCGTCCTCCGTGATATCATCGCCGCAGCAGCGGTTCGCGACGGTCTCGGCCTGAAGATACGACAGCACGACGTGGCCGCTGTCCAGCAGGATCACGGCACGGGTCTTGCGCCCGCAGGACGCGTCGACGGCGGTCCCCTTTTCCTTGCTTTCCTGCACGATTCGTTTGACCGGCGCGGAATCCGGGATCACCACGGCAACAATCCTGTCCGCGTTCACCATGTTTCCGAACCCAATGTTGACCAGTTTCATTGATGTGACCATTCCTTTCGGAAGTTGTTTACTCTATATTCTGTATCTGCTCGCGTATCTTTTCGATCTCCGACTTGACCTCGATGACCCGCGACGCGATCGCGGCGTCCTGCGCCTTTGAGCCGATGGTGTTTGCCTCGCGGTTGATTTCCTGCACTAAAAAGTCGAGCTTCCGGCCTATGGCGCCCTGCGCGCGGAAGAACTCCCGCAACTGCGCGATGTGGCTGCGCAGCCGCACCGTCTCCTCGTCAACTGCGATCTTGTCCGCGAATATCGCCGCCTCGGTCAACAGGCGCTGCTCATCCACGTGAACGTCCTCAAGGACCTCCCTCATGCGCTTAAGCAGCTTTTCGTTGTACTCCCTCACCGTCTGCGGCGAACGCTCCTCGATAAACGCGACGTGGTCTAGGATTGTATCCGCGCGGCGCAAAACGTCCTGCGACAGCTTTTCGCCCTCGGCCTCGCGCATCCGCAGGAAGCTGCTGACCGCAATTTCGGCGGCAAGCTTAACCGCGTTCCAGATTTTTTCCTCGTCATACTCCTGCTTTCGCACCGAAAAAATGTCGCCGAACCGCGCGAACGTGGACGCCGTGACGTCGTTGCCTATCATAAACCGCCCCGACAGCTCCTTAAAGGCGTTCAGATAACCCGCCGCGAGAGCCGCGTTGAGGCTGACGGTGATGCCGGCGTCCTCAAGCGCCTCGATCTGCACGAAGCACTCAACCTTGCCGCGGGAGATGAAGCCCTGGAGGTACGTCTTGATTTTCTCGTCCAAAAAGCCGTATGCCCTCGGCACGCGCGACGAGCATTCAAAGTAACGGTGATTCACGCTCTTTATTTCAAAGGTTATGTTCAGGCCGTCAACCGTTTCCTGGGCGCGCCCGAAACCTGTCATGCTTCTGATCATTGTTTTAGTCCTTTCAGGTTTTATAATTTTTATAAATTCCTCTCCAAGGTCTTTTCCCACGTTTTCTCCGTTTGCTTTCTGAGGAACTCCGTCATCGGCGTGATGTCCTCCGCCGTATCATATTTTTCCAGCGCGTCATAATAATCGCGCTTATCCTCGTCATGGATGATCAGCGGCGGATGGCCGCAAAGCATCAGAAAATAGTTGAGCGCCGCGCGTCCGACACGCCCATTGCCGTCGGCGAACGGGTGTATATACTCAAACCGCGCGTGGAAATACGCCGCCGCTTTTAATATGTCTCCGTCAAAATCCGCGAATTCGTCAAGAAGCTCCGTCAAGTCACGCTCCACATGTTCAGGCTTTGACCCGACCTCCGCGCGGCCCGTCACATAGTCATGCTTTTTGAATTCTCCCGGGCGTTCGCCTTGGGCAATATACCGCCGCTCGTCATACGTTCCGCCCGTCAAAACCGCGTGGACATCTTTGATCAGCCCAACAGACAGCGGTTCGCGCGACGCCAGCTTAGGCTTCAAAAATTCATGGCACAGCCGTTGGTTTTGCATTTCAAAAACAGCGCGCGGATCGCCGGTATAATTCAAGACGCGCCCGTTTTCAAATATTTCACGCGTATCGTGATATGTGACCGCGTCGTTTTCGATCTTCCCTGAATGGTACGCGAACAGAATCTTGAAATTGTCAAGGCGCAGACTGATATCCGCGTCTGTTTTTATATGATAGCTTTGCCAAAGTTTTACAGCGTCACTGTATTTACTCATTGGGTCACCATCCATTCATTTCCGCACGGTTGTTTATCTACGGGACGTCGAGGACGCCATCCCCTACAATTTTACGCGCCGACTAACTCTCCTAACACCTAATTCCTGACTATGCCTGATCCCTGCGAGCGCAGCTTCTCAACCTCGTCCGCCGTCAGCTCCCGCCACTGCCCCGCCGGAAGCATCGAGAGCTTAACCGGCCCTATCGCCGTCCGCTTGAGCCTTATCACGTTCAGCTTCAGCTCAAAGCACATCTTGCGTATCTGCCGGTTCCTGCCCTCGAACAGCGTGAACTCCAGCACGACGCGCCCGTCCCGCTTTTCGAGCATACGCACCTTTGCCGGGGCGGTCATGCGTCCGTCCACCATGACGCCGTTTTCCAGCGCGGCAATCTGTTCGTCGCTTATATCCGGGCGTATCGTCACGCGGTATACCTTCGGGATGTGGCGCGACGGGTGCATAAGCAGGTTCGCGAATTCGCCGTCGTTCGTCAGCAGCAAAAGCCCCTCGGAATCCTTGTCCAGCCGGCCGACCGGATAGACGCGCTCTTTCACGCCGGGAAGCAACTCAGCCACGCATTTGCGCCCAAGCTCGTCCGCCATCGTCGTGACATACCCGCGCGGCTTGTGCAGCATGATGTAAACAGGCTTTGACGCGCGCGCGACTCTCTTGCCGAACAGCGTCACAATATCCTTTTTCGGGTTGACCTTGTCGCCGATTCCCGCGGGATGCCCGTTGACCTTGACCTTACCTTTGGCTATCAGCTCCTCGGCCTTGCGCCGCGACGCCGCCCCGCATTCGGACAGATATTTTTGCAGCCGGATAAGTTCGTCTGGCATTAGGTTTGCTCCTTTAGATTTTTTAGATATTCCCTGATTTTTTCAAATATTGACTTGCGCTGTTCCTCGTTTGCCGGTTCACGGACTTGCGGAGCCGCCTTATATTCTGCCGCCTCCGCCGTCACGATATACGCCTCATGGACGAGCTTTGTGCCCTGATGATAGCGGATCACGCCCACGGGCTTCCCCGTTTCGACCGGCGCGTACTCGAACGGCCTGAGCAGAATTTCACGGCTCACTCCGCCGTTTTTGCTGTCGAGCACAGCGGACGGCTCGCTGTATACGGCGACTTTCACGCTGCTCTTTTCGCCGCCCATGACCTTTAGCCTGACATCGGCCAGGTCGCCGTCAAGCTCCGTTACATTGACCACGGAAAAGCCGTAGTCGAGCATTTTTTTATGGTCGTTCCAGTCGTCCGGCGCGTTGAGGGTCACGGCGATCAGCGTCACGCCGCCGCGCTGCGCCGCCGACACGAGGCAGCGCCCGCTTTTCTTCGTGAAGCCGGTTTTGACTCCTATGGCGCCGGGATAGCTGTGCAGAAGCCGGTTGTGGTTAGACAGCGTGCGCCTGTACGGCGGGCTGCCGTAAAATATGGTCATCTCCGTGCGGGAGCATATCGACTTAAACACCGGGTTGCCGATTGCCGCACGCCCCAAAAGAGCCATGTCGTAAGCGGTGGAGCAGTGCCCCTCCGCGTCAAGCCCCGACGGCGTAACGAAATGCGTGTTCGTCATGTTCAGCTCACGGGCACGGTCGTTCATCATCACGGCGAAGCTCTCGGGCGATCCGCCCAGGACATAGGCCGTGACGTTGGCGGCGTCGTTGCCGCTGGCCATCAGCATCCCGCAGACAAGGCCGTATACGGAAACGGTGTCGCCGGGCAGAAGTCCCATGGATGTTCCCTCGACCTTGACCATCGGCTCGCTCACTGTCACCAGGCTTGACGTAACGCCCGATTCCAGCGCGAGCAGCGACGTCATGATCTTTGTCGTGCTTGCCATGGACAGCTGCTTGTGCGCGTTTCGCTCAAACAGAACCTCACCCGTTTCGGCCACCATCAGCACAGCCGCCTGAGCCGAAACGTCAACTGCTCCGGCGGCGAATCCGATGGAAAAGCCGCTGAAAAACACGCACATCAGCAGAATAAAAGCGAACGTCCTCAATACTATAGATCCAAGTCTCACGGAACAACCCACCCGCCTGTTATTTCACGATCAGTGATGATAATCAATCACTTAATAGATATGCGGACAGGTAAAAATTTTATGCGTGCCTGTTCAGCTTATTCCGCGACAAATGCTTCCGCCGCCGCGTTCAGGTCAGGCTCGTCTTTTTTGATGAACTTGTTCACGAGCGCCGACAGCTTATCCACAACATCCGGCACCATGCCGATGATGCGCTCGGCCTGGCCGCCCTCGCCCTCCGCGACGTGCTTGATGGAGACCTCGCCGTCCCTGACAACGATGAACGCCACCGGCGCGATGGTGATTCCCGCGCCGCCGCCGCCGCCGAAAATCTCGGCGTTTGACTTCGACGGGAAATCGGAGCCGCCCGACGCGAAGCCGTATGTTACCTTCGATACGGGTACGATGGTCACGCCGCCGGCTTCAATCGGGTCACCGATGATTGTGCTTACATCGACCAGGTCCTTGAGTTTTTCGATGGTAGTCCCTAAGAGTCCCTGCGCAGAATATTCTTTCATGTTTTATATCATTCCTTTCAGAATTTAGATGCTGGATTCTAGATGCTAGATGCTAGATTGTAGACATTAGACGTGCGTGGCTTTAAGCGCTGATTTTTGTTTTGCATTGTTCTTTTTTTCGCGTCTTTTTGCGCGGAGGAGCGCCCATAGTCCCTTTACCGCCAGCACGACTATGGCGTTTGTGATCCTGATGGGTCTTGTGGAAACGGTTAAGTTCAGTGAGGCGGCGCTTTTTTCGGCCAGATAGTCAGCGTTTATATCCGCGCCGTACTTCCTGACCCGCATCGTTTGGCATATGTAGCCAAGTGCCGGAAAAACGGCCGCGCACGTCCTGCCGTAGGCCATCGCCGTCTTGGCCGCGTCGCCTTTAGCGACGACGAGCCGCACAATCAACTTCTCAATCACGAACCCGCGAATGAACACGTCCCTTAAAAAGCCGTTCAGCGCACGTAAAATATCGCTGAGGAATTCGACCACGCCGTCAAAACCCTGATTGCGGCAGAACTTCCTGACGATGTTTTCCTTGGGCGGTTCGTCGGATTTTGCCGCGGGTTTTTCCTTTTTCGGCTTTTCCTTTTCCTCTTTGGGCTTTTTTTCTTTTTTAGGCTTCTTCTTTTTTTTCGGGCCCTCGGGATAAACAGGGAACTCCCAAAACAAGACCCTGACCGTAAAGCGCGCCGTTTCGTCGTAGATAAGCTCCGCCGTGATCTTCACGCAGAACAGCAGCGTGACCGCCGCGATGATGCCCAAGATGATATAAAGCGCGATCAAAAACTCTCACCCCGTTTCAAGTGGTTAGTGATTTAGTGGCGGTTAAACTATCGAATATATATCCTCGCCGTCCTCCGGGACAACAAAGTCGTCCATATCGGGTGATTCCGCGGCGTCGGTATCTGTATCAAGCTCAGGCTGAACGGATTGCTCAGGCGCTGCTTCCTGTTCAGACGCCGAACCTTGTTCGGCCGACGGAAGCGTGAGGCCCTCCCTGTCGGGCAGCTCAGGCAATTCGGACAAGGCGGAAATACAAAAGCACTTGAGGAATTCCGGCGTGGTGCCGTAGAGCAGGGGCCGCCCTGGAAGCTCCAGCCTGCCTTTCTCCTCGATGAGGCCCTTTTGGCACAGCGTCGCTATAACGCCGGAGCAATCGACTCCCCTCACCTGCTCTATATACGATTTCGTGATGGGCTGGTTGTAGGCCACCACCGCCAATACCTCAAAGGCCGCCGGGGAAAGCGGCGCGTTTTTCTTTAACTCCAGCACCGACCTGATCATGCCGGCGTATTCCGTGCGCGCGCAAATCTGGTATCTGTCGCCGAGCTTCAAAACGCACAGGCCGCTCCCGCGCTCGTCGAGGTCGTCCTTTAATTTTGTCAGCAGCTTCTCCGTGCATTCCACGTCAAGCTCCAGCGCCTCGGCCATCCGCGCCGTCTCAAGCGGCTCCCCGCACGCGAACAAAATGGCCTCGGCGGCGGCCTGCAATTCCTGTATATTCAATCTTATTATCCATCCTTAATTATATTTCGCTCTTTTAGACGATTGTATTGATTTTTTACGCTTCCTAACCCCTCCGGCACTGCGTGCCACCTCCCCTTGCAGGGGAGGCTTGGGAACGTGAGGTGTATTTGCCAAGGCCTCCCCTGCAAGGGGAGGTGGCACGCAGTGCCGGAGGGGTTAGGAAATCCAAGTCAACACAAAAGTCAAAAATAGCTTTATATTTTCAGCTGAAGCATGGCCCTGTCGCCCTCGCCCTCGATACTCAGCCGCTTCGCCTTAGCCAAAGACAGCACCGCCAAAAACGTGGCGACCATCTCGGAGCGGGACTCGGCCTCCTCAAAAAGCAAGCCGAAGCTCCGCCTTTCACCGCCTGACAGCGTTTGCAAAATAAACGATATCCGCGACGCGACCGACACGATCTGATAGGCGACGAGCTTTGAAAACGCCTCTATCGGCGGCGGGAGCTTGCGTTTACCGCGCCCGACAGCCGACATGTACGCCTTGAAAATCTCATACGGCTCATGGACGCGGGTGTAGAGCATGTCGGCCTCAAACTCTTGCGGCTCACGGCTGAAGTAGTCAAAGCCTTTCGCGCGTTTCGACAGCTTCCCGGCCATCAGCTGGCAATCCTGATACTCCAGCAGCTCGCCGCGAAGCTCCTCCGCGAGCTGGTCGGCCTCCTCGTGCACAGGCAGCAGCGACACGGTTTTGATGTAGACGAGCCGCGCGGCCATCTCCAAAAACTCGCTGGCAACCTCCAGGTCCTCCTCCCGCATACCGCGGACGTATTCGATGTATTGCCCGACAAGCTCCAAAATCGGCACGTCGTTTATGCTGACCTTGTGCTTGGATATCAGGTGCAGAAGCAGGTCCATCGGACCTTCAAAAACCTCTATTTTATATGACAGCTTTTCCACAATCAACAACCTTTATTAATTACATGAACGGCTTGAACGGCAGGTCCGCCAAAAACGACAGGCCCGTATAAATCAGATTCGACAGAAATCTTATCGGTATCGAAAGTACGCCCGTGAACATCAGGACAAAAAGTCCTATCATGATATACCGCTCGTGCCGCATGATCCTGTAGTAGATTCCGTCGGGCAGGACGGCCGAGGCTATCCGCGAGCCGTCAAGCGGCGGGATGGGCAGCAGATTGAATACCGCAAGATAAATGTTTCTGATTGCCACAAGGAAAATGAACGTCGCGATGCTTACGATCTCTTGTGAACCCGTATTGATAACGAACCGCATCAGGTTGAACAAAATCAGAAAGAACAGCGCCATTATCAAGTTGGTAACCGGCCCCGCGAACGCCGTAATCGCCATGTCGCGCTTGCGTTTTTTGAAGTTGAGCATATTCACGGGCACGGGCTTCGCGTAACCGAACCCCACCAATAATATCATACAGAGCGCCTATCGGGTCAATATGCGCCAGCGGATTCAGCGTCAGCCGTCCCTTGAGCCGGGCAGTCTCGTCGCCCAGCTTCGTCGCGGCCCAGGCATGGGCGTACTCGTGCACGGGCAGTGTGCAAAACACCACGAACACCGTCGCGCACAGCTGAATCACCATATCCAGCGTAAATTCGCCCCGGACAATATTAGATAACATATATTACAATTCCTTTCGGATTATGACTATTCTTTCCGTGCCCTGAAGATCCCGCCGGACTTCCGCCGCGCCGCCTTTCTCCGCGAATATTCCGCTGATGTCCGCCGCCTGACCCTCGCCGCACTCGACAGCCATCAGCCCTCCGGCGTTTACAAACGGAAACCACTTTTCCGCAAGCGCACGGTAGAACCGAAGCCCGTCCGCGCCGCCGTCCAGCGCTTCCTCCGGCTCGCGCCGCACTTCTCTTTGGAGGCCGGGCAGCTCGCCTCTTTTGACGTACGGCGGATTTGACACCACAATATCGGGAACCGGCAGCCCCGCCGCTTCAAAGCTTTCGAGCACATCCGCCTTTACCGACGTGACATTTTTCAGCCCGTGCCGCTCTATATTCCGCGTGAGGTACGCATACGCGCCGTCAAATTTTTCGACGGCGCAGACACGCGCGTCCGGGCAGGCTTCCGCGACGCTTATGCCGATACAGCCACTCCCGGCGCAGAGGTCAAACACAACGCACGGCTTGATTTTTTTCGCTTCCCCGATCACGAGGGAGCACAGCAATTCCGTTTCCGGGCGCGGGATCAGCACGCCCTCGCCGACGTAAAACGGGTTTCCCAGGAAGTCCCACTCGCCGACGATATATTGAAGCGGCTCGCCCGATATCCGCCTGTCAGCGCAGGACGCCACGCTTTTTATAAGGGAATCTTCCGCGGACTCGTCCCCGCGCAACATAAGCTCCGTCCTGGTTTTTCCGGAGCAGAATTCCAGCAGGACGGCGGCTTCAAAGGCGGCGTTTTCTACGCCGGACATACGGATACGTTCGGCTGTTTGCCGCATGAGTCTTTGTAAGGTTTGATGTTGTGTCATATATATAGCAGTTCCGCATAACATGGGCGGTTGTCTTTGCGGTATTTTTTCCGTTCCCCGCGCACGGATTGTCATGCTGCGTTCTCCTCCTTGACAAGCGCGAGCTTGCCTACGTCGTCGGCCTTGCCTGACGAAAAAAATCCTCGCAATTCCAACCGCCCATGTCATGCGGAACTGCTATAATGATGTCTGTGTACCTACATTTCAGGTTCTTCTGTTTCCGGCACGGCGGCTTCCCTGGCTGTCTCCGCGCTGAACTCAGTCATATCCACTGCCGCGTCCGCTTCATCCGGCTCATCTATAACGGCCTTCAACGCCGCTATGCCTACCTCGATGATATCGTCGGGCGGTTCTTTCGTCGTGATGCGCTGCATCAGCAGCCCCGGCGCGGCCAGCAGGGAAAGCAACTTATTGTCGTGCATTCCGGCCAGGCGGTTGAACTCATAGCCGACGCTCATGATAAGCGGCAGGAGCAGGAACTTCACGGCCATCCATATCGGGCGCTTGTCCACGAGGGGCGTGCCGGCAAAGACAATGGAAATGACCGACGAAACCAGTATGCTCAAAATTATCGTAACGAAAATAAAGCTTGTTCCGCAGCGCGGGTGAAAGCGTTTCTGGGCGCGGACGTTCTCCACCGTCAGCGGAAGATCCGCCTCTACGCAGAAGATCGCCTTATGCTCGGCGCCGTGGTACATGAACAGCCGGTTCATCTCTTTCATGCGCGAGACAAGCGACATATATGTGACGAACAGAATAATTCTTACAACACCCTCAATCAGCGCTTTCCACATTACGTTGACGTGCAACAGCTTGACGGCCACCTCGTCAAACAACAGACTCGGCAGCCACATGAACAGCCCGAAAGAAATAAACAGCCCGATGATGATTGAGATCACGCCGATCACTGTCATCATCTTTTTGCCGAAGTGGTCGGTCAGCCACTTGTCAAGCTTCGACTGCTTCTCTCCCTCGTCCACCGTGAGATCAAGGCTCGTTTTCTCCGCCGACTCCATGATGCACTTGTAGCCGAACACCATCGACTCCACAAAGCTGATGGGCCCGCGGATAAAAGGCTTGCCTAAAATCTTATACTTGTCCTTCAGCCGCTTCATTTTTTTCGGCGTAGTCTCGATGGTTCCGTCGGGCAGCCGCAGCGACATGGCCGCGCCTTTCGGGCCGCTCATCATAATACCCTCCATCAGCGCCTGCCCGCCGACCGCCGCCAGATATTTGCTTTTTTTCTGTTTATTACTCAAGCTGAACTCTCCTTTTATCTACAATCAAATTAACCGGCAACCGGCAGCTCTTCTATGGGCAGCCTGACCGTCACAGTCGTTCCCGTGCCTAAAATGCTGTTCACCAGCAGCTCGCCGCCGTGCAGCTTGATAATCTCGTCGGCCACCGCCAACCCGATTCCCGAACCGCCGACCGACGCAGCCGTCTTAAAAAACTTCTCCTTGACTCTTGGCAGATCCTCCTCGGAGATGCCGTAGCCGTTATCGCTCACTGAAATCTCTAAGGCCGACGGCTCGACCATTTCGGCCTCAATCTGAATTTTCCCGCCCTGCTTTGTGTACTTCAGCGCGTTGTCGATGATATTGACGAACGCCTGGGTTATCCGGCCGGAGTCGGCGTTCATCGGCGCGGGCAGGTTCGGGACGTTGTATATCAGCTCCTTGCCCTCGCGGATGGCGCGTTCTTTAAAGGTGAACACGGTTTCATCAAGCTCGGCCAAAACGTCGAGCTTCTCCATGCGCAGGCTCATCCGGCCGCTTTCTATCCGCGAAAAGTCAAGCAACTCCTCGACAATGCCCGTCAGCCGCGACGATTCGCTTATGATGACCTCGACGCCGCGTTTCGTCAGCGCGGGATCGCTCTCCCCTATCTGCTGGATCGTTTCGCCCCAGCCCTTGATGGCCGTCAGCGGCGTGCGCAGCTCATGGGAGATGGTCGAAATAAAATCGTTCTTCATCCGGTCGGCGGCGTTTATCTCCACGACCATGTTGTTGATCGCCGACTGTAAGCTCCCTATCTCGTCGTTGAATCTGTAGGAGCATATGCCCTCGCCGAATTCGCCCTGCGAGATTTTGTTCGACGCGTCCGTAATATTGTTGATCGCCCCGGCTATCTTATTCAAGAAAACCGCGCCGGGGAATATGGTTGTAAAAATCATCAGCAGGCAGAGCGACAATAGCATCACGATCAAGCCTGCAATCGTATGGTCAATGTCCTGAAGCGAGATCATGTAGCGTATGGCCGCCGCGCTCCCGTCGGCAACGGGCGACAGCAGCACCGTCATTGCCATGACCTTTTCGCCGGTCTCAATCCGTCCCGTAAAGTCGCCGCGCCCGGACTTGGACTCGACGGCCGATAGATAGTCGGGTATCGGCACTTCCTCTCCGATCTCAAAGCCGTCAGACGTCATGATGACCCTGCCGTCTTTGTTGAATATCCACACGCTCATCTTGTCCCGCGCGTCGAAGCTTTCCAGAAACTCGCGTGACGCCACGGCGAAGCTTTCGTCGGTGGAGCCGGAATAGAGATTGAAGTAGGAGAAAAGCATGTTGCTGTCACGGGAATCGAGCAGCGCGGATACTGTTTTGTAGTAGTAACGATACACCAAAACACAGCTGAGTGACGTCAATACAATCAGGAGGATCGAAATAAACCCCGGCGTTTTCATGACCCAGCGGCGGGTCAGGCCTGTGAATTTCAACATGTTTCCTCCTTTCCAAGCGAAATAATTAAGAATTAAGAATTTTGGACGGAGCAAGCTCCGTACCCCGAATATAAATGTGAGGGGAAATTGTTCTCTTTTGATAACGCCTGTTATAATGGGTAAGGGAGAAGCCCTCCAACAATTCTTAATTCACAAAACCCACTTGTACCCCAAGCCCCAAACCGTCAGCAAATGCTTCGGCTCCGACGGTTCATCCTCGACTTTCATGCGCAGGCGGCGGATATTCACGTCCACGATCTTCTCCTCGCCGATATATTCATCGCCCCATACCCGCTGCAGGATATCCGTCCGGCTAAGGGCGGCGCCCTGATTGAGGAAAAAATATTCCATGATCTGAAACTCGACCTGCGTCAGCTCTATCGGCTCGCCGTTTTGCGTGAGGTCACGGTTGCGCAGGCTAAGTTCAAATTCGCCCGACCTCAGACTTGTATTCGGCGGCTTCTTCGGATGATTGGCGTTCGCGGCCGCCGCCCGCCTGTACACCGCGTCCACGCGCGCCATCAGCTCCGACGGCGAAAACGGCTTCGTCACGTAATCGTCCGCGCCCATCAAAAGTCCCGTCACCTTGTCCATTTCCTGCGTTTTGGCCGTGAGCATGATAATGCCGATTCCCGAACTGCGCTCGCGCAAACGCTTGCACAGCTCAAGCCCGTCCATTTCAGGCATCATGATATCCAGGATGGCCAGGTCGATATCCTCGTCACAGGCTTCAAACTCATTCAGCGCCTGCACGCCGTCGGACGCCTCGACCACCGTATAGCCGCCGCGCCGCAGGTTGATCACGATAAATTCCCGGATGGAGGCTTCGTCCTCCGCGACAAGTATGCGTTTCATGGATACAATCCATCCTTTTAAAGTTTTTGCAAAGCATAAAACTTACCGTTTGAAAAGATAGCCAACGGCATAAATGCCGGGCGTAATTTTTCAAACGTATCCATCCTTATCATTGCTCGTAATAACTGAAATTCTCCGCCAGCAGTTCTTTGCTTATATTCAGCCCCGCCTCATCCGAAATGCCCGAAAGCAGCAGCCGCTTATCCTCATGTTCCTTCATCACGATGTAGCCCTGATACAGCTCCGCGCTGTTGCTTTCCCAGTTCTCCGCCGTACTGAAAATCACGCTGAACATATAGTCGTCCCGCTCGCCCGTTTTTTGATCAACGCTGTAAAAGTCCCATTTATTTGTATCCTTGTAGCTTGACACCGTGAACCTGTCCTCCCAGCCCTCGGGGATATAAAACAGGCACGATTCGCTGTAGTTGACAAGGCTCTTCTTGACTGTAACAAGCCGGTTCCCCACCAGATTACACCAGTTGGTGATGTAAAACGTGTTCGACACGTCCGCGTCGATGTACCATATCTCGCCACCTTTCAACTCCACCTGTACGGGCACCTCGACGATCCCGTCGCCGTCGAGATCCCTTGACGCCAGCCGCACGCTGCGCCAGCTTTGGGTGTTGCACTGCGTTTCGTTGTCGAGCAGCGGCACCGACAGCGTTTGCGACGTGCTGTTCCAGTACAGTATCTCGGTAATCATCTGCGACTCGCCCTTGTTCGCGTCTATATATATATTCGCGTGGCCGCTTTGCCTGCCCTCGTCCGCCTTGATGGAGGTGTAACCGCTGACGTTGCCGTCAAGGCTGCGCTTTTCAATGAGCGTCACGCTTTTGTCGCCGTCCATTTTCAGCACCTTGGCAAAGGACGCGGGCTTCTCCTGCGACGTATCCATATGCGCCAAAAAGATTTCCGTCATGCCGTCGCCGTCAACGTCGATAAACTTTTTCAGGGTGAACAGCTCCGCGGAAAGCTCGGTCAGCGCCCGCTCGCTTGGGGAAAAATCATACACAGACAGCATCTTGCTGCCGCTTTGCTCAAGCAATATCCAACTGACGGCGATCTCCTTAACGCCGTTTTCATTCATGTCGATAAAATCTATGGAATAAACGTCACAGCCCTGCCCGGTCACCGTACAGGCGTATTGCCACGCGTCGTCAAAATACGTAAAGACGTTTATATAGACGGTGGTGTCCTGGGACCTTTCGGCATAAAAAACCAACGCTTCCTCTGTGCCGTCGCCGTCTATGTCCTCCAGCACGAAAGACGAAAGGTACGCGCCGCTTATGGGCGTTTTGAATATGACGTCAGCGCTGACGGATTTCTCGAAAGCGATACGCAGTTCATTGTTTTTGCCGTAGGGCTTCGGCGGGCGGATGAGGTCCGCGCCGGAAAGCGAAAAACCGCAGCCGCCTAAGATCAGGCACAGCAAAGCGAGAAGAAAAAACAGCAATGTTGATTTTTTTATCATGGGTCTTTCCTCCTCGAAATTCATGTTAGAACCTGTATTCATATGGAGGTGCGCGGGATTGGCGAGGTGTTTTTTCGTCAATCAAGGAAAAAGCGCAGAAATAATTTGTTTATTTCGAGGCCTGCTTACAAGCCTCTGCATTTCTTGACGCAGAGTGGCGGAAAAAAACGTCAAGACCGCGTGCATCCATATGGATATAGGTTCTTATAGTCAACCGGCAATTATTTTGACCGGCAATTCATAGCTCCCGTAAACCCATACACTGTATTTATCCCTGACAAACACCGAAGCGACCGCCGTCTGCGTCTCGTCGGTATCCTCAAGCAGCGAGGCGTCCACCGTCGCGTAAAGGTTTTCGCCGGTCAGCTCCGCCAAATCGTCCTCCAGGCCGATAACGGTCACGGTCAGGTCGCCGCTTCGCAAAACAGAGAGTACGGCGCCCTCACGCGCATTTGTGAAGCTGACGTTTTGCATGGGAAGCCCCACGGTTCTCCTCCTGAACTCCTCGGGTATGGTAAACGTCAGCGTTATCTCCTCGATTTCGTCCAGGACGATGGCGTTGGGAATCTCGCGGCTGTCCACCGTAAAGCTGTTCCTGCCTGTATTTATATCTGAAAAATCAAGCGCGAGCACATTGAGCGTACCCGAATCATCGAGCAGATCCTCAGCCATGGCGACGTTGAGCGTCTCCGGCACACATTCCACCGCGATGGGGTTGAGCGCGAAATAGGACGGCGTGCCTTTGAACAGCAGATTGCTTCTCAGCTCCGCTGTCTTGAGTACCGGCACGGTCACCGTCACGGCGTCCTCACCGCCGTTTACGGTCAGGTAGCGCAGGGTACCGTTGTATTCATTCAGCGGGATCACGGTCGATTCAAAGGCCGTCGTTTTCAGCAGCGTTTCCTCGACTTTCACTTTAGCGATAACCCGCGTGATTTTCTCGACCTCGGTCGCCGGTCCCGACACCGTTACAAGCTCCCGCGACACGATGGTTTCTCCCCTGATATAGCCCTCGCCGACGATCGACTCAAGCTCCGACGAAACCTCCGGCTCGACGGCATATTCCTGCTCGAGCAGATAATCGAAATAGACACTGATGCTGCTTTCGGAGTAGGCGACTATCTCAAAGTCCGCGTTGCGGTTCTTCGTTCTTATGTCGAGGCGCAAATCACTTTTACCCGCCGCGTCAACGCGGCTCGCGTCGGCGGTCACGATAAAGTCGTCGGCTTTCAGCGCCGCCGGGCTGATCAGGTAACGCTGACCCGACACCGTTATAGAAATCGTGAACTCCCTTTGGCCGAAAACCTGTAAGCCAAACTTGGCCGGAACACTGTTTTTGAGGTCGATAACCACAGGCACGCCGGTGATGACACGCTCCTCCACGGGGCTGAAAAAGATCGCTATCAGCCCCCATATAACAGCGGCCAGCAAAACGGAAAAAATCAATAAAATTTTATTGTTTGAAAAAACGTCCGCGAGACTTCCGCGTTTTCGCTTCATCTTTATAACCGCACTTTCTCAAGAATGAGTAATGACAACATTTATTTTTTATTCTTTTTGCTCCCAAGCAGGACCCGCAGCCGCGACGCGCTTTCACGGTCGTCGCGGATCAGCAGAAGCTCGTTCAGAATCTCGCGCAGCTCGCCGTCGGAGATATTCCGTTTCAGCAGGCCCTTGTACGCCGTGGAAATATGCCCCGTCTCCTCCGAAACGATAACGGTAAGCGAATCGCTGCGCTCGCTCATGCCAAGAGCCGCGCGGTGGCGCGTGCCAAGCTCGCTGCTGAACTCATGGTTCGCCGTCAGCGGCAGGATACACCCCGCCGCGTGGAGCTTGTTTTCGCGTATGACGACGGCGCCGTCGTGCAGCGGCGCTTGGGGAAAGAATATGCTACGGATCATCTCGCGGCTTATGTCGGCGTTTATCACCGTGCCGGTTTCGATGATCTCACCCAAAAGCGTCTCGCGCTCAAACACCAAAAGCGCGCCGATTCTGCGGTCACTCATGTCAGAGCAGGCCTTGTACACGGCGTTTATGCATTCTTTCGTGCGCTCGTTGTACTTGAGCTGCTCGTTGCGCGACAAAAATCCGCCCCACTTGCTGAACCTCGTGCGGCCCATCGTTTCCACCGCGTGCCTGATCTCCGGCTGGAAAAGCACGATAAGAACCAGGAAGATATTCGTGAACAGCCTGTCAAAAATGTAATCGCTCGCCTGCATTTTCAGCGCGGAGATGATGACGTAAATCACACCTAAAAGGGCGATTCCCTTGACAAGCTGGATCGCCCTTGTTTCCCTGATGAGCTTGATACCGTTATAGATGACAAACGCGACGAGGCAGATGTCAAGAAAGTCCGAAACATTGAAGTCGGAAAAGACAGCGGCGACAAGCTCCCATATATCGTTCAATTTATCTGCGATTGACATGGTTGTGATCCATCCTTATTAAGTTTTGTGTAAGCACAAAACTTGCGGTTTGAAAAATGCCTGGGGCATATTTTTCAAACTTATGGCCCCATTTCAAATAATGATTGTATCATAAAAGCATGTCCATTTCAATGAAAAAACGACTTTATTAAAGAATTATTCAAAATTCACAGTCAATCAGGCAAACGGCATGGGCTGCAATCCCCTCTTCGCGCCCGGAAAAGCCCATGCCCTCCTCCGTTGTGGCCTTGACGCTCACGGCCGATACATGGACGCCGCAAGCGCCCGCGATGTTTTCGCGCATCTTCTCTACATACGGCCGCAGCTTCGGGCGCTGGGCGATCACCGTCGCGTCTATGTTCGAGACCGTCCAGCCGTTTTCGCGCAGTTTTTCCGCGGCCTGCCGCAGAAGCTCCATGCTGTCGGCGTTTTTATACCTCGCGTCCGTGTCCGGGAACAGCAAGCCGATGTCGCCCAAAGCCGCCGCACCCAAAAGAGCGTCGGCGATGGCGTGGGCAAGGACATCGGCGTCCGAGTGACCTGAAAGCCCTTTCCAAAACGGGATCTCCGCTCCGCCGATCACAAGGCGTCGGTTTTCGGAGAGCCTGTGCGCGTCGTAACCATGGCCGATTCTAAGCATCGGTGTGTCCTCCTTTATAATTCCGCATGATTGATTCCGCACTGGATTTATATTCTTCGTAGCTCACAAACGCGTTCAGCACATCCACAAGCGCCCCTGTCGAAAGCCTTTCCGGCAATTCAAAATGCGCCAGCAGCAAATTCCTGCGTTCCCTGCTTTGCGGCCTGCCACTGAAGCCGTCCTCGTATAGGTCGATATTCGTGATCAGCCTGCGGTTCTCCGCCGGAGCTTCCTCGCAGGTCACGCCCGCCTTTGACAGCGCGTCCATAATCGTTGACACCGGCAGGCCCTCCACGCCTAGTTTTCCCTCTTTCGACGGCTCCGCCTTGCGCTTTTCCTTGCCGAACACGTCAGGGATATACGCGTGAATGAGCTTGTCTTTCGGAACGGCCCCGCCGATAAACGAGCGTATCTTGAAGCCTGCCGAGTCGCTGTCGGTGAGAATAAGCAACCCGCGCGCGTCCGCCAGCCGCCTGATAAGCCGCTGCTTTTCCCTGTCGCGGAAGATCGCGAAGCCGTCCGTTGCGATGATGACCGTATCCAAAATCGAGAGCAGTTTTATCCTGTCGTACTTGCCCTCGACGATAACCGCCTGTTTGATTTTGATCATTGTGATGCATCCTTATTAAGGTTTGCTGTTTTAAACCTTTATGTTGATACAAGATTTTATTATATTGGGTCTTTATACCCCTCCGGCACTGCGTGCCACCTCCCCTTGTAGGGGAGGCAGTGGCTGCGAACCGCCCAAGCCTCCCTTGCAAGGGGAGGTGGCGCGCAGCGCCGGAGGGGTTGGGAAATTTAAAGTCAGTACAAAATTCTAAAAGAGTTTTAATGTTTTGCACTTTGCAGCAGCAATTTCGCGACGCATTTTTCCATCACGATTTTCTCGTCCAGCCCCGAGCCTTTCAAAAGACCGTCCGTGCGGCTCAGCTCGTCAAGGCATTCTTTGACCTGCGCCAAGGACATCCGCGACGAGTCACGCGCGGCGTTTCTCAGCCGGAACTCCTTGCCGCGGTAGTCGAAAATCTTCGCCGCGTCCTCGGGCCGCCCGCCCGCCGCCTGACAGACCTTCACCCGGTACATGTCAACATACGCGGAAATCATCGCACCCATCATGACGACAGGCTCGGCCTTCTGCTGAAACAGCGTCGCGAGAATATGGAACGCACGGCCGCTGTCACTTTGGGCCAGAGCCTTTACCAGATCGAAAACGGCGGCCTCAACCGTTTTGACGCAGATCAGATCCACATCGTCCCGCCTGATTTCACCCTCGCCGACGTAGGCGCACAGCTTCTCAAGCTCCCCAAGCAGGTTCGTCATGTCGTCGCCGGCGATGGAGACCATGTACGACGCGTCGCCCGGCGATATAGAGCAGCCGCGCTTCCCCGCGCCGCTTGTGATGAGCCGCGCAAGCTCTCCCGGCGTGCGGCGGTTCAGCTCCAGCAGCATTCCCCTCTCGCCGATGTCCTTTAAGATGCTTTTCCATTTCGCGTTTTTCTTCGGCTGAACCTCCGCCCGGTTCTGCCAAAGCACGAGCACGCAGGTCTCCGGCACGTCGCTGAAAATTGATTTCAGCTTCGCGTAATCGTCCTTATTAAGCGCATCCAGCGGCGCGTCCTTGAGAATCACGCAGCTTCTGCCGCCTATCATGGGATATGCCTCGACCGCCGCCGACAGCGCGTCGAAATCGAGCGCCTCGCCGTCGAAGCGGTGCAGATTGAAGTCGGCGTAAGCGCCGTCCACCGCCGTTTCCGCGATGCGGTTCACGTAATGGGCCTTGAGGTAGCTTTCCTCGCCGCAGATCATGTACAGGCTCGCAAAGCCGCCGCTTTTGATATGCTGTTTTAATTCGTTTTCAGTGATTTGGGGCACGTATTCACCTTCTTTAGTTTTACGGGTAAAAAACAGAAAACAGGTACAAGTCAGGCGTCATTGCGAGCGCAGAGAAGCGTTCTTTTTCTAACAGGGTCGGCGCGCGAAGCAATCCAGTTACGCAATCTTATTTTGCGTTGCCTTATCACTTCTGTTTTCCAACCATTTGCCAGTTGGATTGCTTCGCGCCCAAACATTGTTATTACTCAACGTTTCTCTGCGCTCGCAATGACGTAATCTTTACCCTATATCTATCATATTTATGCACATACGGCCGACACATCATTATTTAACACGTAATTCGTATTTTTAACTATATCTTCCAAAATCATGCGCCGCCTGATACATGGCAATCACATTTTCGACGGGCGTGTTGTCCTGTATCGCGTGAGCGGGCGCGAAATGATAGCCGTACCCGTCCATCATGATCTCCAGAGTTTCCCTGCATATCCGCGTGGTGTCTTCCGCCGTGCCGTACGCCACGGGTCCGGCCGTGGAAATGCAGCCGCGAAAGGTCAGTCTGCCGCCAAAATGCTCTTTCAAATATCGCGGGCTCATATTGGCCGCTTCGGGCTGAAGCGTATCGACGCCGCGCATCCCCATCTCAATAAAATCCTCATACGCCCATGACGAGCTGCCGCAGGTGTGTATCATGCAGGGCACGCCGTACGCGTTGCCCAGGTCGATAAACTTTTGGTGGCGCGGCCTGAACACGCGGCGAAACAGGTCAAGGCTGATCATCGGCGCGATCTGCGTACCCAGATCCTCGCCAAGCCATATAAAATCCAGCTGTCCCTTTGCTTTGTCAAGGACGCGCTCGATGTATTTCAAGTTGAAATCGACGCGCCGGTCCATGAAATTCATGGCGGCCTCGTTTTCGGTCAAAAGGTGAACCAGGATGTCCTCCATGCCGAATATGCGCCCGTTTGAGTTTATGATGTCCGGGATACCCGGGCCGCCAACGTACAGCCCGTAGTCTTTGAAGCGGGCGGCATGGCCGGCGACAGCGTCATAATCAAAATCGTCGGGGCTTGGCACCGGGTAGCCCGCGATCGTTTCGGCGTCGGCGTCTTTGAGGGGAAAATCGCAAAAATCCCAATACCCGCCTGTGCCGTGCTCCACCCAGCGGGTATAACTGCCCTCTGTCTGACTCACGCGGCGTCCGGGCTTTTCGGGGAAGAGGTCCGGCCCCGTGTAGGGCGCGCCGACGCTGCGGTAATCCACGCCCAACGCCCGCAGGAGTTCCTCCCCGCCGCTCACGCCCAACGCTTCGCATACGCGCCTGTTTATCGCGCTGTTGGCGTCATAGCCTATGGTCACGCGGTCGGTCTTTTCATGATTGAAGGTCTTTTTTACGCGCTGTTTGGCGGTCATGGTTTCGGGGGCTTTTGTGATTTTCATGTGGTTTTTTTCCTTTTACGTTCAGAATAACAACCCCTCCGGTACTGTGTGCCACCTCCCCTTGCAGTGGAGGCTTTGACGGCAGATCGTACCATGTCTCCCTTATAAGGGGAGGCAGCGCGAAGCGCCGGAGGGGCTTAACTACCTTATCAATCAACCCGGATCATCCCATCCCCGCTAGTCCGTATCGTCACGTTGCCGCGCACCGACGTCGCATACGCCACACCGCCCAAAAGGTTGATCTCTTCTGCCAGCATCGCGCCCTTCACGCTCGGCGAAGATATCACCGTCAGGCCGTACTTCTCGCCCTCTATGCTTTCCGGCACAGCCGCCCGGCAGTACAGGATATCCGCGTTCAGCCACAATGGCGGCAGACTCCCAATGTCTGTTCCCGGCGAAAACAGCAGAAGCGCCGTCGTGCCGTCAATGTCCAAATACACAGCGCTCGCGCCGTTTAAGTCCGCGCAGGAAACCGAAAAGCCCTCCCACACCTCGCCCGAAAACGCATCGGCGTATGTAACCGCGTACCGCGCCTCGAGCAAAGCCGTTTCCTCAGACTTTTCCGCCGCGAAAACCGCCTTTGCCGTATGCTTTTCCATGACCTCCGCCACTGCGTTCGACTCGGTCTGAGCCGCGCGGGGGATCAAAAGCATCTCCAGCGACTCCACCCGCAGCCTGTCCAGCTCGCGGCACACGGTTCCACCGGCGAAGAAGTCGCCTCCGCACCCAATCAGCGCGGCTCTTTTGTGTTTTGTAACCAGCACCGCGCTCCCGTTGCCCACGCTCAACGCCGTGATTTTGCTCGTGTTCCGGTTCACGGCCTCAAAGGAGACTGTCCCGGCCATCAGCGCCGCCAGACAGAGCGACGCTATAAACAGCAGCTTGCGCGGCCTTTGCCAAAACAGGATCAGTCCGAACGCGGCTATGATCAGCGTACAGGCAATCCATATATTGATATACTCTTCATAAAGACCCACGTATGAGAATGGTATCCCCGCCAGCTTCCCTGAAATCCATATCATGTATTTTGCCGAAAGGCCCGAAACGAGAGCCGCCGTGTTTGACAAAAACGAAAGCGGCCCCAGAAAAGCAAGCGGCGTTATAAGCCCGCCGACGATCATACAGACCGACGACACCTGCGCGACAAGCAGGTTCGTCAGCGGCGCGGAGAAAGACATGCCCTCAAAGTACATCACCGACACGGGCAGCATAAACAGCGCCGCCGATAGCGAGACGGCCACTCCGCCGAACACGCCGCCCGCCGCCGATTTCAGTCTTGCGGACTTTGGCGGAACCAATCTCATCAGGCCGCGCCGTATGTGCTCCGACATCAGGATCATGCCCAGCGCTGCCAAAAACGACAACACCAGTCCGATGTCGGCCGCGCCCAAGGGATCGAACAGGCATATCAAAAGCATCGCGAAGCCAAGCGAGTTGAGCTGATCCGCGTTTTTTGAAACAACGTGCCCGAGCAGCAGGACAAGAATCATGATGGCCGCCCGCATACACGAGGGCGAAAATCCCGTCAGCGCGGATAAAAACACAACGAACGCCGATGTGACGACAGCCGCCAGCCTTCGCCTGACCCTGAGCTTTTGCAGCAAATAAAACACGGACATCGCCCAGACGGTCATATGCTGTCCCGAAACGGAGAAAAGATGGCAGACGCCCGCTTCGACAAAGCTTTTATACGCGCCGTCGGAAATGCCGGAGGTGTCGCCGAGCAAAAGCGCGGTGACGAGCGCGCCCTCTTCCCCGGGCAGGTACGAGCGCACCGTGCCGACGATGATCTCCCGCAGACGCAAGAGATAAAAATACGGTGTCCGATCGCCCGGCTCCACCGTGACCTCGCCGAAAGTATACGCGCCCAGGTAGATGGAGGTTGAGCGGTAGCGGCTCATGCTGTCGGGGCTGTTCCCGCCGCGCACATAGACGGTTCCCGTGAACTCAACGACGTCGCACGGCTCCGCGCCGAGGGGCGTTTTGCTTGAGAACCAAAGCTTCGCGTCCGTCCTTTTGCCGCCGATTTCCTCCGCCTTGAGGGTATAGTAGAACTTGCCGTGTTTCTCCTTCGGAAGATCGGCGACCCGCGCTTTCACGGTCAGATTCTCTCCCGCAAGCTCCAGGGCAGGTTTGTACGTCAGCTCCTGCGCCGTCAAAAACAGAACGCAGGCGGCCATCGCGGCCAGACCCGCCGCCGGAATAACGGCCCGCTTCCTCACGTCCCGCGCCATCACGCCGACGACGAACCCGACCGCAAAAACACACAGCAGCACGGCCGCCAAACGGGAGTCAACCGAGCAGAGCACGACCAGCGTAAAGAAAAACGTGACGCCGATCACAGCCATCGGGCGGGACATAAACGAACCACCTTTCAGACGCACTTTTTTGGGTCAATTCTCCATTTACTTATCCCGGGGGCCACATAAAATCCCGCCCCGCCAGCAGGTGGAAATGCAGGTGCTTCACGCTCTGCCCCGCGCTGTCGCCGCAGTTTGAGACGAGCCGGAAGCCGTCGGCGAGACCCAGTTCAGCCGCAAGCTTCGCCGCCGCCTCAAGACACTTGGCCGCCGCCGCGCTGTTTTCGGCGTTTATGTCCGCCGCCGAAACGATATGCTCTTTGGGAATGATGAGGATATGCGTGGGCGCTTTGGGGTCGATATCGTGAAACGCCAGCACAAGGTCGTCCTCATACGCTATTTTTGCCGGGATGCCGCCGGCGGCAATCTTGCAGAAAATGCAGTCGGACATGTTTGTTTCCTCCTCTGAAATTTGTGATCGTCATTTCAAAACGGCCTTAATACGCCGCACGCCTGCGGACGAGCTTTCTTCCTTCTGTATCTTGAAAGCGCCAAGCTCGGCGGTATTTGAAACATGAGGCCCGCCGCAGATCTCCGCGGAATATCCCTCAACCGTATAAACCTTGACTATTTCGTCATATTTATCCGTGAACACGCCAACCGCGCCCGACGCTTTAGCTCGCTCAACAGACATTTCTTCGCGAACAACGTCGATTCCGGCATTGATGGCTAAGTTTACTATATTTTCAACTTCGCGGAGTTCCTCGGGCGTCACCTTTCTGTCAAAAGAGAAATCGAAGCGAAGCCGCTCGGGCGTAATATTGCTGCCCCGCTGGCTGACGGAATCGCCCAGCACCTTACGCAGCGCGGCGTTCAGCAAATGCGTGGCGGTGTGCAGCTTGGTCGTTTCCTCGCTGCTGTCGGCAAGTCCGCCCTTGAATTTTTGCGCCGCGCCCGCGCGTGATTTCTCCTGATGGGCGGCGAAAAGCGCGCGGAATCCGGCAATGTCAACCTTTATTCCCTTTTCTTCTGCCAATTCCTGGGTAAGTTCCAACGGAAAGCCAAACGTATCGTACAGCTTAAACGCGATTTCAGCGTTCAGCAACTTGTCCTCTCCAATATTTTCCATATACTTTGTGGCGATTTTCAGGCCCTGCTCCAGCGTGCGGCTGAAAATTTCCTCTTCCCGATTCAATTGCTTTACCACAAACTCCCGATTTCGGGCAAGCTCGGGATAGACGTCGCAGTAGTTGTCAATGATCACCTCCGCGACCTTGCTCATCGTCTGCGGCGGCGCGTTCATCTGCACCAAAAATCTGTAGGCGCGCCGTATCAGCCGCCGCACAATGTAGCCCTGATCCACATTGGCGGGAGCGACGCCCTTGTCGTCTCCCAAAACAAAGGTCGCGGCCCTTACATGATCCGCCACGATCCGGTATTGCGTCAGCGTATCCTCTGCGTATTTCACGCCGGTCAGGGCCTCGATTTTTTCTATGATTGGCGCGAACAGATCGGTGTCGAACACGCTGGGAGCGCCGTTTATGACCGATAAAACGCGTTCAAGCCCCAGGCCCGTGTCAACATTTTTAATGGGCATTTTGCTAAAGCTGCCATCGCTGTTCTTCGTATATTCCATGAACACATTGTTCCATATTTCAACATATTTGCCGCAATTGCACGCGGGCGAACAGCCGTCCGAGCATTTATCCTTTCCCGTATCGTAAAATATTTCTGTATCTGGTCCGCAAGGCCCGGTCAGTCCGGCAGGTCCCCACCAGTTTTCTTTTTTGCCAAAGTAGAAAATTTGATCGTCACGATACCCCAAACCGCGCCAAATCTCCGCGCTTTCATCGTCGCGCGGCACAGAGTCGTCCCCGGCAAAAACGGTCACAAATATTTTCTCCTGCGGTATTTTTAACACGTCCGTCAGAAATTCGTGGCTCATGGTTATTGATTCCCGCTTGAAATAATCACCCAAAGACCAATTGCCAAGCATTTGAAAAAAAGTCAAATGACTTGCGTCGCTGACCTCATCTATGTCGTCTGTTCTGAGACATTTCTGAAAGTCTACGAGCTTTTTCCCAAGAGGATGCTTTTCTCCCAGTAAATAAGGAACAAGCGGGTGCATCCCGGCCGTTGTGAAAAGAACGCTTGAGTCGTTTTCGGGAATGATTGACGACGACGGTATCTCCCTGTGGCCCCGGTCTACGAAAAATTTGATATACGAATTTCTCAGTTCATGCGCGTACATGGCAATTGCTCCTATCTCAATTTTTGAACTTTGTCAAGTCCTTTTTGATATTTATTGATTTATTTAAAATTTTTGAAATTGAGGGAGGGCGTAGCCCGATCGAGATTTCAAAAATTTTTCGCACCTTTTG
>WRED01000027.1 GCA_009779495.1 Oscillospiraceae bacterium | reverse complement strand
CTTTTTCCGTCGCACTGCGTTAAAATTTTTCGAAATACGGGCGTATTCCTGCAAAATTTCGCCTTGTGCGGCGAAAAAATCACTCAAAAATCCACACACGGGGATTTTTCAAACACGCCCTAATCATTAAACTTGAAAATAATTTTTATGATCGTGTGCTTTTCGTTGACAATATAAGACGCCTCGCGCGAATTGATCTTCGCGTCCGTCCGCCTGTCCGCGCGGGCCAGAAGCTTGTAGATTTCGTTTTGCTCAAAAAACTTCTCAAGCGCGAAAGAAAATGCCTCCTCTGACGCGAATTTCAGCTCGAACTGATCCTTGCCGGCGTCGGCGGTCCCGGCTATGACGCTGACAATCCTGTCCCTCGCCGCGCCGTCATACGTTTCAAAATACAGCCCGCTTTTAACGTAGTAGTTCTCTTTCGTCGCCGTGCACGGATTGAGGTTGGTGTACCCCGAATGGGTCAAACTCAGCTCCGCGTCGGTCAGATTGAAGTAGTTATACCGCTGCACGGGCGAACCCTCCTGCGTCACGGGGTCGTTCCAGGTGGCGTCTAAATGATAGTAGTCCCCGCTTATTTTCACGACGTTCCACATGTGGCTTTGCGATTCGCCGCCGCTGTTTTGCGATTCGCCGCACATGACGTAGCACTCAACGCCCGCTTCCTCCAGCAGGTATTTCATGGCCTTGGAGTACCCCTCGCAGGAGGCGGTCCCCGTGACGATCGCGCCGTACGCCGTGCTCTCTTCGAAAGTCTCGTTTTTGCCGTAGACGCATTTGTCGAGCACCCAGTCGTGGAGGATAAGCTCCTTTTCAAAGTCGCCCGTCACGCCCCGGACCAGCGCGAGCGCTTTCCCGGCCTCGGCCGAAAGCTCCTGCCTGCGGACGCCGTACGCTTCTTTCGTCATGAAATACTGCGGATAAAAGTACGTCTCGCGGCCTACGCGGCGAAGGCTGCATTTGCGCTCAAGGAAAAACAGCGTCGGGTTGTCGTAAAAGATCGCCTCAAACACACGGTTAAGTTCATCCTCGTTCAACGCCGGAACCTCCACGCGCTTGGGGAACGATTCTATCTCGTTTAAGATGTTGTTGTAGGCGTGCTTCTCAATGTCGGAAAGCTGAATAAAATAATATTTACTTTTTCCGCCCCACGGAACCTCTGTGTTTTCCGTGACAAGCTCCGCGCCCTTTTCTGTGTAGTCTGGCACGGGCGCCTCAGTTTTCATATAAAACGACACGCATGCCACGACGGCCAACGCGGCGATGAGTCCTGTAAGCATGTTCTTTGCGGTTCGGTTCACGATTGCCCCCCAGTTAATTAGTGGTTACTCAATTTATATATGCCACTGTGTGTACGCTGAACGCGTTTTGCGTGATATAGGTCAGCATATCCTTGCAGCCTATGAAATCCATGATGGTGATGTCGCTTGACAGCAGATTCCTGACAGAGGAAAAAAGGTTTTCACCGCTTTGCAGGTTCCGCTCGTTTATATACTGTACAAGCATCTGCCCGATAGCCTCCGACTGCTTCCCTAGTCCCGCATCGCCTGTCGCGGCGCAGTAGCGCATGTATCTCAGCAGGTCGTCGCCCCTGAGCCTTTGCTGTCCCGCCGGGAGAATAAAGGTGAAATCTTCCGTGCGGTAGCTGATACGGCTTTCGACGTTCAGCGTCAGCAGTCCGGCTAAGTTGACGGCCTTTTTGAAGCCGTTGTCGTCCGACGCTGCGTATCGGCTGATCTTTACGCTGCTGAACTCCGCGACAGCCGACATAAGCCGCTTTGCGCCGCCTCGGCGGTAATGCTCCATGAGCGTCTCCGGGCTTTCGCCGCGCAGCCCGACACGCTCGTTTGGAGACAGCGAGCAAACCGTAAACGCGCGGCCCTCCAAGTCAATTTTGACGAGGGAAATAAAGCGCATCTCCGCGCCCTCGATATCCGTGCAGTACAGCAGGACGTATGCCTCGCTGTCCGAAAACGAAAGCTCCGTCCCCCGCTCGGAAGCCTCGGAGGTCTTTTCATCCCGCACGTCGATCAGCCGGGAAAGATCGAAGTCATAGCCGCGCAAAAGATACAGCACGGAAAACGTCCCGAACACGAGGAAAAAGATCAGAAAGCCTATCAGGAAGCGGCGGTTTTTCATCCGCTGCCTTTCTTTTTCTGTCGTCAGGACAAAGGTTTTTCTTCTTCGCATTTATATCATCCTTATTTTATAGTCAAACCACATTAAATTATCAATTATCAATTCGCGCCAGTAAAACCGTCTCGCACGCGCCGATCTTCACAACGTCCTCCGACAGCATTTCGCCGCCCAGCTCCAAAGACGCGCCGCGCCAGCCGCCGGGCAGCCGGTATTCGATGCCGTGTTCGTTGCGGTTGGCTATCGTTAAAACGCCGTCCCCGTCTCCGGCCCTCGCGAAAGCGACGCACCCGAGCGTTGCGGAAACCGGCTCGAACCGGCTTTCCTGAAAGCAGCCGTGCCGCTTCCTCAGCTCGCCTAAAGCGCGGTAATGGGTAAACAGCTCGCCGTTTATGTTGTCCCAAGGGAAACAGCCCCGGTTGAACGGGTCGTTCCCGCCAAGCATTCCGGCCTCGTCGCCGTAGTAGACGCTCGGCACGCCGGGCAATGTATACTGGACGGCCGCCGCCATTTTCAGCAGCCGGACACCCTTTTCGAGAGACGCCGCGTCCGGCGCGGGGACGTTTTTGCGGCGCTTCCCGTCAGTCGGCTTTCCGCCGGAAAACAGCGTAAGCGCCCGGGCCGTATCGTGGGTGCCGATGTGGTTCATCAGGCAGTCAATGGCTTGCTTAGGATAATTTTCTAGCAGGGACATAATCGTTTCCATGAATTTTTCCGCCCCGCCGGATTTGCCGCCGGTTTTGATGAAAGTAATAACCGCGTCGGCAAAGGGGTAGTTCATTACACCGTCAAGCTGTCCGCCCTGGAGATACCTCCTGCGCCCGCCGTGGCTGATCTTGTTCGTGGCGTCCTCCCAGACCTCGCCGATGATCAGCGCGCCGGGGTTCTCTTCCTTGACGGCAGCGCTTATCCTGTCAAGCAAGCTGTCGGGCAGTTCGTCCGCCACGTCCAGCCGCCAGCCGGAGGCGCCCAGGCGCATCCACTTTTTCAGCACGCCCCGCTCACCTGTTACGAAATCCGCGAAGCCGGGGCTTTCTTCGTTCACCTCGGGCAAAATATTGATTCCCCACCAGCTTTTGTACTCGTCTGGCCAGTGCGAAAAACGGTACCAGCCGTAATATTCCGAGTCCTTTGTTTGATACGCGCCTTTGGTTTCATAGCGCCCCTTTTTGTTGAAGTAGCGGCTGTCCGCGCCCGTGTGGCTGAACACGCCGTCCAGCAGAATCCGTATGCCCAAACGCATGGCCTCGTCGCAAAGCTCGCGGAAATCCCTCTCGTTTCCCAAAAGCGGATCTATCTTCATGTAGTCGGCGGTGTCATAGCGGTGATTGGAGTGCGCCTCAAATATGGGATTGAGGTATATACAGTTCACGCCAAGCGACGCGATGTAGGGGAGCTTTTCGGTTATCCCGCACAGATCGCCGCCGAAATAATCGTACCTCGTAATCGAACCGTTTTTGTCGGGAGACCACATGGGTTCTCCTCCCCAGTCATCCCGGAGCAGACGGTCCGTTGATACATCGGTTTTCGGCTCGTCTGAACGAAAAAAGCGGTCGGGAAAAATCTGATATATTACGCCGCCCTTGATCCATTCGGGCGTCTTAAACCGTTCCGAACAGACGGTCAGCTGCCACTCGCCGCCCTCCGCGATTTTTCCGAGGCCGTTTCCCGCGTGGCCTATGGAGACTGCGCCCCAGTCGGTGTCATATTCAAAGCGATACCAGTAAAGCCCACGCGCCGGGGGCGAATATGAAAGCGCCCACCATTCCTCGTTTTCGCTTTCCATGCGCTCCCAGTCCATGGCGTAAAGCTCGTGCTCCGGGAGGTCGTCGCGGTGTATCACAAGCCTGACCGCGCGGCACCGAAGTTCACGGGGCAGGATAACGCGAAAGCGTATTTCCCCGCCGCATGTTGCCGCGCCGAAAGGGGCTTTATGATGCTCCTGACGGGAGTTGAAAGGGATGTAGTGCATAGAGGTTCCTTTCCTGACGCCTTATACAACTGCGCAGTTGTATTATCCCTGCGGAACCAGCGCCGATATATCCAGTAAAAGCGTCATCATAAAATAGCCAAACACAAACAGCAGCAAAAGTCCCACTATCGTCACAACCTGCCGGATATTGCGGTTGCGCCGCTGCTTTTCATTATACGTGCGCTTGCCCTGATAATATGTCTTTGTGAAAGTGAGAGCTTTCTCAAGTTCAGTTTTCATGTTTATGACCATTCCTTTCTGGGGAATTGTGCGGGTTCCGCAAACAAAGTTTGTTCAGCAAAATTTCGGCCTGCCTTATGGCCGAAAAGCACAAAAACCAAGTTTGAAAAATCTTATTTTTCAAACTTTACTTTCTATGAGAACAGCGAACTGCCTGAAAATCCCGTAAACGCCAGCGACAGCATCGCCGTATATAAAAACATCGCGGGCGTGCCCCTGAACAGCGGCGGGATGTCCTTGTTTTCTTCAAGCCTGCGCAGTCCCGCGCTGATCAGCAGCAGGGCGAGGATAAACGCAACCCCGGAACCCAAGGCCGTTCCGACGCTTTCGATATAACCGTAGCCGGCGTTGCGGTTGATGAGCGGCACGGCGAACACCAGCGTGTTCAGCGCGGATATCCCCAGGGTACTGATAAACTTCTTGTTCGGCTTGATGATGAGCTTTAATAAAGCCGCCGTCGCTAAAAAAACCGCAATAAGAACTCCGCCGAAGATGGCGGCGTGGGCCGCGTCGTCCAATTCGCGTATCGCGCGGCGCTCGTCCAGTACGCGGCAGATCACGGCCGTCGCCACGGAAAAGTATGTGATCATCAGCGAAAACGGCAGAAAGCGCTTCGGCTTTTGAGACATGCGTATCGCCTCGCTTGCGCCGTAGCCGCCGTTGAACACAAGATTCTGTATGAAAATGGTATAAAGCGCCGCCTGAAGCATGTCAAAGAACCAGGTCACGTGGCACCCTCCTTACCGCAATGTCAACAAACTGGCCGCTAATCATTCTTTTCCGTCAGCTCCGCCAAAAGCTGCGCGAACGCTTCGTCCGGATCTTTCTGTTCAAAGGTTATGTCCGGCATCTCGAAGAGATCGTCCTCCGACATCGTGCCGTAAAACTCGCTGACAAACTGCTTCGGTCTATTTTTACCGCTTTGGGCGTCGGATATTTCTTTTTTCTTTTTCGGCTTTTTTGGAACCGGCTCGTGCACAGGCTCTTTCTGTACCGGCAGCGCGGGTTTTGGTTGCTCAGGCGTGGATGGCACGGGCACAGGACGCTCCTGCACGGGCTTCGCGGCGGCGGGTTCGCGTGCGGACAGGTTGTCCGCCTCCTGGCCCTTACCCCTTAATTCCTGATCCCTGTCGTTATCCTTATCTTTCTTCATCTGCGAGCGGTTGGTCTTTTTGATCCTGAACGGCATTTCCGCGCTGTGGTCAGGCATAAAAATGGATATGAACAGCTTGAGCGTGACGGCGGAAAATCCCAAAACCAGAAATCCGCCGAAAGGCATCTGCATGGCCGGGAGCGGCGCTTCACCGAAAATCTCCCTGCCGTACAGCGTGCCCGCGCCCAATAGCTCCCGCGCGAGTCCCGAACTGATAAGGACAATTGACGCGCCCAGGGCGTTCGCCAAAGCGTCAAGCAGACTGCGCGGGACGTCAGCCTTGATGGCGAACTTCTCACACCGCAACGCGACCAGTGAATTCGCCGCAAGCAGCGGCAGATAGATGCCGGTGTTTACCAAAAGTGGCGAACCGCGTCCGCTCAGGAAAAATATAACGGGGCAGGCTACCGAAAGGCCTATGGCCATATAAGTGGCGACGCGTATGAACTGCACGGCGGATTTCAGCAGCGCGGAAGCCGCGGCCTCGCACAGCAGGAGTGACGCCGACAGCACAGCCGACAAAAGCAGCGCGGCCTTTAGAGTCGAGGACGCGGTTACGGCGACGCAAAGCCCGACCACCTGCACCAGCAGGGGATTCGTCAAAATAACACCGTTCAGAAAAATTTCGCGCGGTGAAAGCTCTTTCCTTTGCTTCGTTTGTTCAGGCATCGGACACAGCCTCCTTATCCGTCACGGAGGCTTCTTTCCGCTTTTTCTCGTGTTCTTTCAAGGCTCTTTTCAGCCACCGCTCTATCTGCGGCCATATGGCGTTGGATATCAAAACAGCGAAGCATACGCTCTCCTCAAACCGCCCGAACCTGCGCAGCAGCATACAGATAACGGCGGTCATGGCGCCGTACATCGCCCGGCGGTAAAGCTTTTTCGGGGACGTGGCCGGATCGGTCAGCAAAAACAGCGCGGCGAAAACCAGAAGCCCCGAGCAAAGCTCCATCATCAGCGACAGAAGCCGTAGCCCGCCGTATATGCGCGGGAACAGCGCGGCCATGGTGGCGCAGACGCCCAAAAAGCTCAGGACATTGACGATCGCCCGTGGGTTACGCAGGAGCATAAACGCCATCGAGCCCAGCAGGACGATAATACAGGCCGCGCCCATGGGACCGGGGACATTGCCGATGAGGATATCGAACACGTTGATCGTATTGGGACGTATGGAGGTACCCTGCGAAAGCATCCGCGCCAGGGATTCACCCTCGACCGCGCCGCCCGTTCCGGCCAAAGGATAGGAAAACACCGCGGCGGGCCAGCATATACTGATAAACGCGAAGCCAGCGGCCGCCGGGACAAAGGGCGCGGAGAACGTCCCGCCCAGGGGCAGCTTTACCGCCAAAATCCCGAAAGCGACGCCCGTCACCGCGATACGCGCCGGGATGCTGACGGGCAGCATAAGCGGGATCGCCGCGCCGATAAACAGCGCGCTGAGGTCGCGCAGGTCACGGGGGCATCTCATGAGGAAAGCGCCTGAGATTTCAAGCAGGACGGCGGACGCCATACAGATCAGAATAAGCCTCAAAGCCGCCAGGCCGTGATAGTAGCAGGCCATAACGGCGGGAAGCGCGAGCATGACGAGCATGTCGCGATAAAAGATCTTCTCTTTTTGAAAGGCCGTCCGCCGCGGCAAGAGATCACCCGCTTCTTAAAGTATATCAATGTGAATTATGTGTTGAATAATGAAACCGTATTGACGTATGCACGTAAATTATGACAGATATGAGGTAAAAATACACGTCATTGCGAGCGCGGAGAAACGTTGCGTAACCGCAATGTTTGCGCGCGAAGCAATCCAGTCGGCAAATGGATGGGGAATCAGAAGCAGGCAGGCAACGCAAAATAAAGTTGCATAACTGGATTGCTTCGCGCGCCGACCCTGTTATAAAAGAACGTTTCTCTGCGCTCGCAATGACGCCTGACTTTCACCTGTTTTCTTTATTTAAACACGCTCTAATAAAATTGGCATTATTTTTTCATTGCATAATCGCCGCATTGATAATATGATAGTAGTAGCAATCTTTTATGGGAGGGCGACATTTTGAAGATCGAAGCGCCGCAGGAGAACAAGATCATCGTTGAGCTGACGGACAACGACATGTCTGAGTTGGGCATTACATACGATCAGATGGACTACTCGAATATCGAAACGAGGCGCGTCATATGGACGCTGCTCGACCGGGCGCGCCAGACCCTTGGCCGCGACATCGACCCTTCCGGCAAAATGCTCATCGAGGCGCTGCCCGGTCCCTCGGGCGGATGCTTCATCTATTTTACCGTGATGGAAAGCGATTCCTGCGGCGGCGGCGCGAAAAGCCTTGCTCAAGTGAAAAGGGAGAACGCGGCGGCAACGTATGAATTTAAGTCGCTGGACGCGCTGATGGACTGTGCCGAGGCCATAGCCCTGTCAGGCGCCGGCCTGCCGAAAAGCGAGCTGTATGAGTCGGGCGGCAAATACCGGCTGTCGGTATTCGCGGAAAACGCGCCGGACTTCACGTGGCCCGATGCCACCCCAGAACTGAAACGCTTCTTCACAGAATATAACGGAGTAAAATTTGACGGGCGGCTGTTTTATGAGTTCACGAAAGAGCACTGGACGCTTTTAGCGGAGAGCAATGCTCTGGAGAAGCTTACAGGCAAGCCTCTCTGAGAGCCTGTGTTCATATGGAGGTTCTGATACTCTCAATCGCCCTTGCGGCGTCTGCGCTCTTGAACACGGCGCTGCCCGCCACAAAAACATTCGCGCCGTGCCGCGCCGCCCGGGCCGCCGTTTCGGGTGTTATGCCGCCGTCAACCTCAATATCGATATCCAAGCCGCGCCGGATGCACTCACCGCGCAGCGCGCGGATTTTTTTCAGCGCTTTTGGCAGAAACGCCTGCCCGCCGAAGCCCGGCTCAACGGTCATGACAAGTACCATGCCGACCTCCGCGAGGTAAGGGAAAACAATCTCCACATCCGTCGATGGCCTCACGCACAGCGACGGCATGCAGCCGGCTGATCTGATTGCCTCTATCGTTTCATCAGCGGGCGAGCCGGCCTCAACATGAAAGGTGATAATGTCCGCGCCCGCGTCCGTAAAGTCACGTATATATCTCAGCGGCTCGCTGATCATCAGATGCACGTCGAAAGGGATCGGCGTGCATTTTCTGACGGCTTTTATGACAGGCGCGCCGAAAGAAATATTCGGCACGAAATGGCCGTCCATCACATCTAAATGTATAAGATCCGCGCCGGCGGCGCTTACGCGTTCTATCTCCGTGCCCAAGGCCGAAAAGTCGGCGGCCAAAATGGAGGGAGCGATTTTAATTGTCATATTAAACCTCCACACTGCCTAAACTCCCAGATATTTCTTCTGATCTTCCGTCAACGCGTCAATTTTCAGCCCGCAATGCCCAAGCTCTCGCACGGCCACGCTTTGATCAATCTCCTCCGGCACAGGCAAAACGCCGGGGTTCAGTTTGCCCCTGTTGTTCACAAGATACAGCGCGCTCAAGGCCTGTATGGCGAAGCTCATGTCCATGATCTCGGCGGGGTGCCCGTCTCCGGCGGCGAGATTCACCAGCCTGCCCTCGGCAATGACGTTCAGCGTCCGTCCGTTGCTTAACGTATATCCCATAATATTGGCGCGCTGTTCACTTGCTTCAACGGCTATCCGTTTCAGGCAGGCCACGTCAACCTCAACGTCAAAATGACCCGCATTACAGAGTATGGCGCCGTCCCTCATCACATTAAAGTGCCTTTCCGTGATAACATCGCGGCAGCCCGTGACCGTCACGAAAAAGTCCCCGGTTTCAGCCGCCTCGTCCATCGTCATGACGCTGAAGCCGTCCATGTGCGCCTCAAGCGCCTTGACGGGGTCTATCTCCGTCACCGTGACGTGCGCGCCGAGTCCCTTCGCCCGCATGGCCACGCCCTTGCCGCACCAGCCGTAACCGGCCACGACCACATTTTTGCCTGCGGCAATCAAATTCGTTGTGCGGTTTATCCCGTCCCAGACGGACTGGCCCGTGCCGTAGCGGTTGTCGAACAGATATTTGCATCTGGCGTTGTTGACCGCTATCATGGGGAACAGCAGCTTGCCGTCCCGCTCCATCGACTCAAGCCGCAGGATGCCGGTCGTCGTCTCCTCGCAGCCGCCGATCACATTCTTGATGAGCGCGGGGTATTCGCCGTGAATCAGGCTGACCAGATCGCCGCCGTCGTCAATGATGATATCCGGCGCCGCCTCGATCACCCTGCGCAGATGGATGTCATATTCCTCCGCTGACACACCGTGCCGCGCGAAAACGTTGATACCAGACTCGGCCAAAGCGGCGGCCACATCGTCCTGCGTGGACAGCGGATTGCTGCCCGTGACGAACATGTCGGCGCAGCCCGCCCTGAGCACAAGGCACAGGTAGGCGGTCTTTGCCTCCAGATGAATGGACAGCGCGACCCGAAGCCCTTTGAACGGCTTCGACGCGGCAAACTCCTCCTCAAGGCCGTGCAGCAGCGGCATGTTTTGCTTTACCCAGGCGATTTTTGAATGGCCTCCGGGCGCGAGGGATATATCTTTTATGTCGTGCATGTGTTTGCTCCTTGCTCGCTTTTATAGCTATTCACCATTAATTTTTACTTCGTCTTGATTCTCTCATAAATCCTGTTTGCTTCAAAAATTACCCGCCCCTCATCGACCGTTTTCAGCTCGCGGTTCTCCATAAGAATACGACCGTCGGCGATCACCGTCTCGACCTCGCTCCCGCAAGCGGCGTAGGCCAGCGCGGAGATGAGGTCGGAGCGCGGGTTCAGCGTGACGCTGTTTAAGTCCAGAATCGCGAGATCCGCTTTCATGCCCGCTTTAAGCTCGCCGGTGTTTTCCAAAGCGAGAGCTTTCGCGCCGTTTTTAGTGGCGATCCCTAGTCCCTGAGCCGCGCTGACGCTCACGGCGTCGCGGTTTTGCCCCTTGTGAACCAAAGTAAGATATCCCAGTTCCCTGAGCATGTTGAGGTTGTTGTTGGAAGCGGCGCTGTCGGTCCCCAGAGCGACGTTCACGCCTTTTTTAAGCAGCTTCGGCACAGGCGCGAAGCCGTTGCCCAGCTTCATGTTGCTGACGGGATTTGTCAGTACGCTGACGTTTTTATCGTGAAAGATGTCAATGTCGCTGTCGGTCAGGAACACGCAGTGGGCAGCGGCGGTATGGGCGTCAAAAAGCCCCGCTTTTTCGAGCATTTCCACCGGGGTGCAATGATACCGCTCGCGGATCGTTTCGATTTCGGCGGCTGATTCGGCGATGTGGGTGTGTATGCCTATGCCCAGCTCACCGGCCCTTTCGGCGACCGCGCCCAGGTAATCGGGAGAGCAGGTATACGGCGCGTGGGGCGCCAGCATAAACGTCAGCCTGTCACAGCCCGCAAAGCTGTCCATGTCCCGCTCCGCTTCACGCAGGCGGCGCAGTCCGCCCTCATCGCCGCGGCTGTCACCGATAAGCCCCCGCGTCAAAACGGCCCTCATACCGCTGTCATGCGCCGCGCGGGCGCTGTGCTCGGGCGCGATGTACATGTCCATGTACGCGGTCGCGCCGCCTCTGACCATCTCGCACACGGCGAGCATGGTGCCCCAGTAAAAATCCTCGCCCTCAAGCTTTTCCTCCAGCGGCAGAACACGATTAAAAAGCCAGTCGTTGAACGGCATATCGTCAGCGCAGCCCCGCAGCAGGGACATGTACGCGTGGGTATGGCTGTTGATCAGCCCCGGTATGGCGAAGCGGTTTTCGCCGCTGATCTCACGGTCGGCCAGGAAGCCCTCGGGCTTTTCGCCGACGGAAGCAATGACGCCGCCGCTGATATAGATCGTGCGTGTTTCTACTGAGAAGCCGTCAGAGCGGGGAAGAGCGGCCAAGATGTTGTTTATTTGTATGTTCAGAAGAACCACCCCTTAAATCATAACATATTCAATCAGAGATTACAACGGCGAAATTCGCTGTTGCGTTTATTTTCCGTTATCGTTCCATTCGCTTTTCAGGATCGCGTACCACGCCATGTCGCCGTGCGTCCCGTCCCTGCGCACGGTATGCTCACGCAGCAGCCCCTCCCGCTTCATTCCGTTTTTTTGCATGACCATGCCTGACGCGGGGTTTTCCACGTCGTGCAGCGCGCAGATCTTATTCACGTTCAGTTCCTCAAACGCGAACCGTATGACCTCGGCGGCGGCCTCTGTCATGATCCCGTTGTTCCACCATCTTGAACCCATGCAGTATCCCAGCTCGCAGTGTTCATTCTTGTTTGATATGGCGTGAAGGTTGATTGTACCGATAAACTCGCCGTTCATTGTAATTCCCCAGTGATAATACTCAAGGTTTTCATAGCTGGGAATAAAACTCTCTACGTACTCCCGTAGCTTCTCCATATCCGCGTACGTATTCCACGACAGATATTTCGTCACCTTATCGTCGGAGGCATAGTTACGGAACATCGCCTCTACATCATCAACGGCGATGCGGCGCAATACCAGCCTGCGCGTCGTCAGCGTGACGGTCCCTTTGTGCGTAAGCATTACAGTTACATCCCCCTGTCACCGTATAACCTGAATCCTGTCCTCAATCCTCGGCTTTTGCTCCGGCTTTTCGTCGGGATACCCTATGCAGATACCTATAAGATAGACGTAATCGCCGGGGATATTCATTTTCAGCTTCCACTTTACTCCCTCCGGCGCGTTGAACAGCGCCCCCGCGCTGCCGACAAGGCACGTCCCAAGCCCGATACCCTGCGCCGCTATGCAGATGTTTTCGGCCATAATGCCGCCGTCCATGTGGCTTTGCCCCTCGGCGAAAATCAGCGCGAATGTCGGCGCGTTGTGGTAAAAGGGATTTTTGTCGCTGCGGGTGTGGACCGGCGTATCCCAGCCGACAAGGTTTTTGAAATCAATCTGCATGCCGCGCAGCATATCCGCGTTTTGCAGAAAACGAACATGGCAAGGCTGGCTGTTGCGCCCGCTGGGAGCCAAAAGCGCCGCGTTGATCAGCGTCTGTAGCTGCTCGCCGCTTATCTGCTCCGGCTTATACTCGCGGACGGTCTGCCGCCCGAATATGGCTTTTGTAACCTCATTCAAAATCATTGTAAGCACCTCTTAATACAGATTTATGATCCGTTCGTATATATCATACAGCGCTGGCGAGTCCTCCGTGACCCTGTACGGCTCCTTGACGCCCGCGAGCACCTGCTGTTCAAACCGTTCAAACCGCAGGGCCTTGAGGCACTCCTCGCGGTATTCGCCGGGCACGATTTCCTCCGCTTCCTTCGGCGTGACGACTAAAAACAGATATTCCTTTGATTCCAGTATTGCGATATTGCCCAGCCCCAGCGACTTTACGGATTTGAAGAAGCCCGACGGATAAGTGATGTTGTCGCTTCTGATGGTGATAAGGTCGGAGGAATAGGAGGAAAGGTTCATCTCTTTGGCGTACTTTTGGTACACGTCATCTATGGTGCTGCCGGTTTTCACGTCGTCGAGCATGTTGAGGAAGTTCGCCTTGATGCGCTCGGTTTCCTCCTGCGGGAGATGCACCGTATTGCCCTCGTCGTCGCGCTGCGTCAGGTAGCCGATGATTGCCTTGAAAGACGCGTAGTTGTACTCGTAATATTCCAGCAGCTCAAAGTCCGGCACCTCCAGATAGCCGCCCTTGCCGAAGTAGTACAAAAAGAGCATGTCTTTCTTCGCGGCGCTTGTATACGCCTTTGTCAGCGTCTGCTTGCTGATCCCGGCGGCGCGGTAGTAGTTTTGATAGAGGTTCCAGTTGACGGACACGTTTTCCTCGATAAGGTATCTGAACTGCGGGGTAAGCGTCAGGCTTTCCGCCCTGAAAAGCGTGTTGACCGCCACATAATCGACGCACAGCTCTTTAGCGCGTCCGGCGGCCTCGGCGGCGGAGAAGCCGCTGTCCAGCCCGTAGTTTTCGGGATCGTGAAAGACAAGGCTCAGGTAGCGGGCGTACAGCTCGGCGGAAATGTTCGCTCCCGCGACGGTCATAACGGCGGAGTTGGACTCCACGCGGGCGCAGGACGCGCAGAAGCAGACCGGCAGGACCATCGCGAGCAAAAACGAGACGACCTTTTTTAACATGTCTGTCCTCCTTGTTGTTTATCGCTCGCCTCCATGACAGCGAACGCTTTCCGAAGCGTATCAAGCCGCTCCTCGCCTTGGGCGATCTTAATGGAAATATGCGGCTTCACGGCGGCGCTGACAAGCACCCGGCCGGGCATCATTCTGGCGAGCCTGGTGATCTTCTCCATATTCAGCTCGTCAATATACAGCCGCAGCTTGCCGCTTACCTCGCCGATCTCGTATACGCCGTGGGTCATGGCCGTGCCGCGCAGCAGCGACACCGTGAGCAGTCCCCTGACGCAGGCGGGCGGCTCACCGAAGCGGTCGATCAGTTCGTCCAAAACGTCGTCGGCGTCCTCGCGGCTGCGGATGTCCGCGATGCGGCGGTACATCGCCAGCTTCTGCGGCACGCTTTCGATGTAGTCGGGCGGGATGTGCGCGTCTATCGGCAGGTCGATCAGGCATTCACGCTCGGGCTTTTCTTCCGTTTCTCCCTTTTCCTCGCTGACGGCCTGCGCCAAAAGCCTGAGATACAGCTCGTACCCGACGGCCTCCATGTGGCCGTGCTGCTGCGCGCCCAGGATGTTGCCCGCGCCCCTGATCTCCAGGTCACGCATGGCGATCTTGAACCCGGAGCCGAACTCCGTGAACTCTCGGATCGCGTCGAGCCTGCGCCCGGCGATTTCCGTCAGCTGCTTGCCTCTGGTGAACGTCAGATAAGCCGACGCCCTGCGCGACGAACGCCCCACGCGCCCGCGTATCTGGTGCAGCTGCGCGAGTCCGAGCTTATCCGCGTCCTCTATGATCAGCGTGTTGACGTTTGGAACGTCCACGCCTGTTTCGATGATCGTCGTGCAGACCAAAACGTCTATCTCGCCCTCAAGGAGCTTGCGCCATACGTCGCTCAACTCATCCTCGCTCATCTTGCCGTGCGCTATGCCGACGTTCGCGTCGGGCAGGGACTCTTTGACTCTGAAAGCCGTCTTTTCGATCGTCTCGACCCGGTTATGCAGGTAATATACCTGCCCGCCGCGCCTAAGCTCCGCCGACATCGCCGCCGCCAACACGTCAAGGTTATGCTCCATGACGTATGTCTGAACCGGGCTGCGGTCGCGCGGCGCCTCCTCAAGCGCGGACATGTCTCGTATGCCGGTCATGGCCATGTTCAGCGTGCGGGGGATCGGCGTCGCCGTCAGCGTCAGAACGTCCACGGCGGGGAACAGCTCCTTGAGCCGCTCTTTCTGCGCCACGCCGAAGCGCTGTTCCTCGTCCACGATGATGAGTCCCAGATCGCGGAACTCCACGTCCTTTGAAATCAGGCGGTGCGTCCCCACCACGATATCAACGCCGCCGCGCCGAAGCTTTTTCAGCGTATCCGCGATCTGCTTCGGGGAGCAAAAGCGCGAAAGCATCTCCGTTTCCACGGGGAATCCCTCGAAGCGCTTTTTGATGGTCTGATAGTGCTGGAGCGCTAAAATCGTCGTCGGGACAAGGATGGCGCACTGCTTGCCGTCAGACGCGCACTTGAACGCGCCGCGCAAAGCCACCTCTGTCTTGCCGAAGCCCACGTCGCCGCACAAAAGGCGGTCCATGGGGTACGGCTTTTCCATGTCTGACTTCAGCTCGTCTATACATCTCAGCTGGTCGGCCGTCTCCTCAAACTCGAATCGCCGCTCAAAGTCGTTTTGCATATCAATGTCCGGCGAAAAGGCGAAGCCCTGTATCTGCCTGCGCTTCGAGTAAAGCTCAATCAGCTCCTTCGCCATATCTTTAACGGCGGCCTTGACCTTGGAGCGGGTCTTTTGCCACTCCTTGCCGCCAAGGCGGTTGAGCCGGACGGTCTGGTCGGGGCCGCTTTTCGGGCCGATGTACCTGGACACCTGGTCAAGCTGCGTCACCGGCACATACAGCACGTCGCTTTTATCGTACTTGATTTTGATGTAGTCCTTGACCGCGCCGCCGGCCTCCAGCTTCTGTATGCCGTCGAAAATGCCGATGCCGTGGGCGTTGTGGACGATGTAGTCGCCCCTGTGCAGCTCCTCAAGGCTGTTAAAGGCGTTTTTAGCGTCTTTCTTCGACTGAGCCGACTTTACAGGCTGGCTGTACCGGCTGCCATAGGTGATCAGCGTGAATTTTTCTCCGGGGTAGTCCATTCCCATCGACAGGCTGCCGGGCAGGACATTCACCGCGCCGGGTAGGAACTCTTTCGGGAAAGCGGGGAAATACATGCTGTTATAACTGTCGTTGCGCAGATCCTCCGCCAAAGCTCTGGCCGTTTTCTCCGCGCCCGACATGACGACGATCGTGCCGCGCTTTTCGTAAGCCGGCGCGATGTCCTGGACAAGCCCGGCATAGGAGCCGTTCCACGCGGAGCTTTGGCGGGCGTTCATGGTGACAAGCTCGCGGACTCCCGTATCAAAGCTGCCGCGGGGCAGGTTATCGAGGTAGACCGCGCCCAGCTTTTCGTAACGGGACAAAAGCTCTGCCCACGTGAGCGTATAGCGGTCAAGCCCCCGGCAAAGCACGCCCTCCTCCAGCAGGGAACGCATTTCCTCGAGTAAAAGCTGATGGCACGCGCCCGCCCGTTCCCGGACAGAAAAGCTCTCGCTGACCAGCAGCATCGCGCCCTCCGCGTAATCGAAAACCGACGCGGGCTTATCGTATATGAGCGGCAGGTATTTATCGACGGACGCGAGGCGGACGCCCGCCGAAAGTTGCTCAATGTCGTTTTTGATGAGAGCTTTCGCGTTCACGGCGCCCTTGCCGCGAAGTCCCGCCGCGAAAGCCTCAAGCGTATCCGAGAAAGCTTCGCCGCCGCTCACGATGATCTCATTGGCGGGCGTTACAGTGATCTCGTTTATGTTTTCCAAGCGGCGCTGGCTCTCCGTCTCGAAGAAAGCGAGGCTGTCCACCGTGTCGCCCCACAGCTCGCACCGGCAGGGCAGGGCGCTGTTGGGCGGGAAAAAGTCTATGATCCCGCCGCGCGAGGACATCTGCCCCGGGCCGTCCACCTGGCCGGAGCTGACATAGCCCGCGTTCACAAGCCGCGATTTCAGCTCATTCATGGGGATATCGCCGCCCGCGCGCAGGGTGAAGCCGCGTTTTTTCAGTTCATCCGGCGGAAGAGTCAGCTGCAGAGCCGCTTCCACCGAGCACACGACCGCGTCATAGCGGCCGTCCGCCATGCGGGAAAGGACGTTCAGGCGCAGATGCTCATACTCCCGCGAGCGGCTTTCGGCGGTGCGGAACACGAAGTCCCGTGCGGGGTAGAGAAAAGCGTCCGCGCCCAGTGCACGCATGTCCTCCGCAAGCCGCGACGCCTGCGCCTCGTCAGGGGCGATCAGAAGCGCCTTTCTCCCCAGCAGCTCGCACAAAGAGGCCGTAAGATGCGCCTTGTGAATATGCGAAAGGCCCAGCACGCCCATCGGCAGCCGGGTTTTCGTGATTGCCGAAAGGATGGTTTGCGTTTCGGCGGCGTTTTTTAAGATGTTGGAGAAACAGGACATAGTATCCTCACGGGAAATGGAATTGAGAATTGAGAATGGGTACGGGCAACGCCCGTCAACAATTCTCAATTTTCATTTCAAAATATCCCCTCATCAATCATCGCACGGCGCAAAACATCAACATCCCCGTGCGCATAGCAATGCCCTTTCATGCCGACAGCCGCCGCGCCGTCAATGTTGCGTTGCAGGTCGTCGATGAAATAGCATTCGGCCGGATCGAGTGAAAACGTGTCGAAGAGAATGCGGAAAATCTCCGGCCCGGGCTTCACGCGCTGATGGTCGCAGGACGCGATAAAGCCGTCGAAATACTGAAACGCCGGGATCGACGCTTTCCGCTCGTGAAACTCCTCAGGCGTGTTCGACAGCAGATATATCCCGAAGCCTTTCTCTTTAAGCTCACGGATGAATTCGCACATGGCGGGGAAAGGAGGCATCTCGTCCCACCAGTTGAGCAAAAGCCATGTCAGCTTTTCGCGCAGCCGCTCCGGAAGATACAGACACGCCTGCGCCGCGACCTGCGCCGACGTCATGGCGCCGATATCCATTTGCCCCCACAGATCTTTCACAGGACTGCCGGAGCCGTACAGTACGTCCATAATAAGCTCAACGTCGCGCCCATCACTAAAATATTTTGACAGCGTTTTGCGGGGGCTGTAGTCGATAATCACGCCGCCCATATCGAAGATAATGTTTTTAATGGCCATATGATTTTCCTTTTGTTTTGTAACGTATTTCAGATAAGATTTTCCGCGCGGCCAATTACACAATGCAGCCGCATGGCCGCCGCCAGTGTTCCGCCGTTTTGATAACGATGAAACAGATCACGGACAGCTTCGGAGAAAAGGTCATATTCGGCGTCTCCGGGGGATGGCATAAAGGACGTTGACAAATAGCCGTGTAAAAGTTCATCGAAAGTTTCATGTACCGTGTAAAAAAATATTTTTTCCGTAAAAGCTCCCTCTCTGAACGGCGGCGAAACATCCGGGTTCCCGCGCGGAACAGTTCTTTTGAATGCTTCAGAGATTTTTCCCTGTTCCCCGTCAAAGGGATTGGAGCCGCCGCCCAAGGTCGCGATTACAATCAAGCCATTCGGGCGCAATATCCGCCTGAGCTCCGATATCACCTTTTCTCTTTCAAACCAATGGTAAGAATTGCCGCAAAACACGTGATCGACCGAGCTGGTGTCAACCCCGGTAGCTTCGGCAGTCCGCTGGAAAGAAACGTAATCAGGGTATGCCTGCAAGCGTTGGTCCGCCAGCGCCAGCATTTCGCCGTCCGGCTCTATGGCGACGGCCCTGCTGCCGCGCTCCAGAAAGCGCCTTGTAATTTTTCCCGTTCCGCATCCGATATCCATAACGGTATCGGCCTTTTGAAAACCGATCTCGTTATATAAATAATCAAAAAAATCATCCGGATACTCCGGGCGGCCCAAATCATAGCTGACAGCCTTGCCCGCGTGTGTGTGCTGGTGATTGTTCATAAGCTTATCCCTTAGAATTCTTCCTCACATCTCCGCAGCAGTTCTTGTACTTCTTCCCGCTTCCGCACGGGCACAGCTCGTTCGGTCCGACCTTTGCGCCTTTTTTGACCGTCCTGCCCTTTTCGCTGCCGTCGCTCGTCCCGCCGCTTTGCGTCATGGTGATCTTCGCGGCCTGCTCGCGCTTCGTTTCCTCCTGGCTCTTTACGCGAACGGTGAGCATCTGCCGCACCGTATCCTCACGGATAGAGGCGGTCATCTCGTCGAACATGTCAAAGCTTTCAAGGCGGTACGCCACGACAGGATCCTGCTGGCCGTACGCCCGCAGCCCGATGCCGCGCCGCAGCTCGTCCATCGCGTCGATATGATCCATCCACTTGTTGTCAACGTTGCGAAGCAGGATCATGTGCTCAAGGCTTCTCATGATCTCAGGACCGAACTCCGCCTCGCGTTTTTCGTAAAGCTCGCGCCCTCTTTGCGTGAGCGTTTCGGCGGCTTCGGTTCTGTCAAATCCATTTCTGAAATCCCGTTCCGCCGTAAGCCAGCCCAGAAATTTTTCTTTCAGCCCCTCAATGTTCCAGTCGTCTTTCGGCACGGCGGCGGAGCAGTAGAAGTCCAGCGACTCCGTGATGCTCTCATCGAGCATATTCAGTATAACGGGTTTCAGCTCCTCGCCGTCAAGTACCTTGTTACGCTGGCCGTAGATAAGCTCGCGCTGGCGGTTCATCACGTCGTCGAACTGGAGCACGCTCTTTCTCGTGGCAAAGTTGCGCCCCTCCACGTTCTTCTGCGCGCGTTCTATGGAAGAGGTGACCATCTTCGCCTCAATGGGCATATCCTCCGGGGTTTTCAGCGCGTTCATGACCGTGGTCAGCCGCTCGCCGCCGAAGATGCGCATGAGGTCGTCCTCCAGTGACAGGTAAAAGCGTGACTCGCCGGGGTCGCCCTGACGCCCGGCGCGCCCGCGAAGCTGATTGTCGATACGCCTGGACTCATGCCGCTCCGTACCCACGATAAACAGCCCGCCCGCCCGGCGGACCGCCTCCGCCTCGTCCTTGATTTGTTCCTTATATTTCTTTTCAAGCGCGGAAAACTCATTTCGCGCCCTGATAATTTCTTCGTCCCCCGTTTCCGCGAAGCCTGTCGCCTCCACGATAAGCTCCTCCGAAAAGCCCTCCCGCCGCATTTCGGCTTTCGACAGGAACTCCGGGTTTCCGCCCAGCATGATATCGGTTCCGCGCCCGGCCATGTTCGTGGCGATGGTGACCGCGCCGTACTTGCCGGCCTGCGCTACGATCTGCGCTTCCTTGTCGTGGAACTTCGCGTTGAGAACCTCGTGCTTGATCCCCCTGCGCCGGAGCATCGCGCTCAAAACCTCCGACTTCTCAATGGAAACCGTACCCACAAGCACGGGCTGGCCTTTTTCGTGGCACTGCGTGATCTGATCAATGACGGCGTTGAATTTCGTCTGCTCCGTCTTGTACACGACGTCGGCGTTGTCCTGGCGGATCATGGGCTTATTCGTCGGAATCTCAATCACGTCCAGCTTATAGATCTGCTGGAATTCCGCGCTCTCCGTCATGGCCGTTCCTGTCATGCCGGACAGCTTGCCGTACAAACGGAAGTAGTTCTGGAACGTGATCGTGGCCAGCGTCTTGCTTTCGTGCTCGACTTTCACGCCCTCCTTGGCCTCGATGGCCTGATGAAGCCCCTCGTTATAGCGGCGGCCAAGCATGATGCGCCCCGTAAACTCGTCGACGATCAGTACCTCGCCGTCTTTCACCACGTAGTCCACGTCGCGTCTCATGACGCCGACGGCTTTGATCGCCTGATTGATGTGGTGCTGGATCGTCATGTTCTCCGCGTCCATCAGGTTTTCAAGCGCGAAATATTTCTCCGCTTTCGCTACGCCCGCTTTTGTGAGAGACGCTGTCCGCGCCTTTTCGTCCACGATGAAGTCGCCGTCGGCGGAGACGTCCTCGGCCGTCTCCTTGGAGTTGATCTCCTTGACCTTTACGCCTTTCAGCGTATGGGCAAAGGCGTTCGCCTGGCGGTACAGGTCCGTTGACTGGTCGCCCTTGCCGGAAATGATGAGCGGCGTGCGCGCCTCGTCCACCAGGATCGAGTCAACCTCGTCCACAATGGCGAATACGTGGCCGCGCTGCACCTTTTGCTCCTTGTAAGGCACCATGTTGTCGCGCAGATAATCAAAGCCCATCTCGTTATTCGTGCCGTAGGTGATATCGGCGTTGTACGCCTGTTTGCGTTCAGCGTTGTCAAGATCATGGACGATAAGCCCCACCGTCAGGCCCATAAAGCGGTAAACCTTGCCCATCCACTCAGAGTCGCGGCGGGCCAGGTAGTCGTTGACCGTGACGATGTGCACGCCCTGTCCCGTCAGAGCGTTGAGGTAGGCGGGCAGCGTGGCGACAAGCGTCTTGCCCTCACCGGTGCGCATCTCGGCGATACGCCCCTGATGCAGGACTGCTCCGCCGATAATCTGAACAGGGAAGTGCTTCATATTCAGCACACGCCAGGATGCCTCCCGGCAGGCGGCGAAAGCCTCGGGCAGAAGGTCGTCCAGCGTTTCGCCCTTTTCGAGCCGTGTCCTGAACTGCGGGGTTTTGGCCTGAAGCTCCTCGTTGGTCAGGCGGGCATACTCCTCCTCAAGAGCGAGCGCCTTGTTGCACATGGGCATAAGCCGCTTGATCTCTTTTGACGAGTAGTCGCCGAAGATTTTTTTTATGATTCCCATAGTGATGAACCATCCTTTTCCAGATGTTAGATTTTAGACATTGGATGCGATATAATTCACATACAGCATTGTAAAGGCATACAAGATGTGGTAGAATAATTAAAAAAACAAAAGGAGAACCACCGTGCCGAAAAGAAACGATTATATTTCCTGGGACGAATATTTCATGGGCGTCGCCATGCTGTCCGCTTACCGCAGCAAAGATCCCAACACGCGCGTGGGGGCCTGCATCGTCAACGCTCAAAATAAAATCATGTCTGTGGGCTACAACGGGCTGCCCGCGGGCTGCAGCGACGACGACTTCCCGTGGGAGCGCGACGGCGACAGCTACGACACAAAGTACCCCTATGTATGCCACGCGGAACTTAACGCCATACTTAACAACGACGGCGGAAGTTTGCACGGATGCAGGATATACGTCGCGCTGTTTCCGTGCAACGAGTGCGCTAAAGCCATCATCCAGTGCGGGATAAAAGAGGTGGTCTACATCTCCGACAAGTACGCAGATACCGTCCCCGTCAAAGCCTCAAAGCGTATGTTTGACGCGGCAGGGGTAAAATATACCAAGCTTGAGATGTCCATCAATGAGCTTACCGTCGATTTCAGGAGAGAAAACATTTAAGCGGCAAGCGGTAAGTTATTTATCAGAATTTACACACGCGGTAAACCAAGCTTCCGTCTTGAACCGCCATGGCGGCAAAAACGTCGTTTTGCAGCCATATGATCTGCGTGTATTCGGCGGAGAAGATATTGTCCTCCCGCGATGCCTCGCTCTCCCCCGTGGAAAGGTCGTAGAACACAGCCGTCTGTTGTGCGCCGCCGCCGAAGATGACGAGCTTTCGCCCGTCGGGGCTTATGCTGAAAGACACGGGGCTCTTCACCTCGACTTTCAGTTTCGCTTCCATGCCCGACGATATTTCAGTCAATACCAGCGTTTCTTTATGCAAAAGGAAGTCACCGCACATCAGATAGTCCGGCAGCCTGCCCTCAAACTCCTTGACGGCGGTTTCGGTCCCGTTGCTCTTTTTGAACGCCGCGAAGCTGTCTCTTCCCGTTTCCCTGAGGAACACAAGCGTGTTGCCGCCGTCCGTGACCTTGAGGTAAGCGCCCGTTATTCCCGTGACCGCTTTCTGGGGCGCCGAGGCCGAATCGGGAATCACCAGCGCGTCACATATGCGGTCTAAGTTGTTGAGGTTGTAGTTCCGCCCTGACAGGTACAGCCGCTTTCCCCCGCAGCTTTTTAAGAGCTGATCCGTGATCACGGCCCAATCGGTGCGCATACGGCCAAGTTCATCCACCGTGCGCCCGTTTTCGCTCGTCAGCTTATCCGCCTTGCCGCTGTCGGGATTCCACGAAAAAATCTCGGAATACGCCTTGTTGTCCGACGCGAAGTCGTCCTTGTCGAAATCAACCAGCAGCAGGGCGCGGTTTTTGCCGTAGCCGTCCGGCGCGGTCACGGCCTTGAAAAACGCGTAGTCGTACAGCTTCACGTTCGCGCCGCTGATCGCCGTGGTAAACAGGCCGAAGCCCGTGAGTCTGCCGTCCTTTTCAGCGTAGTACACCGTCGCGGGTATGTTCTGGCGGCTGCACTCGACGCTGACGCTGACGGTCTTGACGTTCTGATAGCGATTGAGCCGCCCGTCCGCGTATTCGTAAAACGTAAAGACGCCGCCGGGATCAAGCTCGACCAACAGCCCCCTGATGTCAGTGGGCAGCAGCGGATAGCGAAGCGCGCCCTCAGACAGCACGAAAGAGCCGTAGTCCGTGAGCGCGTCCGACGGCTCCGGCTCAGTCGTCTCGTTTTCAGACGAGGCGTTTCCGCCGTTCATGTACGTATACGTCATGACAGCCGCCGACACGACGGCCAAAGCCGCCATGACGATCATCATGTACAGCAACGATTGATTCTTTTTCTTCTTTTTTTTCTTTTTCGTTGGCATAACTTTGGCGACCATCTCCCTGCTAAAGATATACAATTATATATTATAGCACATATGGAAAGTGAATTCCACTTTTTGACTCGTATTTTTTCAACTATTCAAAAAAAGTTTACAAAGAGATGTTTAGGTATCAAATATGCACAAAAAAACACGCGGATAATCTACAAAAGCATCAATTGACACAGCGCGGTATAATCATATAAACTGATTATGATCATTAAAAATAGATAAGGAGAATTAACTTGAAAAATTTAACTAAGCTTCTCGCGCTGCTGCTGGCCGCCGCTTTGGTATTTTCCCTCGCGGCCTGTTCCGGCGGCAAAGAGGGCGCAACCACCACCCCGGAGACCATCGAGGAAACCGACCCGTCCGTTACAGAAACCGAACCCATCGAGACGCCGACGGACACTACGACGGAAGCTCCGTCCGAAACGGAAACCGAAACTGAAAGCGTAATCGTAACCACTCCGCCCATATCCGACACGACAACAAAACCGACCTCAACGACCGAAGCTCCCGCCCCGTCCGAACCCACGACAAAGCCCGCCCTGATCGCGCCCGTGGGCGGAACCGCCGCGCAGATCGTGGCGTTTTACAACGACGCGGCCAACGCGACAAAGGCGAACAAAAACAAGATGACCATAAGCATTACGGAAGGGCAGAACGCCGACCTGACGGAATTTTCTCTGGGCCTCGCGCGCGGAGCCGCCGAGAACATGCTTGCCCCCATGAATACATACCCTACAAAGAAGTCGGGCACGTACACAAACGGCAAGACGTCCTCGGGAGACAGTATACTGCGCCTCCTGCCCATTGACGGCGATGCAAAGATGAGCAAGCTCCCGGCGAGCGGCGTCAAGAGCGCCACGTGCGTCAAAAGCGGCGGCGGCTGGGCCATCACGATTGTCTTAAAGGAGGAACGCAGCGACGATCTTAACTTCAAGCCGCCCGTTCACTCGTCCTGCATGGACACGCTGAACGTAAAGCCCGAGGACCTTCAGCCTTTCACCCTCAACAACGCGAGCGTGGTGTACACAGGCGCGACGCTCAAGGCGACGGTAAATGCCGACGGGCTTCTGTCCGCCTTTTCCGTAGACATGCCGGTCAAGATAACGGGCAGGCTCGGCTTCGGCTCTTTCGGGCTCATAAACGCGGCGGTGGATGGCCGCTGGCGTCAGTCCGCAACATTCACATACTAGACTAGACGCTAGATAGTAGATTGTAGACGTTCTTTACTTAATGCAACATAAAAATCGCCTGCCACAAGTAATATGTGACAGGCGATTTTTATACTACGTTTCAGTAAAGAACGTTCTACCGTCTAACGATCTAGCGTCTATCATCTATTGAACCAATCAAAAAGGCTTACGCGCTCATGTCCTCTGCCGTTTGAATCCTCTGTAGTTTCGCCGTTCTCCGTACCCGTTTCAGGCTCCGTCCCAGTTTCATACCGCTGCGTCGTGGCGTAAGTGATCCTTGAGATAAAGTCGAAAGGCGACACCCTGTCGTCGTGCAACTCAATATTCGTCTGACCGTATATCTCCATCTGGAGCCGCCGCGCGTCAAGCTGGTAGTCAACGATCCAGAAAAACTCGGGCGCGGAGCCGTACTTTGTCTGTATATGGGTACTTTTACCCGTTACGGTTTCGTTGTCGTGATCCTCCGTATCCGTTTGCGGCATCGTCAACTGCGTAATGTCATAATCCACCCAGCCCCCGACCATTGCCTGGGCGCTCATGGACAGGATCTGCGTCCTGCTGTAGTTCGTGCGCACGAAAGGCAGCAGCTGATTCAGCATATTGTTGATCTGTCCGGCTGACGCGTCCCTCGCCTTATTGATCAGGGCCATGATGACCTGCCTGTGGCGGCGCGTGCGGCTGATGTCGCCGTCGATATCGCTGTAGCGTATCCTCGAGAATACAAGCGCCTCCCAGCCGTCAAGCGTGACTGCCGGGCCGTAGCTGATGGTGTGCCTTGTGGTCCTGTTGATATAGTTGGCCTCGTATCGCTGCACCTCAAGCGTCACGCCGCCCAGGGCGTTGATCACTTTTGGGAACGTATTGAAGTCCACGCAGACATAGTTGTCGATCTTAATCTTATAATTGTTCTCGATGGCCTCGACAAGAGTCGCCGGGCCGCCCCAGTTGTAAGCGGAATTGAGCTTGTAGTAGATCTCGTCCCCGTTTATATTCATATACGTATAGGAGTCACGCATAAGCGACGTCAGCGTGATCTTGTTCGTTCTCTTGTCCAAAGACAAAAGGATCATAGCGTCGGCCCGCCCGCCTACCATATTGCCGGAGTCGGAGTCGATCCCGCACAGCAGGCAGTTGACGATGTTTTTATTGTACATCTTTTCGCCGCCGTTGCTTGCCCACTTCCGAAGCCAGTCCTTGAGCGAGGCGGCGTCGGTAATATCGTTTACGGGCGCGAAGTCGGGATCCTCCTCCTCGTCGGCTGAATAGCTTTCGTGAACGTTGCTGTAGTCATAGCCGCCGCTTAAGTCGAAGTTGATCATGTTCAGCTTTTTACCGATCGCGATTCCCACAAAAAGACACCCGGCGAACATGCCCACAAGCAAAAAAGACAACAGCAAATACAGGTTCTGCTTGCGTTTCTTCAACCAGAACCTCGCGAATCCGCTGCCGTAAACCTCTTCCCCGCGCCTAATGGCAGCCGCTCTCTGCGCGGATGCTTTCTGCGCGGCGGTTTTTCTTTTTGCTGCTTGGCGTTTTGCCGCCTTTTGATTCATGCTAAAACTTACTTTCCTGGCGCGTTGACGCCATTTGAAATACAAATTCTAAGATTTTCACTGTGGCGTCAGCGCTGCTTTGGTTCAATTTTTCCGTAAAGCGAACCGGGAGCCGAGCCTGAGCGCGGTTCTTTTTTTGGCTGCGCTTTTTCTTTTTGCGCGGCGGAATCCCTATCCTTGGGCGCATACTCCTTGGGCGGGTATTCACGGGACGTAAAGTCCCGGGGAGCGAACTCCTTTGGCGCCGAGTCTTTCGGAGGGGTATACTCCTTGGGCGGGTACTCTCTGGGCGGGTACTCTTTCGGCGAATCCCCGTAGCGTTTGTTGCCCTGCTTGCCCTTGAAGCCGTCCTTGCTATCGCGTCCGCGTCCGCCCTTGTAGCCGCCATCGCTTGAGGTGATGATGACCTTGCGCTCGTTGCCGTTGCCGACGGAATGGGAGGTGACGCCGTCAATCTCCTGTATCGCGGTATGGATGACCCTGCGCTCGTAGGGGTTCATAGGATCAAGCGCGACGCTCCTGCCGTACTTCTTCACTTTCGCGGCGTTTTTTTTCGCGAGATCTTTCAGGGTCTCCTCACGCTTCTCGCGGTAGCTTCCTATATTGATGGAAACACGCTTGTAGTTATCCGACTCCTTGTTGATGATGAGCCTTGTAAGGTACTGGATGGCGTCAAGTACCTCGCCGCGGCGGCCTATAACGGTGCCCTGATCCTTGCCGCAGTCCAGCTGTATCTGTACCGTGCCGTCCGCTTCCTCGATCTCCATTTTGACCTCGCTCACGCCCATGCCGTGCAGGATGGCCGTGATATATTCCTCCGCCTCAGAGAAAGGCGAGACGTTGTAAAACACGCGCACCTTTGCGGGCGTTCCGCCGAAAAGCCCGAATGTTTTTTTCTTTCCTTCGTCGATTATCTCATGCTCAACGGTCACTTCGTCGGGGGCGTTTAAGAGCATTTTGGCGTTCTCAAAGGCTTCCTCCACGGTTATACCCGTACCTGTTGCTTCCTTAATCAAATATAACACCACCTAATATTTATATTTAGTTGTTAACTTTTTATTTTCGATATACGCTTTAAATTTTCTTCCTTGGAACGGCGCTGTATCGTCTCCTCGACTAAAATACGCGCGATCATTTTTTTCGGATTGTACGTAAAATTCAGAATGACAGTCTGCAAAAACGCAAACAGATTGGACGCGATCCAGTACATGCCGATGCCGGCCGGGAACTGAAACGCCAAAAACAGGGAAAACAGCGGCATACCGAAAGTCATGCAGCCCATGGTCGGATTTTTCGCCATTTCGGGATTCGTCTGCTTTTGCTTAAAGTACATAAAAAGGCTGCTGGCGAAAGACGACAAAAACGACAGGATCGGGATCAGCCACAAAACGTTGAACTCCCTGTACGACGGAACCTTGCCCAATTCAAAGCCCATAAAGGTGAAGTTGAATCCGGCGATCTTTTCGTAGACATCGGCCGGAACGGAGCCCGCAAGCTCGTCCAAGTGGTCAAACACGAGCAGCTGAACCGTGCGGGCGTTGCGCGTGGACAGCTCCATCAGCTTCCCAAGGGCGTCTGTCAGCGCGGTTACATGCGTCTCGGAAATTTGCAGGACATAAGTCAGCGGGCGGTAAATCACGCCGATAAGCCCGTAAATGATCGGCAGTTGCACCACCATCGGTAGGCAGCCCGCATTGAGGGGATTGTGACCCTCGCGGCTGTATAAAGCCTGAGTCTCCTCCTGTATCTTGCGCTGGTCGCCCGCGTACTGCTGTTGGATCTTCTTGATCTTTGTCTGCATACGCTGGGTTTTGGCCGTGTTCTTCTGTTGGCCGATAGAGGCCGGGAACATCAGAAGCCTCGTCAAAAAGGTAAAGATGATCAGCGCCAGGCCGTAGTTGTTGACGGCGAAAAATATTTGCCGAAGGACAAATCCGAAAATCCCATAAAAATATGACATTAGAACCTCTTATTAGAACCTCCATATGAATACAGGTTCTTACTTCTCACTTAATTATTTGCGGCTTGTCCCTTGCCGCTTGACGGGCACCGGATCGTACCCGCCCGGAAAAAAGATGTTGCAGCGCAGTACGCGCCGAAGCCCCAAAAGCGTTCCCTTAAGCGCGCCGTGAACCTCAATGGCTTCGGCGGCATAGGCCGAGCAGGTCGGATAGTACCGGCACATCGGGGGGAACAGCGGGGATATGCGTTTTCTGTAAAACGCGATCGCTCGCAGTAAAAAATTCTTCATACACTTTCTTTTTGACCTGGTCCGCTGAATTGACGGCCACTGGCCGCCTGTTGCTTGCCGCTTGCCGCCTCCAGTACACCGAGGCGTTTAAGCTGACCTTTCATTTCCCGTTCGACGGCGGTGCTCTTCACGTGAAGTGTTTTCACGCGAGCCACAAAAACGACATCCCAGCCGCCTGCGCAAAGCGGGGCGATATGGTATGCCGCTTCCTTGATGACCCGGCGGCAGCGGTTACGCTGAACCGCGCCGCCGAGCTTTTTGCTTGTGGTGATACCGAAGCGGCAGACGCCCTCGCGGTTTCTCAGGCAATAGGTCACCAGCACAGGGCCGGCACAGGATTTTCCCCGCCCGTATACGCGGCGGAAATCGCTGTTCAGTTTTAGCGTGATAAAATCAGGCATAACGTCTTGCCCTTTGCTTTTAGTAGGACAGCCTTTTGCGTCCCTTGGCGCGGCGGCGGGCAAGAACCTTGCGGCCGTTGCGGTCGGCCATCCTTTTACGGAAGCCGTGCTCCATCTTGCGATGGCGCTTTTTCGGTTGATACGTTCTTTTCATGTCTCTTTCCTCCTAATTTATTCGTTGGTATAAGGCAGGAGAGCGACATGACGAGCACGCTTGATCGCCGTCGTCAGCTCGCGCTGATGGGCGGCGCAGGTACCTGTTACACGGCGGGGCAAGATCTTCGCCCTGTCCGAGATAAACTTGTGGAGCCTGCCGATGTCCTTATAATCTATCGCTTCAACCTTATCGACGCAGAAGGAGCAAACCTTTCTGCGTCCTTTTTTGTTCGGTCTTCTCTCGCTTTTATCATAAGCCATAAAAGTTTATACCTCCTTACAGTAAAGTTCGGACGAATCAGAACGGAAGCTCGTCGTCGTCCTGGATATCGCTGAAGTCCCCCGGCGTACCAGACGCGAAAGACGGCGCGGGCTGCGCCTGAATCTGAGCCTGGGCGTTGTTATACGGCGTGGGCGGGACCTGGTCGTCATAGCGGTTGGTCACGTTTCCGCCGCCGGTTTCGGCCTTGGAGCCGCAGAAGCTGACGTTGTCCGCGATGATCTCGACGGCCGTGCGCCTGTTTCCGCTTTTGTCCTCGTAGGAACGCGTCTGTATCGCGCCCTGGACAGCGATCATGGATCCCTTGCGGAAAAAGCGCGTCACGAATTCGGCTGTCTGCCGCCACGCGACGATGTCGAGAAAATCGGCCTGGCGTTCCTCGCCCTGCCTGACAAAGTTGCGGTCCACCGCGACTCTGAAAGACGTGACGGAAACGCCTGTAGTCGTTGTGCGCAGCTCGGGATCGGCCACGAGCCTTCCCATAATGACCGCACAGTTAAGCATTTTTCATTTCCCCCTTCTTCTTGCTCAGGATTTTCGGACGATGAGCGAGCGCAGAACACCCTCGGTGATCTTGACAATGCGCTCAAGCTCCGCCGGAAAATCCGGGCCGCTTGTGTAGTTCATCAGGATGTAGTAGCCTTCAGGCTCGTCGTTAATGGGGTAGGCGAGTCTCCGCTTGCCCCACTCGTCAACGCCTTCGAGCGTCCCGTTCTCTTCCACCAGCGCCTTGAACTTCTCGATCAGACCCCGGATGTTTTCCTCTCCTCCTGTCATGGAGAAGACCATCATGGTCTCGTAGCTGTTTGCTGACATGTTTGCACCTCCTTTTGGACTTTGGCCGTGTTGTTAGCACAGCAAGGATAGCGGCGGGTTGCCCGCCTTTTGCCCTGCGCACAGGGCTTCGCCGCACATATAGCACAGCAATTTATTATTATACCAAATTATCGGGGAAAGTCAAGGATTTTTTCGGAAAGCGGGGATTCTTTTTTGATATGGGCGAAAAAGGGGTTTGCGGCGGGCGGAAAAATTTTTTATTTTTCCAAAAAAAAAAAAAAAAAAAGAAAAGTGAAATTTTATGAAATAAAAAAAAGAAAAAAACACATTAAAAAATAATTTAAAAAAAAAAAGGG
>WRED01000026.1 GCA_009779495.1 Oscillospiraceae bacterium | reverse complement strand
TTTGATCTTTCGGATAATACGCGGGAGCGCTCCAGAAAAACCTCAGTGGTATAAATTCCCTGTTCCAGCAGGTCGTGTAGCTTGACAAGTATACACACTCATAGATAAAGTAATTACTTTTATCATTACATTGTAAACGCCCGGAAAGGAATCGTAAAATCCTTTCCGGGCGTTTTTTTCATATTCTCTTACGGCTGAATACACAACCGAACCGCCCGTTTGCAAAAATAAACAACGGCGGGTTCGGATTTGATGTGAAACGCCGGGTGAAGTATTGAGGGGAAAGCGACCAGCTATCTTGTTTAAAATACTGAGTACATTTTGTTTTTTATGCAACTGCGACAAAAATCCAAGGTAAACTTCTGCATTGACAAGGTACTGCTTTATGTTATAATAAAGTCAAGGAGGTAATTTTAAATAATTATCGATGGTCAGGAATGAAGTTTCTTGTGCACTTTAAAGCAATAAAGTAAACAAAAATGAAAAAAGAAAGTTTGATCATGAAAAAGTTCAAAAAGATCTTGGCTGTTTTTGTAGCGCTGGTTGTAATCTTAAGCACAACAGGGAACATTCCAATTATTGCCATAGGCAACGCAAGCCTCACTCTTGAGGAATTTATGGTTCAGCTGTCTGAGCTGTTAGAGGATCGCGCAGAATACATGGAGATAGTATTAACTGAAGAGGCAGAAACTGAAGAAATAGCGAATGGAGAATCCTCGGGTGAAGGGACGACAAATGGAGAGACAGAGGATGAAGAGACGGCGAGTGAAATTGTCAACACAAACCGTCTCATAGTGAAAACGGTTTCCAACAGTGCGTTGCCCAATGACTGCAACGCAGTTGCCAAGGTTGAGGGTTATCAAAATCTGCATGTTCTGCAATATGAAGACGCTGTGGCGTCCGCAAGCGCTTTCGACTATTTTGACAGCCTATCATATGTTGAATATGTTGAATACGACAATCTGATATCTCTTGCCAATACTGTTTTTCCTGACCCTGAAACACGGGGACAAGATATGGTAGGTTCGCCAATATTAAATCAAACGATTTCAGGTATGAATTTGCCGGAGGTAATTGTCGGTGTAATTGATTCCGGAGTGGACGCATATCATATTGATTTTAACGAAGATCCAAGCAACCCGCGAGTGCTTCCCGGCCGTGAGCCTTATGACATAATTGATAAAGATCCTGCCGGTCGTAAAGATTCTCTTGGTCGTGATCTTTGTCATGGAACACATGTGGCGGGTATTATCATTGCCAACACGTTGTCAAACGTAAAAGTGAAACCCTACAATCTTTTTTACAATAGTTTTACCATTAGATTCGGACCCTTCCAAATAACACTCGGACCTTCAGCTATCCAACTCAGGGCGGCAATTGACGCACAGGTTGAGGATGGTGTGGATGTAATTAATATGAGCCTTGGGGCAAAGGGAACAGCTCAAACGGTGGCAGAAGCGATTGAAAATGCTGAAGCTGCGGGAGTAACATGTGTGGTCGCGGCCGGTAATAATGAAGAAGATGCCAATGATTATTTTCCTGCCAATGTTCCTCCTGCGATAACCGTATCAGCTGTTGATTCAACCCATGCTCTGGCTTCATTTTCAAATTATGGTTCATGTGTTGATATTGCCGCTCCTGGTGTTAATGTTTACAGTACAATAAAGAATAACGATCATGCATACTATTCCGGCACCTCCATGGCGGCTCCATTTGTGGCGGCCGCCGCCGCAACCTTAAAGTCGCTGGAACCCACGCTAACCCCGGCGGCAATTCAAACCATTCTGAAAGAAACCGCGGAGGTTCCAAACGGTTGGAATACAAACAGCTCTGTGGATCCCTATTACGGCACAGGCATTGTAAATTTCACGAACATGTATGAGTACTTATATGTCAAGTTGGCCGCTAAAGCAAACTCGACTACGATTATCGACCATGAGCGGAAATTTATATACGGACTCAAGGAGTCGGTGACGAAGAACGAGCTGGAGAATATCTTTCTTACCGTTAGAAACAACGGATGGTTTGACGTGCAGGGAGGCACGTTAGGAACAGGCAGTACAGTGACGCTTTACAGCTACGACGATCCTAATTTTGAAGAGGTGTTTGGCTGTTATTCAAAGTTTCTCCGCGCTCGCAATGACGTGAACTTTACCCTATATCTGTCATATTTACCCGTTATTCAACACGTGTGATTCGCATTGATATAGTAAAATTATGGCAAAGGAGCGTTTTTATGCTTGCAAAAAACGGAAAAGCATTGCTGAAAATATGGATCGCGGAAGACGCATCTCCCGGGGAACGCTACGCAGCCTCGGAATTGCGGCACTACCTGAATTTGATGACTGCCGCGCCTTTTGCCGTCACAACGGATAAGCCAACGGAACCCGCGATTGCCGTTGGGGCGGCGGCGGAAAGCTTGGGCATTGTGTGTGGCCAAAACCCTGGCGGCGATGCGTTTACAATTCGGACGACAGGCGGCGGCATAGGGATTACCGGCGGCAAGCGCGGCGTTATCTATGGCGTTTACGAGTTGCTCGAAAGCCTGGGCTGCCGCTTTTTTACGCCGACATGCGAAAAAATCCCCTGCGTACCCGAACTGCCCCTGCCGCAGCTTGACATCACGCAAAAGCCTGTGCTGGAATATCGCTGGCACAATTATAAGGATATGACGGGATACCCGCGCTTCGCGGTAAAAAGCCGCCTGAACGGAACCGCCCTGCCGGAGGAATACGGCGGCGGTGTGACCTACGCGTGGTTTGTGCACTCCTTTGAGCGGGACATCATTCATCCCGATGATTATTTTGACGGGCATCCCGAATATTTTGCCCTTGTGAACGGCAAACGTTTGCGCGATTTCGGGCAGCTGTGCCTCACAAACCCGGAGGTGCTGGAAATCACGGTGGAAAAGGCGCGGGCCGCCCTGCGCAAAAATCCGGAATGCCGGATCATCTCCGTTTCGCAAAACGATTGCGAGAATTATTGCACCTGCCCCTCCTGCGCCGCGATAGACGACAGGGAGGAAAGTCACGCGGGCAGCCTGATTTGGTTTGTCAACCAGGTCGCCGAACGGCTTGAGGAGGAATTCCCGGAGGTTATCATTGATACTTTAGCCTATATGTACAGCCGCCGCCCGCCGAAAAGCCTGCGCCCGCGCCATAACGTCTGCGTGAGGCTCTGTTCCATAGAGTGCTGTTTTACTCACAGCTTCGAGTCCTGCGACGAAACCGGCTTTCTTCATGACCTGCGTGACTGGGCAAAGGTATGCAACAGGCTGTATATATGGGATTACACCACCGGCTTTGCCCATTATCCCGCGCCCCACCCGAACTGGAACGTGCTGCAGCCAAACATGCGCAGCTTTATAACGAACAATGTAAAGGGCGTGTTTGAGCAGGCCTGCGGCGCTTTAGGCGGCAGCACGGATTTGAATGAGCTGCGGGCTTATCTGATCAGCAAACTCCTGTGGGACGCTGATTGCGATATAGAAGCGCATAAACGCGAATTTGCGGAATATTATTACGGCGCGGCGGCGGAGCATATACTCCGGTATATTGACCTGCTGACAGAGATGGTGGAGCGCGACGGGCTTCATACCGGCTTCAACGACAATTGCGACAGGGAATACCTGAGCGATGCGATGCTGGATGTTTACGCGGATATTTTTCAAAAGGCGGAGCAGGCCGTAGCCGGGGACGCCCTGCGGCTCACCAGGGTGGCAAAGGCCGGGCTTTCTATCCGATGGGTCAGGATGAAAAACCGACAGATGCTGCAAAACAGCATTGACCCGCAGGAAATGAACCGCTTTTTCGCCGACTGGCGGGCTCACGGGCTGACCCGTATTGACGAATGGGTAAGCGCGGAAACCACCCTGCACGCGTTGTTGGAAGGCAAATGGCGCGGAACGGAGTTTTACCGCCACTGGTCGGCGGAAGGCCGCGAAAAGCTGTAAGAACCTGGCGGAGGGGCTGGGCAGAACCAAATCCGCTATCACAAATTGGAGGCAATGTCAATGAATATCATGACGATTCCGCGTTTTTTCAGGATACCGAATTTTGTCCGCGCCCTGATTGCCGCGCTTCTCTCGCTTATCATGTTCGTCATGCCCTCCGCCATGTTCATAAGCGCGGAGCGCGCCGCTGAATATATGCTGTCCGGCGACGAAGCATTCGGGACGCAGCCCAGCAGCGGCTGGACCGCCGGATTCGCCAAGGCCGTGCTGACTCCCGGCGACGTTACTGCGGACACCTATTACATAGCCGGATATAACCCAAATAACCCGGCCGCCGGCGTTCTGGACGACATGTACGCGCGGGCGGTGTATCTTGATGACAACACGGGCAGGGGCGGAATCATTCTCTGCGCGGTTGACTGCGTGGGTTTGAGCCGTGCGGACATCAATGACATCAGAAAGCTGGTGATCACGAGCGGAAAGATTCCGGGCGTAAAATCCATCAACATCGCTTCGGCCCATAGCCATGCCGCCATTGATACCCAGGGCCTTTGGGGTAAGGATTTCTATCTTGCCGGCAGAAACAACGCGTTTATGCCGGAACCCGAATATATATCCCTGTTTCCATTATGTATCGCTCCCGTTATTTGGTTTTGACAGGCGCAACTGTTCTTGTTTTTTCTTTCGTGGAATTGAAGTTTTAAAAAAGAATTCCATCATTTTAATTTGTAATTCCTTTGGTAAAATGATTTTGTCCTGTTCTTTTTTGTTCTTCATTTCCCCGCTCATACTCCACCCCCCTTACATAAAACACATGCAAGTGCGGTGAAATACTTTAACCAAAACTTGACAAATATTTTGTCGTTCGATAAAAGAAAAAGCCAAGAGAAATTCATGCATTTCCTCTTGGTTTGGTTTTTTTATGCCTGTTGTGGGCATCACGCTCTACAACCGTACAAAACACTGCCAACTAGACGCGCAACAGCATATAATACTGTGACAATATAGTTAATACTTTTTGTTGAATATGTTAAAAATATAAAGCATAAACACGAAAAACACATGATATAGTGTTTTAAAAACCCTGATTCTACAATTTACAAAAATTTATCGTTTACAAACGGGGTGAAAATGATGTATAATGGAATAAATATGATATCAGGCGTCAGGTTTTCGGGAGGTGTTCGCGGTGGAAGCATATCTTGATAACAGCGCAACCACTCCCATATGTCCCGAGGCGTTTAACGCCGTGACGGAGGCGCTGACCAGCAACTGGGGCAATCCGTCCTCCCTTTACCGCAAGGGCATAGAGGCGGAGGCCGTGCGCGAAAGCGCCCGCAGGTCTTTGGCCGGCCGGCTTGGCTGCGAAAGCGGCGAGGTATTCTTCACGTCGGGCGGGACGGAGAGCAACAACATCGCCGTTTTGGGCGCGGCAGAGGCGCAGAAACGCTTTGGCCGCCGGATCATCGTTTCGTCCGTCGAACACGCCAGCATTGACGAGGCCGTCAAGTTCCTGGAAACGCGGGGCTTTGAGATCATCCGCCTGCCCGTAGATTCACAGGGGCGCGTGCCGGAGGATAGGATCTTTCGCGCGGTGAACCAGGGTACGATCCTGGTAAGCCTGATGGCCGTCAACAACGAGGTCGGCACGTTGCAGCCGCTGGAGGCCGTCCGACAGGCCGTCGTGTCGTCACGCTCAAGGGCGCTGATACATTGCGACGCGGTTCAGGCTTTCGGGAAAATCGACGTGAAGCCGTCCGCTATGGGCGTTGACCTCATGAGTGTAAGCGCCCACAAGATCCACGGCCCGAAAGGCGCCGGGGCACTGTATGTGCGGGGCGGCCTGAAGAAAGAAAAAAACGGCGTGCGCGTTCTCCCGGTCATGTACGGCGGAACACAGGAAAGCTCGCTGCGTCCGGGAACGGAGCCGATGCCCGCTATCGCGGGGTTCGGCGCGGCGGTAAACGCGCTGCCGCCCGTGTCCGCTTCGCTTGAGAGAATCAATCTGCTCAGGCAGCGGCTTGTATGCGGGCTTGAGACGGTAGACGGCATTGAGTTCAACTCGCCGCCGGACGCGCTGCCCTACGTCACAAACATTTCTGTCGTGGGGTATGAGTCGGAGAACCTGATCAACTTTTTGTCCGAGCGCGGGATATACGTGTCCTCCGGATCGGCGTGCGGCAAGGGAAAAAAAAGCCGCGTGCTGAAAAACATGGGACTCGGCGACGACCGGGTGTCAAGCGCGCTTCGCATAAGCCTTTCGCGCTACACCGCGCCGGAGCACATAGACATGCTGATATACGGCCTGCGCGACGCACGGAATTTTCTGCGCACAAAAAAGTAAAACAAAAGACGTTCAGGAGAAAACAACCGCATGACGGAAATCATCTTGTTAAAACACGGCGAGCTGGCCCTCAAGGGGCTGAACCGCCGGACGTTTGAGGATATGCTCACAAAAACGCTGCGCCGCCGCCTCTCTGTTTTGGGAGGCTGGCGGTTCGCGGCGGCGCAGTCCGCCGTGGCGGCCGAGCCGCTTGGAGAGGGCTGTGACTTGGACGCCGCCGTGCGCATCTGCGAAAAGGTGTTCGGGCTCTCCGGCATCTCCCGCGCGTTGGCGGTGCCGAAAGACATGGAAGTTATCAGGGCCGAAGCCGTGCCGTACCTCAGGGGCCAGCTCACGGCGGCGCGTACATTCAAGGTAAACGCCAAGCGTGCCGATAAAAGGTTTCCCCTGACGTCGCCGGAGATATGCGTTGATCTGGGCGCGGTTTTGCTGGACGCGTATCCTCATTTGACCGTTGACGTGCATGATCCCGACATAACCGTTACGGTCGAAATACGCGACAGCGCCGCTTACATACACGGCAACCAGCTCAGGGGCGCGGGCGGGCTTCCCCCGGGTTCGTCGGGAAAAGCCGCGGCGCTGATCTCAGGCGGGATAGACAGCCCCGTCGCGGCCTGGATGATGGCCCGCCGCGGGCTTGCGCTGGACGCGATACACTTCGCTTCCCCGCCCTATACAGGCGAACGCGCCGAAATGAAAGTGCACAGCCTGCTGCATAAGGTCGCGGAGTACAGCGGCAGAATAAATCTTCACGTGGTTCCTTTCACGGAGATTCAGGAAGCGATCAAGGACAACTGCCCCGAAGAGCTGTTTACGATTATCATGCGCAGGTTTATGATGGTAATTTCGGAAAAAATCGCGCATAATAATGATTGTGGGGCGCTGATCACCGGCGAAAGCGTCGGGCAGGTCGCGAGCCAAACGCTGGGGGCTTTGGTCTGTACCGACTGTGCCGTTTCGATGCCCGTTTTCCGTCCGCTGATCGGCATGGACAAGGACGAAACCGTTGCGCTGGCCAGGAAAATCGGTACGTTTGAGATTTCCGTTTTGCCGTATGAGGATTGCTGTACGGTGTTTACTCCGAGGCACCCGCGCACAAAACCGATACTGAAATTTGTGGAGGAAGCCGAGGCGCGGCTTGACTTTGACAGGCTGGTTGGGAATGCTTTGGCGGGGGTCAGGCATATAATGATAGATAGCTACAGTTAAGAACCTGTATTCACAGGTTCTAAGGCAACAAGTAAGACAACAGGAGAACCATATAAATGTTTACCTGCGAACTCTGCTCTGTCGGCACCGAGCTGCTTTTAGGCGACATCCTGAACACCAACGCCCAATATCTCTCCCGGGAACTTGCCGCCTTAGGCATAGCCGTTTTGCATCAGGGCACGGTGGGAGACAATCCTCAGCGTTTGGCCGACGAGCTTTCCGCGTCGCTGAAAAGAAGCGACATCGTGATACTGACCGGCGGCCTGGGTCCCACGGCCGACGATATTACCAAGGAGGTCTGCTGCGAGCTGCTGGGCTTTCAGCTTGTCCGGGACGAGTCAATTTTGCGAAGCATCGCCGCTCACTTTCAAAAGCGCGGCTCTGTCATGCCCGCGAGTAACTTAAAGCAGGCGGACGTGCCCGCTTCGGGCACCGTATTTGAAAACACGCGCGGTACCGCTCCCGGCATGGCCCTTGAAAAGGACGGCAAATGCGTCATCCTCCTGCCCGGTCCGCCGAAGGAAATGTCCGCGATGTTCGATATCAGCGTCAGGCCGTTTCTCCTGAACAAATACGCTGACGGCGTGATCGTTTCTCGCAGCATACGCACTTTCGGTATTGGCGAAAGCGCGATGGCGGAAAGGATCGCCGACATGCTCGACGGGGAAAATCCCACCGTCGCCCCCTATGCCAAGGAGGGCGAGGCGCTCGTTCGCGTAACGGCCAAAGCCGAAAGCGCGGAGGCGGCCCACGCCCTGCTCGCCCCCGTGGTCAGCGAAATTACCGCGCGGCTGGGCGAATTCGTGTACGGCATAGACGCCGGGAGCTTGCAGGAAACAGTTGTGAAGCTTCTTTTAGAAAAGAAACTCAAGGCTGCTTTCGCGGAGTCCTGTACGGCGGGTTACGTTGCGAAGCGCTTAACGGAGATACCGGGCGCATCGGAGGTGTTCGACTGCGGCGTCGTGACGTACTCCAACGCCATGAAAGTGAAGCTGCTGGGCGTGAGCGAGCAAACGCTTCGGGAGCACGGCGCGGTCAGCGAGCAGACGGCGCGTGAAATGGCGGAGGGCGTCAGGGCCGTAAGCGGCGCGGACGTCGGCGTTTCCGTAACGGGCGTCGCGGGGCCGGGCGCAAGCGAAAAAAAGCCCGCCGGGTTGTCATACATCGGCATCTGCGGCAAAGAGGGAACTTTCGCGGTCCGTTTTGAGACGGGACGCGAGCATGACAGGGAATACAATCGCTATGTCACGTCGTCTAAGGCGCTTGACGTGCTGAGAAGATACATCAATTCATTATAAGAAATCAACCATGCAGAAAAGGGTGGTAGTGTGATTATGACGAAAAAGAAGAAGAAAAAAATGCAAAAAAACATATACACCGCGCTGACTTTCGTGTTTTTCGCGGTATTCCTGATCTGCTCCGCTTTTTCCGTCAACAACCTGTTTTTCAAGACGGCGGCGGCGGACTCCGCCGCGGAGGATCCCACGGACATAAACGCTGAGGATGTTTACAGCCCGCGTAAAACAAATCTTTTGGGCGACCTTAAGGTCAACACCGGCGACGTGACGTATATGCAGGATATGCTCGGCTTCTTCAAGCCCCTTTATGCGTACAATCAGGACACGGTGGGCTGGTTGCGCGTCCCCAACACCTCCATCGATACCGTGGTGATGCACAACACAAACGACAACGGGCGCACGGGAGACTATTTTTATCTGCGCAACGACTTTTATAAGGTTTACAGCCGTTACGGCAACGTGTTCCTCGACTACCGCTGCCGCAAATACGACCTCTCGCAGAACACCATTTTGTACGGCCACGCCATCCCCAGCGGCGAGCAGGCTTTCAATGACCTGAATAAATATAAGAATATAGACTTTTTCAAGGCAAACCCGATCGTCGAGTACGGCACGCTCTACAACAATTATAAATGGAAAGTCTTTACCGTGTTTTTGACGACGGTCGAAGCCCCCGACGATAACGGCTACGTCTTTAACTATATCTATCCCTCGATGGGCCCGAACAGCTTTGCGGGGTACCTGGCCGCCGTGAGGGAGCGCGAGCTGTACCGTACGGGCGTGGACGTCGCGCCGACGGACAAGATACTGACGCTTTCCACCTGCGACTATGACTTCAACGCCAAGGGGCAGAAGATATCGGCGCGGCTCGTGGTTGTGGCGCGGATGCTCCGCGAGGGCGAGAGCGAGGCGATCGACCTCTCAGCCGTAACAGGCAACCCGGGATACCGCCGCCCGCAAAGGTGGTACAGCCTGATGGGGCAGAGCAACCCTTACGCCAACAGCCCGCGATGGACGCCGAGCGACAATTGATTGACAATTAGTTCGTATTCTCTTGGAGGATCATAATGACGATAAACACAAACACAGATGTTTTCAGCGTAGCGGACTTTGCCGATTCCATCAAGGCTTCGGCCAAAAGCTCACGGCGCGGCATGAGGCTCAATGACGAAACAGAAAAGATCATCATGCCGACGGATGAGGATCTTCCGCCGCCGGTAGCTGCCGGAGCGGCAGCTACGCCCGCACACGCGAAGAAGTCCGGCAAGCACAAGGCGGCGTCAAAAGCCGCCGGGGAAAATCATGCTCCGGACGAGCCGCCCGTCGATTCTTTTCTGGACACGCTTTACGGAGAGGCGCAAAAGAGCTTTACGGCGGAATTTGATTCGCTCAAAAATGAGCTGGGCCAGTTGGCGTCAGACGCTGAGGGGAAATCCGCCGTTGCCGCCGCAGACACAGCGGCGACGAGCGCTCCCGCTTCCGCGCCTGTGATGGAGGATATATATTCAAGCTCGGCCGCGCACCCAGTAGCTTTTCCTGCGGGAAAAGCTGCGGAAAAATCCGCGTCGGACAGTGTCTTCAGCGTATCCATGGAGCATATCGGTGACGATTCCCCGTCTGATTTTACCCGTGAAATAGATCAGATATCCTCCGGCGGGTCAGTCGTCAGCAGCGTCATCAGAAACAACTCTGTAAACATCCCGCAGGAATACGAGGACATCGACACAAATCCCGGGCAAAAGAAAAAAGGCAAAAAGAAATTCCTGTCCGGGCTGATCCCCGGCCGCTATGACAGTGTGGGCGAGATTTTCCGCAAATGCCTTTTGCTTGTTGCGTGCTTGACTATGGCGGTCTGTATTGGTATACTGGGTAATACGTACGTGCTTGAGCCGTTTCTTCTCAATGATTACGCTGACGTAGCCGATCCAAATGAAGAAGAAATCTCCAAATTCAACAAAGAGAACCCGAATATTCAGGTTAAGGCGGAATCCGTCAGCCTCATTACGCTTTACAACACCAACAGCAGCTTCTACGGATATCTCAAAATAGACGGTTTGGGCCTTAAGTTTCCCACAGTGAAAGGCACAAACAACGAATACTATCTGGCCCGTACCTTTGAGAGGGAAAAGTCGCGTTTCGGCTGCCCCTTTGTGAACTACAAAAACAGCAGCCCCAACAGCGGCGGCTTTGACATGAACACCTCGATCTTCGGCCACTCCATGCAAAACGAAAGCAAGGACAAGGTCTTTGGGCCGCTGAGGGAGTACCGATCCGTCGAGGGCTTCAGGAAAGCGCCCCTGATCTCCCTTGAAATGCTGCGCGGGCATTACTACTTCAAGGTTTACGCCGTGTTTATCTCCAGCGCGAACTATGATTCAGGCGGCTACTTCTTCAACTATATCTTCACCCAGTTGAGCAGCGAGCAAGCCTTTATGGAGTATATAAGCGAGATAGACCAGCGTAAGCTTTATTCCACAGGCGTGGATATCAGGCCCTCCGACAAGCTGTTGACGCTTTCCACATGCTGTTACGATTTCACGAACGCCAGGCTGGTCGTTGTCGGGCGGCTTGTGCGCGAGGGTGAAAATACAAAGGTCGATACCTCATTGGCAAAGGTCAACGCAAATCCGCGCTACCCGAACGAGTACTACACCAAAAAAGGCATAAGGAACCCATACGCGAACGCATCGAAATGGCTGCCTAAATAAATTATACTCATTAGACTTCCTCAGGAAACGAACTGCGGCGGCGTAAACGGTTTTTTTCCGTTGTGCCACGTCAAAAATGCTCGCAATACACAAAGTATTACTGCGCTTTTTTCCTTGCACAACGAAAAAGATCCTCATTTATCCGCTCGCACTTAGTTTCCGAGGAAGTCTATTAACGAGTATACAAGCCGCAAACGGCAAGCCTGCCGCTTGCGCCTTGCACCTTGGAGGTACATAATTTTGAAAGTGGAACTGATATCGATCGCCGGTGACAGCCTGAGCGCTTACGGGGCGCAGGTAATGATCCTTGACGCGATTCCGGATTCAGATCTGAACATGGAGGCGCTGCGGACGTTTGATTCGCCGAAGCCGTTTTTCAGCGAGCTTTCGGCGGCGTTCGGCCGTACCGAAACAGTTATCGCGGCGGCGGGAAGCGACGTTTTCCTGGAGCAGAAATGGACGCTGATGAAAGCGCTCGGCCTGGACGGGGAGATCAGCCAGACGATAGCGGACATGCTGTCGGTGTCCAAAAAGCCGCTTGAGGAAGCGCAGGCCAAGGCTCACGCTTTCATGCCGAAAGACGCCGTCCTGTTCATTTCGCAAACAGGCCTGTTTTCGGGCTTCGCCGTCAAAAAAGGCAGGCAGCTTCTGATCTACCTGCCGTTGGACGAAAAGATTTTAAGTGAAATTCTGGTGCCGGACGTCGCCGCGTACCTCCAGTCGCTGAACAAACCGAAGCCGAAAACGAGCGGTTTTAAGAGAATGCTGTCCGTGCTCAGCGAAAAGGATCTGACCGTCGCCGTCGCCAAGACGCAGACGAGCGTGTTCGCGCAGAAGCGGGCCGCCTCGTCGGAGGAAGCCGCCGAACGCATCCGCTTTGTGGATTGTGAGATCGACAACCAGCCCGACGGTCAAAAGCGCAACTACTTTGCCCGCCTGTCGTATAAGGCCCGTATTGACGGCGGCGCGGACGTGGGCGCGATCATCTCAAACGTCTACGCCCCGGGCGGCGACGACGATACCCGCTGCTTTGTGTTTGTGGCGGTGTCGAACAAGGATAACGCCCACGTGAAAAAAATCATGGGCAACGAGGGCGAATCCCCGCGCGAGCTTGTGGAGGCCGCGACACGGGCGCTGTTTTCCATGCTGCGCTCTTTCTGCGCGGGCAGCGGTGCTCCGCCCGAGTCCGCCGATATCACGGAGGCGAGTGTAGACGACCAGGCTTTAGCCGAAACGGGACGGGATGTCAGCCAGAAAAAGCGCATCGCCATATGGGTCGCCGGCGGCGTGGCGGCGGCGGTCATCTTTTGCGTACTGTTCGGGCTGCTGTTCAGGGAGGACGTCCGCGCCATGATCTTTGAGGGCAAGGGCGCTGTGGATCAGCATCAGGTGGAGGAAATTTCCCAAAATCCGTTTCGCATGTGGGTCGATGAGTATGATTACGCGGACGGGGAGAGGCTCCCCGAAACCCTTTACGATATGACGATGGAGGCTGCCGCCCAGTCCGAGTTCACGACGGTGACGACGACGGCCGCGGTGGTTGAAGCCGTTGCGACGACAGCGCCGCCGGAATCCACCACAGCGTTACCGGAATCCACGACAAAAGATGAAACCACAGCGACTACCTCAACCACAACGACCACGACGACGACCACCGCCACGACCACGACTACAACGACCACTGCCACTGAAACGACAACCATAAAAAGAGCCAGCGGCGGAAAAGCAATACCGGCAACCATAATGTATAACGGCAGCAGTATCAATACGCGTGATTTCATCGCCAGGGCGACGAATGCCGAAATCGGCGGCTACGTCAATTCCTCGAACATCGAGGGAGTCAAGGCGCAGGTGGTGGCTCTGTACACGTTTGTCCTGCATTACATGGAGACATACGGCACGAACATTCCAAAATCGCAGGTGGCGTATAAGACCTCTACACCGCCGGGAATCATATACGACGCGGTTGACGCGGTGTACGGGCAATATCTGACCTACGGCGGACGGATCGCGTTCACGCCTTTTTTCGCCAGCAGCGCCGGAAAGACCACTTCCTGCCAGTCCGTTTGGGGCGGCCCGGAGTTCCCGTACCTGACGGGCGGAGTGACAAGCGCCGAGCAAGTATCAATCAAAACCTCTACCATGACCGTGGACGAGCTTCGCGCGGCGGCGGCGAAATACAACGCCAGAGTGACGGACGCTTCAGACAAGATCGTGCTGTCGGACAATCCGTCCGAGTGGATCAAAATCATCAGCCACGACAGCGCGTACTCAAGCGACATCGGCTACATAACGGCGCTTTCTTTTGGCGGGCAAACGATGTCGGGCAACTATTTCAGGACGCTTGTCGGGCACAACAGCTTCAGGTCGCACTGTTTTACCGTCAGCTATAACGGCGAATTCAGCTTCACGGCTTACGGCTTCGGCCACGGCGTGGGCCTGAGTCAGCTGGGCGCCCTCAGCTACGGCAACTCGTCCGGCTCACACAACTGGAGTTATACGCAGATACTCAGCCATTATTATCCCGGCACGACTCTTACGGCGAACGATTAGAAAAAGCACTGTCAACTACTTAAAATTTACGGTCGGGGACGGAACCCCGACCCTACAGAAAAAGAGGGTTATTACAGAGCCTGCCTCATATGCAGTATCCACTTCGCTCTGTCCAGCGGATCGACGCCCCGCCGCTTTGCCGTTTTTCCAAGCTCCAAGGGGCATGGGCGGTAGCTGTCAAACCGCGACGAATACCGCGCCTGTCCTGACGACAGCGAGCTTAACCGCACAGGGTAATCCATGGCCTCGGCCAAGGGCAAGCTTGCCTCTATTTCCGCCATACCACCGACGATGACGGGGCCGTCAAATTCCCCGCGCATGGCGATTATATCACTGATGACCTTGCCGGAAAGCTCCTCCGGCAAGGCTATTTTTACGCGCAGAAAAGGCTCGAGCAGCTGGCTCCCGCAAGTCACCATGCCGTTCATGAAGGCCAAAGGCGTCGCCAGGAAAAAGTCCATAGGATGCGTGTGGATAAAATGCCAGCCCCCTCCGCTCAAGGTGATTTTCACATCGGTGACCTCCCAGCCGTACAGCCCCTGCTTCATCGCGCCGGGCAAAGCCGTTTCAATGTGCGTCTGATATTTATACGGTATCTGCCCGCCTTTCACCGTGGATTCAAATACGTACCCGCTTCCCAGGGGCAGCGGCTCGATCAGAAGCTCGATGACGGCCCAGCACGGCTTCGGCATGGTGTAGGACTCAAATCCCTTTCCCGCTTTCAGGGCGGTTTCCCGATAGATCACGCTGGGGCGGGAGAACTCCGCCGCGATACCGTAACGCTCCAAAAGCAGGTGGCGCAGCACCTCCGTCTGTATTTCGCCCATCATCGCGGCCGTCAGCTCGCGTTCGTCCGGCTCCCACTCGCAGGACAGCAGCGGATCCTCCTCCGCAAGCTCGCGCACGGCCGTCAAAAGAGGCGTCGGGTTCGGATTCCCGTCTGTGATCCTGACGTTAAAAAGCGGCGTCGCTTTCAAAAGCGTTTCACCGCGCGCCGCGTAGATTTCCCCTACGATGTCCCCCGCTTTAGCTGTCGAAAGTCCGTAAAGCACAGCAATATCGCCGGCGGAAAGCGCGTCCGCGTCAACAAGCCGCGTGCCGGCGGAATACCGCCTGATCCGGGTCACCTTTTCCGTTCGCGGATCCTCCCGTGCGCTTGATCCTCCCGTAAGCATAACGGCGTCACGGTTTTTTATTTGCCCCGAAAAAAGCCTGACATGCGCCGCCTTGCCCATTGTCCTGTCATGCTCGATTTTATATACTTTCCCGCTGACTGCCGCGTCCTGTTCCGATTCCGCTGACGCTTTGTTCCCGGGAAGCCGCCGGATAACCTCCAGCAATGTATCAATCCCGACGCCGCAAACGGCGGAGCCGTATACAAGCGGATACGCCTCTCCCCGCGCAAGCAGCCTGAAGAGGCCCTCCGTTAGCTGCTTTTGGGTTACCTCACTCTCTTTCAGGAAGATTTTTTCCAGCTGTTGATCACGGGCGCAGAGCGCCAGCATATCGTCCTCGCTGAAGAAACCTTCCCCGGCGGCGCAGTCCCTTGAGCCTTGGGACAGCACGGCGTTTACCGGGTAAATCTCAGCGGACAGCTTCTTTTTCAGTTCAGCTAAAACGCGGTTTATATCCACGTCCGCGCGGTCGATCTTGTTGACAAAAATCACGAGCGGGAGCCGCGCTTTCTCCATCGCCTGAAAAAACAACTCCGTCTGGGACTGAACGCCCTCCGCGGCCGACACGATCAGCAAGCCGCAGTCCACCGCCAAAAGCGAACGCTGAACCTCAGCCGTAAAATCCATGTGGCCGGGCGTGTCGATGAGGTTGAGCCGCAGTCCGGGCATGTCGATGGCGGCGGAGGCCGATCTGACCGAAATGCCCCGTGAGCGTTCTATTTCCATGCTGTCGGTGGCGGCCGTGCCTTTGTCCACGCTGCCCAGGCGCCGGGTCGTCCCGCTCATAAAAAGCAGGCGTTCTACCGTGGTCGTCTTTCCCGCGTCAACGTGGGCGAAAATGCCGAGGTTTATGATGTCCATATGTGGTCCTCCGCTTTTTTATATGTACATTATACCATACTTGTCAACACAAAGGGCTAAAAGAACCAAAAAATTTCGCTGCGGCAGACGTATGAAAATAATTTGATGACGTGTTTGGCACGGATGGTAGGGCGTAACACCCTCGGCGCGCCGAGGGCGTCGCGCCCTGCCGCTTACCTGTTTCATTCAAAAAAATTCCTCCGTACCCCTTGAATTTATAAAATTTCATGATAAAATGTATTTAAGAACCTGTATTCAGTAGCTAGAAAATGCCGTATGAGCAGGCCTTTTCCCGCCTGTTTCACGCATTTTTCGGTTAAATACGCAAAGTATTCGCCCTCAAAATCCGTAAAACAGACGAAAAAATCCCTCGCTCAGACGACATTTCCACTACTGAATACAGGTTCTAAGTAAAAAAGCAAAAGAGGGGTGCTACATGATGAAATGTTTCAAGCGGATTCTTTCAGCGGCGCTGGCGGTTATAATTTGCGCGGGCCTGCTGGCTGTGCCGGCGGCCGCAAAGGCAAGCGACGACTTCTTCGGCGGTGACGTCTCCCCCGTGATACTCATACACGGCAATACCCAGTCGGACGTCTATCTGTATGAGGATGACAATGTGACGCTGAAGCCCGATGCCGACGGGAATCCTCTCAAGGGCTGGCCGCCCACGATCGACATCGCCTCGGTGGTGACGCAGGTCGCCGCTCCGCTGTTGTTCAGTATCCTGCTTCAGCGCGATTTCGGGCTGACAAAGGCGCTCAAAAGCACGATTCGCGGCGCTTTCCCGCTTCTCATGATGGACGAAAACGGTATACCCGTACATAACATGCGGGTGGTGAGCTACGCGGACGCCGACGGGAAGCCGTTGAGCCTTGCCGAATGCTCAACGGAGATGCGCGACGCTGCCAACGCGCATTTTCACCTGGAGGAGCGCGACCCGCGTATCGGGGACGACAAGGTGTATTACTTCGCCTACGATTCTTTCGGCAACAACGCGTTCAACACAAAAGCGCTCGCGGAGTATATCAAGGCCGTGAGCAAAAAACACGGCGGCTCAAAGGTCAGCCTTTTGCCCATCTCGCTGGGGGGCACGCTGATGAATTCCCTTTTGCATGACTATTACGATGAGGTCGTCCCGCTGTTGCGCAACGTTGTCTATGTCGTTCCCGCGGCTGACGGAACGAGCATTGTGGGTGATATCTACACGCGTCAGCTCGGTGTGGACAATCAAAATCTCTATCACGATATGTTTCCCTCCCTGGTGCCGGGCTGGATGGGGGATCTGATCAGCATCGCCCTGCGCATTTTCCCGAAGAAAGTGCTGCACGGGGTTTTAGACGCCGCTTTGGACGTTTTGGTCGGCGAAATTCTCTACAGAAACACCACCATGTGGTCACTTGTCCCTGCCGAATACTACGAAACCGCGCGTGACATGTGGCTCAAGGGTGACGCGAATGCCGCCGTGCGCGCGCAGACCGATCACTATTACGAGGCGCAAAAAAACAGCCGCGCCAATATCCAGAGGATGCGCGCGGACGGTGTGCGGGTGTATGACGTCTGCAACTACGATGTGCCGCTTTATTCCATCGCCGGGTCATATACGAAGTACAATGCCGACAGCGTGATCCAACTCAGCTCCACCTCTTTGGGGGCGGCGTCGGGCTATGTCGGAGTCCCGCTCCCGGAGGATTACAAAGCCGAAAACCCGCAGTGTACGAATCCTGATCACCGGCATATGTCTCCTGACGGAATCGTGGACGCCTCCACCGGCGCGCTGCCCGACCAGACATGGTTCTTCAAGGGCGGGTGGCATGATCACACGCCGAGCAATGACCTTGCCATGCGGCTGATTATGCGGCTGGTGACGTCGGGCAAGTACGAAACGATATACTCCATGGAGGCGTGGCCGCAGTTTAATAACAGCCGTGAAAGCCGCGCGCTGCGAGCCGATCTCCTGCCGCTGGCCGAGTCCGTTGACCCCGCGACGCTTTCCGCCGCAGACGCGAAAGAGCTGGCCGCCGCCATAGACGAGGCCAAAGCCGTGCTGGCCAAAACCATCGGCGTGCCCGGCGAATATGAGCATGCGCAGGACCGCGTAACAGCCATTTTGGTCAAGCTGGGCTTGCGCGAAGCCGAGAAGACTGACTATTTGGCCGTATTCCTTGATCCCGTATTCTCTTTCCTCAACGACGCGCTGTACAAAGGATTCGGCGCGCGCGGATTTTTGGATCCGTTTTGGGTGAAGCAGTAATAGTCATACCACTTACTTTCAGGGGCGGAATCAAGCTTTTTTGTGGCTTGATTCCGCCCCGTTTTTGTGCTATTTGTTTTTCTTCCCCGTTTGCCGCTGCGCCATCACCAGATCGTAATATATGCCCTTCATTTTAAGCAGCTCCGCGTGCGTGCCCATTTCCGCGACCTTGCCCTTGTCCAGCACGATCAGGCGGTCGGCGGCGCGGAGTGTGGACAGGCGGTGGGCGATGGCGAGGGTGGTCCGCCCCTTGATGAGCTTATGGAGGCTGTCCTGAATGATGGCCTCCGTTTCCACATCGAGGGAGCTGGTGGCTTCGTCCAGAATCAAGATAGGCGGATTTTTGATCACCGCCCGGGCGATCGCGAGCCGCTGGCGCTCTCCGCCGGAGATCGTATGCCCGTTTTCGCCGATGACGGTGTTGTACCCGTCGGGCATTTTGATGATGAACTCGTGCGCCCCGCCGGCCTTGCACGCGGCGATGACCTCCTCCTGCGTGGCGTCGGGCTTGGCGTAGACGATGTTGTCGTACACCGTCCCGGCAAAGAGGAAGGTGTCCTGGAATACGACGCCCACATTTTCGTGCAGATGCTGCTGGGACATGTCGCGCAGATCGCAGCCGCTGATTCTGACGCTTCCGGCATTCGGGTCGTAAAGCCGCATAACGAGGTTGATCAGCGTCGTCTTGCCGACGCCGCTTTTGCCGACGATGCCGACCATCTCCCCCTGCCTGACGTCGATACTGACATCTTTCAGCACAGGCTCGTAGGATTTATAACCGAAAGATACGCCCTCAAAGCTCACGCCGCCGGTTAACGGTACGTTGGCGGGATCCTCTTTGTTTGGGAGATCCGTATCCTCGTCCAGTATCTCAAAGACCTTGACCATGCTCGTCATGGCGTCGGCCAGCCAGCGCGGGAAAGATACCAGCCAGCGCAGGGGCGCGTAGACGTAGGTTATGAACATGGTGAACTGCACTAAAACACCGAGGCTCAGGCCGCCGTCAAGGATGGCTCCCGCGCCGAAATAGAGAACTAAAAACTCACCGATGCCTGTGAAAAACACCATGGACGGAAACAGTAGCGCCCACAGCTTTTCGTTGGAGGAGGAGACCTCTGCCAGCTTGCGCGTCTCGCCCATGAATTTTTCGATTTCTTGGTCCTCATTGCCGAAAGATTTGACGGTGCGTATGCCCTTGATAATGTCGTGAAGGATCGAGTTGCAGCGTGAGCTACGCCGCCATTGCCGCTCGTAGCGTATGTTGATGAAACGCCAGAAGCGCGACATGCCGACCGCCACGACCGGGACGGGGAGAAAAACCAAAAGGGTCAGCCACGGGTTTGTGATGAGCAGGATGACCATGACGATGACGAACATGATGAACTGCTCGATCCCCCACCGCCCCGCGTCGGAGATGAAGTCCTTAACGGTGCTCGTGTCCTCCATGACGCGCCTGATAAGGTCGCCCGGCGTGCGCTTTTGCAGTGAGGACATCGAAAGCCTTTGCAGCTTGTCATACGCCATTGTCCGCAGGAGATTCGCGTAGCCTATGCTGGCACGGTTGTATGCCCGGGAGCTGAGTATGAAGATCACTTCATTCAGTCCGCGGGCCAGGAACATCGCACCGGCCAGCATGACGATGTGGGCGGCCGGCCCGCGCATCTGCGACAGATAATTGTCGATCAGGACGCGGTTGAACAGGGGGATCAGCAGATAGAAAAACGAAGCCACGGCCACGAAAATCTGCGCGACCAAAAGAGTGCGGCGAAACGGGCGCAGAAGCTCCAGCGCGCGTTTCAGGACGCTCGTCCTGTTGTAGCAAAACAGGCAGACTTTCAGCCCCTCCACAAGCGGCCTGCCGCACTTTTCGCATACACGGGTCTCTTTTTCCTCCGGGATAGCCGCCGTATTCGTCTGGATATAATAGTTGACGACCTTGCAGAATTCCCCGGCGGTTAAAAGCGCTGACATCGAAAAGCGGCAGAGCACAAATTCCTCGCCGTCTTTCATTTTGAGGAAGATAAGCCCGCAGCCGACGCCCGGCAGCACGGCGGCTTCCTCCGCTCCCTCAAGTGTGCGGTCAAACAGCTCCGCGCCGTCTGCGGACGCCGATACCCGGCCTGAGCGGGTGAAGCGCAGAACTCCCTCGCAGGGCAGCATCCGCGCGTCGAGATCGTAGGATAACGTATATGTTTCTTGCATAAAAATACCTCGTTAAAATAAAGGCAGTTTTAGACCTTTGTGTTGAAGCAGGAGGTTGTTGTGTCAGGTAATTATACCCCTCCGGCACTGCGTGCCACCTCCCCTTGCAGGGGAGGTATGGTACGAGCCGCCATCAAAGCCTCCCCTGCAAGGGGAGGTGGCGCGGAGCGCCGGTGGGGTTGAGAAATGCAAGATCGAAACAAAAGTCTAAAAGAGCTAAAATAAGTACGGCTCCAGCCGTTTCAGGCTTTTCTTGTCCAAAGCGGCGAGGGACGGCACGATATAGCGGTTGCCGTCAACGTCAAAGATGATCAGGCTGCTTTCGTCAAGCAGGCGGATGTTTTTGTTCACGTCCTTGACGGCGCAGTTTTTATCAAAGGTTTCGCCGTGCCCGGTGACGCGCAGCTCCATGTAGACGTAGCCCATCTTATCCTTGACTGACTTGATGGAGACGACCTCCGGGCAGTAGTAGCGCCGGTCAAGCTCCGCCGTGACGACGCGGAGATTTTCATCGTCAAGGTCACTTAAAGAGCGGATGACGCAAATCTCCTTGTTTTCGTGATCCGCCACCGATATGTATGACGACGGCTGGGCGATCGGCATAGCCCGCCGAAGCGCCACGCGCTTATATTCCGTCCCATGGAGGCGAAGCCCGGTAAAGCCACCGGGCGTCTCAAAAAATTCGGCCTGTGCGGGGTCAAGGATTCCGAGGTCTATGGCTTCGGAAAGCCCGGTTAATTTCGTTGCGGTTTCCATTGAATCTCTCCTTTATCCCATTCAATAGGTAAATTGTAGTATATTATTCCATGTTGATCGTTTTAAGTCCCTCAAGCTGAATCTTATACAGCTTGTGATACTCGCCTTTCTTCGCGCAAAGCTCGGCGTGGGTCCCGATCTCGACCACTTTGCCGTCGTCGATCACGGCAAGGCGGTCGGCGTCGCGCAGCGTTGACAGGCGGTGCGCGATGGCGATGGTGGTGCGCCCTTTTTGCAGCTTGTTGAGCGATTCCTGTATCGCGACCTCGGTCTGGGTATCCATCGCGGCGGTCGCTTCGTCGAGGATCAGGATCTTCGGGTTTTGGATGACGGTGCGGGCGATACTCAGCCGCTGGCGCTCGCCGCCCGAGAGGTCCTCGCCCCCCGCTCCCACGCGCGTTTCGTAGGCGTTCGGCAGGTTCATGATGAACTCGTGGGCGCTGGCCGCTTTCGCCGCGAGAATGACCTCCTCAAAGGACGCGTCGGGGCGGGCGTAGCGGATGTTGTCGGCAATCGAGCCGATAAACAGGTAGATGTCCTGCGACACGATGCCCACGTTTGCACGGAGCATACTTAAGGGCAGCTGTTTTACGTTGGCGCCGTCGATGAGTATCTCGCCGGCGGTCACGTCGTAGAGCCGCGCCATCAGATTGGCCAGAGTGGACTTGCCCGTGCCGGTCTTGCCGACAATGCCCATCATCTCGCCCGCGCGGACGGCGAGATCAAGCCCCTTGAGGACAGGCGTCGCGGGGTCGTACTCAAACCACACGCCGCGCACGTCAATACTGCCGCTGAGGCTTTCCAGAATGACGGGGTCATCGGGATCCTCTACGTCGGGCCTGGCGTCAATGATCTCAAAGACGCGCTGCGCCGAGTCCACGCACCGCGCCCACCAGTTGCTTACCCAGGACATGAACTCCAGCGGGCCGTACAGCATGGAGAGATACGCGATAAACGTAAGCAATGTACCGGCGGTGATCTCCCCGTTTATGACCATGACGCCGCCGTAAGCCGTTACGATGATCTGGCCTAAAAACATGAAGAGGTAAATCAGCGGGAACGCGGTAAAAGCCACGTTGTTGGCCTTGATGTCCACATCGGTCAGCTTACCGCTGACGGCGGCAAAACGCCCGGACTCCTCGTCCTCCTGCGCGAAAGCCTTGATGACGCGGGAACCGTTGACCGAGTCGCTCACCATACTGTTGAGCTGCGAGCCGTAGACCCAGAAGCGGTGATGGAAGCGGCGGAAAATACCCCACAGCAGGCGAAAGAGCAGAATGGAAAGGGGCATGATGATGATCACCGCGATGGCCAGCCTGAGATTTAACAGGCATATCAGCGTGATCACGCCCGTGAGGGAGAATACGTTGACCACCAGATACGGCAGGCCGTCCACGAAGAACCAGTAGAGGTTCATGGCGTCCCGCGTGACGCGGTTCATCAGCGCGCCGGTCCGTTTTGAGGTGTAAAAACCGACCGAAAGGCGCTGCATCGCCTCGAATATTTTGAGCTTAATATCGAAGATGATCCACGGCACCGTCTTTGCCAGGACGAACTGATACAGCACGTTCAGCCCGACGCCGATAGCGCGGACGAGCAGGATAAGCAGTACCGTGCGGGCTACCGCGCCGTAGTACTTCCCGCCCTCCGTCAAAACCTCGTCTATGAGAACCTTCGAGCCTAAATAGGGCGACAGGACAGAAAAGACCGTGCCCGCCATCATGACAAGCAGTATGACAAGCACCTTGCGTCTGTAATCCCTGAAAAAGCCGAGCAGGCGGCGGGTGATGCCGCGCTTGTCAAGGCATTTCGGGCAGATTTTGCGGTCCGGCTCGGGATAGCGCCCGCCGCACTTCGGGCAGAAAGGCTCATCCTCGAGCGCGACCTCAAAGAGCGGCTCCTTTCCCTCGCGGATGTTTTTGATGACCTTGGTCAATCTCTCGACCTGGGCGACGAAGCCCAGGGAGAAGAGCAGCACGGACGCGGCGCCGCCGTCTTTTTCAAAAAACAGGCGGCCTGTGGTCAACAGCTTTTCGTAGCCCGGCTCGCCTAAATCGGCGAGGGGATAGGACTCCATTTTTTCAGGCTCGTAAAGCGCCACCAAACGCCGCGCACCCTTGGTCTTGACGACCGCCTCCCGTCCTGTGAGGATATAGAGCGTATCGGCGCTGAGGGCGCAGTACACGTCCGCGCTGCCGCCGCTTAGGTCCATATCCGTATGTATCGCGTAAATGAGTTTTGAAACATCCAGCCCCTGACGCCTGAGCGCCGGGGCCATATAGTCCGGAATGGGTGATTTCATACAGCAACCTCTCCATAGTTCAAATACTTTGACTATAAATAATAAAGGGACAGCCCCTGAAAAGGCTGCCCGACATTTACGGGGCATTTCACCCCGTAAAATATAAAAGCCGCGGCAAGCCTCCAAAAACTGCGGAGGTTGTGCCGCGAACCGATAAACGCAAATGGCCGGTTATCAGGTACCGCTTCCTCCGTCTAAAAACGCGTGAGCTTGAACCATATTTTTCATTTGTGCTCCTCCTTTCATAAATTCTGTTTCCCATAATAGCAGTTTTAATTTTATATGTCAAGACATTTTTTAGATATATTTTCCCTAAACGGAAAAACTTCAAAAAAAGCCTTGCGCGCGGCAATTTTCTGTGATACGATAGAACATAGTTAGTCTTAATTTTTAGCAAAGGGTGGGGTATTGTGAATGCAGTTTTTACCATAGCGTTTATTTTGTTTCCCGCGCCGATCATCTGGCTGGCCACAAAAAGCAAAATCGTAAAAAACATTGGCGTCGTGCTCATTTGTTACATAGCGGGGATCGTCGTCGGAAACGCGGGCATTTTGCCTGAAAGCTTTGTGGGCGCGAGAAATTTGATACAGGACGTGGCGGTGGCGGTGGCCCTGCCGCTGCTGTTGTTTTCTCTGGATGTGAAAAAATGGTTCAAGCTCGCCAAGACGGGCCTTATCTGTCTGTTGCTCGCGCTCGTATCGGTGATTGTCACAACCTTTGTGCTTCAGCTGACGCTTGCCGACAAGCTGGAGGAGGGCTGGAAATATGCCGGTATGATGGCCGCCCTTTATACGGGAGGCACGCCCAATCTTGCCGCGATGAAAACCGCCCTGGGCGTAAGCGACGATAATTACATCGTTTTCCACACATATGATACGGTGGTTTCGCTGATTTACATCCTCTTCATGTCGTCGGTCGCCCGCGTTTTCTTCCAAAAGGTATTCAGGCTCAAGCCGTACAAGGCGGCTGAATCCGGCGGCGATCAGGAAGTGTCGGGCATAAGCGACGAGTCGGTGGAATCATACGGGAAGATTTTTCACGGCCCCGTTATCCTCCGGCTGCTCCTGGCCTTGCTGATATCGGGCGTGATCGTGGCAGTCTCCAATTTTGCGGGAGGCCTGTTCGAGGGGAACAGCATGGCGGTCACGATCCTGCTGATCACATCGCTCGGGATCGCGTGCTCGTTTATCAAGCCGGTTCGGAATATAAAGCATACTTTCCAGGCCGGCATGTATATCATCTATGTGTTTTGCTTTACCGTCGCGTCCATGACAAAGCTTTCCATGCTGAGAAATATCAACTGGAGCGTGCTTTTGTATGTAACGATCGCGATTTTCGGCAGCCTGATGATCCACGCGCTTTTATGCAAGCTGTGCAAAATTGACTCCGACACCATGATCATCACCTCCGTATCCGCGCTTTGCTCGCCGCCCTTTGTTCCGGGCGTCGCGGCCGCGCTGAAAAACAAGAACGTTTTGATCGGCGGGCTTATAACCGGCATCATCGGTTACGCTTTGGGGAACTACGTCGGCGTGGGGATAGCCACGCTGTTCAGAACTTTATTCTATTAAGGAACTATACAAAAAATTTTATAAGGAAGGGTTAGAAAAATGAGTTACGAAATGCCGGTAAAAGGAAGGCCCTTTGACGAGATTCTGACCGAGCTTGACGGCTTCGGAAAGGACGACCCCAACTATAAGGGCGCAAAGACCTGGAGTCTGGTGTACTACCTGAATCAGGAGTACACGGAATTTTTGGGCGACGCTTACTTCAAGTATTTTTCGGCGAACGGCCTTAATCCGACGGTATTCAAAAGCCTGAAGCGGCTGGAGAAAGAGGTTCTGAAATTTACCGCCGCGCTCTTTCATGTGGACGACAACGCCTGCGGCGTGATGACCTCGTGCGGAACCGAAAGCTGTTTGCTGGCCGTGAAAACCTACCGCGACTGGGGACGGGCAAAGGGCATCCGCAAGCCGGAGATGATCATCCCGGAAACCGCGCATGTGGCATGGGACAAGGGCGCCGAGTATTTCGGCGTGAAAGTCCGCAGAATGCCGCTCGCTTCGGACTACGGCGTTGACGTCGCCGCGGTGGAAAAAGCGATCAACAAAAATACCGTGATGATTTTGGGCGGGGCGCCAGAATATCCCCACGGCATCATTGATCCGATCGCGAAGCTGGGCGAGCTGGCTCAGGCGCGGGGCGTTCCCATGCATGTTGACTCCTGCGTCGGCGGCTACATCCTGCCGTTTATCGAAATGAACGGCGCGAAGCTTCCGCTGTGGGATTTCAGGGTGCCGGGCGTGACGTCGATTTCCGCCGACATCCACAAGTACGGCTTTGCCGCCAAGGGCGCTTCCTGCATCCTGTACAGAAGTGTGGATTATTTCCAGCATCAGATTTTTGTGAATCAGGACTGGCCCGGCGGGGTGTTCGCTTCCCCCGCTTTGCTCGGCACGAGGCCGGGCGGCGCGTACGCCGCGGCGTGGGCCGCCATTCAGGCAAACGGGCTTGAGGGGTATAAGGCCCTTGCGGCGCGGACCATGGATACGGCCAATAAACTCAAAGAAGGAATAACTTCCATAGACGGACTCGAGATTATAGGCAACCCGCAGGCGAGCCTGCTTTCTTACCGCTCAAAGGACCCGAAGTTGAACATCTTTGTCGTCGGGGATCTGATGGAGGAGAAGGGCTGGCAGGTAGACAGGCTCCAACGGCCGGACGCTTTGCACGCAATGGTTACAGCGTCCCATGACAAGGTGGCCGAGCAGTATCTGGCCGACCTCCGGGAATGCGCCGCGTATGCCGTCGCGCACCCGGAGCTGGGCGAAAGCGGCCAGGCCGCCACATACGGCATGATCTCCCACATACCGCTGAGGGGGATGGTCAGAAAACAGGTCGCGGATATGTTCGCGACCTCCTATAAGCTGAACGCGAGTGAAATTGATCTGTCCGACAGCGAGTCGCTTGCCCCGGGAGCGGGCGGCGACGATCAGGCGCAGGACAATAACGGGATCGTTCAGAAAATTATTAACTGGTACGTTAAAAGGCAGATGCAAAAGGGCAATTAACGCGCTTGTAAAACATTCATTAAACACAAAGCCGCTATAAATTTCGATTTATAGCGGCTTGTCTATTTATGCGAACCACGCGTTGAAAAAGAAAACAGGTAAAAGTCAGGCGTCATTGCGAGCGCGGAGAAGCGTTTTTTTACCACAGGGTCGGGGCGCGAAGCAATCCAGTTATACAACTGCGGCTGGATTGCTTCGCGCACAAAAATTGCTGTCACGCAACCTTTATTCGCGCTCGCAATGACGTGTATTTTACCCCATATCTATCATATTTATAAGCATATGCTCGCCTTAACCCCGCCGCGCGCCGAAACATGAAGCTCCGCGCCCTCGTCCCCCGGCCTAACATAGGCGATCGCCCGCCCCATGTACGTCCCGCGCGTTTGGGACGTGTAAGGAGTCAAATCGTCGGGTCTGCCGTTATCAATTCCGATCAGCTCGCCGCTACCCGCAAGCGCGAACCGCAGCTCCGCGTCCCGCGCGGTGATCTGACGCCCCTCCGCGTCAAACAGCGATACCTCCACCTGTGTGACGTCGTTTGCGTCAGCCGCGCCCGCGTCAAAAATTTGAAGCCTGATCTCCGCAAGCCCGCCCGGTGTCGCTAAAATATCCTCAGCCGATTCCGCGCCGCGTGACACGACGGCTTTCAGTTCGCCCGGCTCAAAGGGTACGTCAAACGAAACCGCGAAGCCGTCCGTGTCCTGCACGCCGAGGGAGCGTCCGTTCAGCAGAAGCTCCGCTCTTTCGGCGTTGGCGTAAACGCTGACGCACACCGTTTGTCCCGGCTCAAAGTCCCACGCGAAAAGCTCGGGAGAGTCATCCTGTACACGGGCGGAGAGACGGCACATAAGCTCCCGCGTCCACATGGCCCTGCGGTGACAGAAGCGCGGTTTTTCAAAGCCCGCCGTCGTGAGCAGCCCCGCGGGCGACAGGCGGACAGGCCAGCCGTGCGCTTCGCCCAGGTAGTCGATGCCGGTCCACAAAAACTGCCCGCATATGTCCGCGTTGTCCCTGACGGCCAGCCACTCGGACTCGCCGTGGCCGTTTTCGCTGCCGTAGATCACGCGGCCGGGGTATTTCGCGCGGTCCTCGCGGTAGAGGTGCTCTTTGTAATTATATCCCGCGATGTCCAGAGCCTGTGCGTAACCGATCAGATTTGACAGCTCGGGGAATGCCAGCGCCGCCGTTACGGGACGCGTCACGTCGTGCTTCTTCACGATTTCCGCGAGCCACCGCGCGATTTCCGCCAGGCGTTCCGCGTTCGGCTTATTTGGGTCGTACTGACGCTCCTGCGCGGGCTTGTTCGCGTCGTTGTTGCCGGTCATGGACTCAAAGAGCGGGTGGCAGTAGGGGTCGTTGGGGTAATCGACCTCGTTGCCGATGCTCCACAGAATCACCGAGGGATGATTGCGGTCGCGCAGCACCATGCCGCTTAAGTCGCGCTCATACCACTGGGGGAAAGCGTCGGCGTATCCGAAATGCTTCGGCGGGTAGACGTTGTGGCCCTGCCACCATTTATTTTTGAAGCCCTCCCACTCGTCGAAGGCCTCGTCCATGACGAGAAAGCCCAGCTCGTCGCACAGGTCGAGCAGGTGGGAGTCCGGCGGGTTGTGGGCGGCTCGGATAGCGTTGCAACCGGTTTCCTTAAGCTTTTGGAGCCTGCGCCGCCACACCGCTTTCGGCACGGCCGCGCCCAACGCGCCCGCGTCGTGGTGCAGGCATACACCCTTGAGCCTTGTCGGAACGTTGTTCAGGGTGAACCCCGTATCAGCGTCGAAAGCAAAGGTACGTATGCCGCAGGGGATCGTAAGCTCGTCACGGACAACGCCGTTTTCCGACGCGCGGCAGATCAGCGAATACAGGGCGGGAGAGTCAGGTGACCACAGCGCGGGGCGGCTTACGCGCAGGGAAACCGTACCTGCTTCGCCCGATGAATCCGCGCCCGTTACAGGCTGCCCGCTTGAGCCGCGCAGCTCGAACGTAACGTCGGCGGATTCAGACAGCCGCCACTCGACTAAAAGCTCCGCTTCCTCCGCGTTTGCCGCCGTTGTGTATACGAACACGCCGTCCTGCGCGAAGTGTACGGGATCAAGCACGGTAAGGGTCACGTCGCGGTATATGCCGCTTCCCGTAAACCAGCGCGAGTCCGCCAGATCGGTATGCTCCGCGCGGACGGCGATGACGTTGTCGCCGGGCTGTACGAACGCGCTTATGTCGTGGGTGAACGTCGCGTAGCCGAAAGGACGCATCCCCAAATAGTTCGTGTTGCACCATACGCGCGCGTTTTTGTAGACGCCGCCGAAAGTCACGAGCACAGTTTTGCCCCTGATTTCCTCGGGTAGAATGAAGCGCAGGCGATACCAGCCCACGCCGCCGCGCACGTAGCCCGTGCCGCTGGAATAACGGCGGTCAAACGGATGCTCCATGGACCAGTCGTGAGGCAGCGTCACGGATTGCCAGCCGCTGTCGTCGAAGCCCTTGTAGAAGGCGTACTCCTCGTCGCCTAAATGGAATTTCCAGCCGCTTTTGAGGATCGTTGTTCTGTTCATGTGGGTTGCTCCTATCAATAAAGTCAGGTAATGATACCATTATCGCACGGATGGGCTGAAATATCAAGGGGGACTTTTTGATAGAACACATCAAACGCACGAATGAAAAACACCCGGCGGGCGCAGAGGAATAATAAGAATCAGCTTTTTGCGATTTTTAGTGAAAGCGGGGCAGAAAAAATTGTGCCAAAAATTATGGCTGTTTGGATAAAAAATGCTTGACGTATCGGCAAAAATAGAGTATAATCATTTTCGCGTGGAAACGTGTCTTGGTTTTGACTAAGCGGGATTTTTCGGTCAAAACCAAGCGGGGTGAGCATTTGGAGGATTGACATGTCAGCGCAAACCCTTGATATTCCTGTGTTTTAGCAATCTGTGTAAGTTAATATTCCGGGGTGTGGCGAAGTTTGGTATCGCGCTTGGTTCGGGACCAAGAGGCCTCGAGTTCGAATCTCGACACTCCGACCACCGCTAAAAAGCCGCAAAGTCTTGACACGACTGACTTTGCGGCTTTGGCTTTTCTTCTGTTGTTCTGGTGTTTCTTGCTCTCGGCTTACTCCTGACCATTATTTTGACCATTACGGGACGCATATTGCTGTATTGGGCGGACTCACCGGAGGTCGGAAAAGTGCTTGTGCATAGGCGTTTCGCTGGGCTGGGCCTGACGATTTCCTGACCATTATCTTTGGGCCGCCGCCATGAACACGCCATATTTATGATTGATTCTGCTTGCAGCTTGCCGCACTGAATTTTTCTACCGCAAGGCTGTAGTGGATTTGTTTTACTTATAGCACAGCTCCCACATTGAAGCATTGCTGTTCCACGACAAAAACGCTTCGCTATATCTTCCGTATTCGTGGAACAGCGGCGAAAGCGCATAGTGAACAGATGAGAATTTCTCTTTTGGCGTTGCGAGAAGCTCGTCTATACCGAGCCAAAACTGCTCACCCTCATCGGTTTCCAAGATTAGCTTTCCGTCAAACTGTGTTGTCTTGTACATGAAGCAAAGATATCGTTCGCCGTTTTCGCTGTTCGCCCAATGAACAACGCCGCAGAATTTGATGTTGTTTACATCAAGTCCCGTTTCCTCTTTGACCTCTCGTACAGCGCAGTCATAGATACTCTCGCCACGTTCAACGTGACCGCCAGGGAATGAATAGCCCGGATATTTTTGCTTGCGATTTTGAATAAGAACATCGTTCGTTTCGGGATTTTGTATCATCACGCAAGTTACCATTTCTACATTCACAACAGTGGCTCCCCCTTTCATCTTCGTAAATATCATAGCACATCCCACCCTAGATTGCAAGAAAAATCAGCTTATTCCCGCCATGAACCCGCCAATCTTCCTTGCCGCTTCCTCTTGCATTTGCGTGGTGACGTGCGTATAGGTGTCGAGGGTAAACCCTGCTGAGTAATGGCCGAGTGTGTGGCTGAGGGTTTTCACATCAACTCCGTTATTAAGAATCACAATAAACAACGGAAACAAAAGCGAGAAAAATAAGGGAATGAGGAACAAAGGGAAGGGAAGCGGAAAAACAGCAGAAAAAGAAGCGGAATAAAGAGCGCACAAAAACAACCCCTGTGAGGGGTTGTTTTTGCGCGAAAAGGGACACTCCTTTTTTCTTGCGCTTTTTGAGTCTATATTTTACCAGTTTATTTAACGCCTTAACAACTCTTCT
>WRED01000025.1 GCA_009779495.1 Oscillospiraceae bacterium | reverse complement strand
TTTTTTCGCCGCACAAGATAAAATTTTGAAAGAATACTCCCGTATTTTAAGAAATTTTAACGCAGTGCGGCGGAAAAAGCGCCAAAAAGACGTGCGCGTGGTTTTTTCAAACACGCCCTAATATATTGGACTTCCTCAAACAAAAATATTGACATTTACCGTTGCAGGCCGTATAATTTTGCTTGATGGCGAAAGCTGTCGCGTGGTGGCGTAAAGGCCAGTAAGCGGTAGGCGGCGTAAATCTTTGAACCTCCGAAAGGGGGGGTGGCCATGGAATACATAATCTTGCTGATAATCTTATTAGTACTGATTGAACGTATACTTGATCGCAAAAAGAAATAAACCGCTGCCCCTTCCAAAGATAGCGGTTTATTCTTAAACAACTGTTGGAGGAAGCGTACCGTCTATCGGCCACGCCACCATTTGTATTTTTAATATAACATACAATGCAGGGTATGTCAAGCGTTTTTTTCAATGGAGAAACAAATGAATGTCGACAAAAAACGCGGCGGGAGTGAGGTTTTATAAAAAATCCGCATAAAGAAGAATCACTGTCTCTTGTAATCCCTGACTCGAGCCACGAGGCGGAGTATTGCCGCGTAATGGACAGATGGGAAGCGCTTGAAACGAATATCCAACCTGAGCTTATGCGGCGCTTTAGCAGTAAACTGAGCACGAACGTTTCTTTTGCGAGGTTTCTGGAGTGGTGCGAGGACGACCGCACAACGGGTTCAATGCTGAAAAACAATGTTCCGTGCACACTGTATTTTCTTGTTAACAGCGATAATGAAATATTGGGAAGCATTGTTATCAATCACGCGAGCACGCATATGGGACATCTTCACGCGGGAATTGTGCCGTGGCGGCGCGGTGAGGGTTACGGCACGGCGATGCTTGGGCTTGCGTTGACGCGCTGCCTGGAGATGGGCTTTCAGCGCGTACAAATTGTGCCGCGCGAGGATAACGCCGGGGCTGTCCAAACGGTTATCCGTAATGGCGGCGTTTTGATAGAACAGTTTCGCCAGAACGGTAAACGGTATTTGCGCTATGAGATTAATCTTTTGATAGGGCGGGAGAGCGATCTTGAAAATAGAAACAGAAAGACTGATTATAACTGAATTTGATGAAAGTACGGCCGAAAGTGTCCATCTGAACTCCTTGGACAAAGATGTTCGTACTTTTGTGCCGGACGAGGTTTTTGAGACACTGGAAGAAGCGCGGAACGTTATTCGGAATCTGATGCAAAGCTATGACGACCCTTCGGGTCCCTTTGTTTATCCGATATTGCTGTCGGAGAACAACGAAAACATCGGATACGTCCAAGCTGTTTCGCTGAACAATGGCGTATGGGAAATCGGTTATCATATCGCGAAGGATCACACGCGAAGCGGTTACTCCACGGAGTCGGCGAATGCCTTTATCCCGGTTATTATGAAACGGTTAGGAATTTTCGAGCTTTGCGGGATTTGCAGGGCGGACAATGTTGCGTCGCGCAGGGTTTTGGAAAAGTGCGGATTTGTGTTGCAAGAAACAGTGAACCGTTACTATCATGATGAGCGTCATGACGTTTGCAATTATTCATACTGCTTAACGACATAAAATCGCCAAGAAATCAAGCAAAACTTTTGATTTAAGGGTTTTGCGCAGATTGATTGGTACGATTTTAAGGAGTTAATACTATTTTTCGTTAGAAATGTATACAAAAAATCTTCGCAAAGCCCATATACGCAAGCTTTTGCTTGATTTTTTGTACATTTCTTAGACGAAAAATAGTATAAGGAGTTTACGATGGAGGACAAATAAATGTCAACAAAAAAATACGTCCTTGCCCTCGACCAGGGCACCACAAGCTCCCGCGCGATTTTGTTTGACCGCCGAGGCCAAATAATCGCCAAGGCGCAAAACGAGTTCACGCAAATCTACCCGCAAAACGGCTGGGTTGAGCACGACCCCATGGAGATACTCGCGAGCCAGTATAAGGCCGTCGCCGACCTGTTTCGCGATTCGGGCATTTCGCCCGCTGACGTGGCGTGCGCCGGCATCGCAAACCAGCGTGAGACGACGATTCTGTGGGACCGGCGCACAGGAAAGCCCGTCCATAACGCCATCGTGTGGCAGTGCCGCCGTACCGCGGACCTTTGCGGCGAGCTGAAAGCGCAGGGACTCGAGCCGTATGTCAAGGAAAAAACCGGCCTGCTGATCGACGCGTATTTTTCCGGCACGAAGATTCGCTGGATTCTCGACAACGTCCCCGGCGCGCGTGAGCTTGCGGAGCAGGGGCAGCTGCTGTTCGGCACGGTTGAGACGTGGCTGATCTGGAACCTGACCGGCGGCCGGGTTCATGTTACCGACTACTCGAACGCGTCGCGCACCATGCTGTTCGACGTAGACAACCTCTGCTGGGATAAAACGCTGTGCGTCAAGCTGGAAGTTCCCATGGAGATGCTGCCGTGTCCCGTGCCGTCAAGCCAGGTCTACGGCGAAATCGCGGGAGAAGCCTTTGCCGGAGGATTTCCGGGACTCGAATCCCTCGCGGGGATCCCCATCAGCGGCGCCGTCGGGGATCAGCCGGCCGCGCTGTTCGGGCAGGGATGCTTTAGGGAGGGCCAGGCGAAAAATACATACGGCACCGGCTGTTTTTTGCTCATGAACACGGGAGCGAAACGGACGGTTTCACATAACAACCTGCTGACGGGCGTGGCGTGGGGTCTTGGCGGCAGAGTCGAGTACGCCATAGAGGGCAGCGCGTTCAACGCGGGCTCGGTCATCAAATGGCTGCGTGACGAGATGAAGATGATCTCCACGGCGCGTGAATGTGACACTCTTGCCGAAAGCGTACCCGACGCGAACGGCATATATCTTGTCCCGGCTTTCACGGGTCTTGGCGCGCCGTATTGGGACATGTACGCGCGGGGCTGCGTCGTGGGACTGACGAGGGGCGTGAACCGCGCCCACTTCGCCCGCGCGGTTTTGGAAAGCATCACGTATCAAGTGGCCGACCTGCTGCTGGCGATGAAAGCCGATTCCGGCATTGATTTCGGCGAGCTGCGCGTGGACGGCGGCGCCTGTGTCAGCGACGTCATGATGCGGATGCAGGCGGATGTGATCGGCACGAACGTCAACCGCCCGAAGAACGTGGAGACGACGGCCCTGGGCTGCGCGTATCTCGCGGGGCTGGCGGTAGGCTTTTGGAGCGGGATCGCAGAGCTTGAGGAGATACGCGAGGTTGGGCGGATTTTTGTGCCGGAGATCGGGGACGCGGAGCGGGAACGGATTTATAAGGGTTGGAAGAAAGCGGTTGAGCGGGCGATGAATTGGGAAATTTGATGCCAGGGCGTGTTTGAAAAATCCCCGTGTACGGATTTTTCAAACACGCCCCTAAATAACCACTGATAAAATTGATATCGGTTATGTCATATAGTCAGACCGCTTTTCAAGTGGCCTGACTATATTCATCCGAATATGTTTCTGAATAAATTCACAATTTCCTCCCAAAGAGAAAATATCCCGCAGGGCACATTAAACTCACATCGCTGATCAATGGTCAGCCGGTTGTACACGCGCAGCGCGGCGCAGCCGGCTTTGTCATAGGAATGCCCGTTCCAGCGCATCATGTTTACGGCTGTCAGGCTACCGCCGTTTACCCGCAGCAGGGGCGACGGGCCGCCCAGATTATCCGCGCCTATGTTGACCAGCAAGGTGCCCTCACTGCCGTCGGACGCCACCAGCGTTTTCACGCCGTAGGCAAAAATATTAAGCACGCTCTGCTCCCGTGCGCCGGTGACGCGAAGATATTCCGCGTTCGGGCGGGTGATCGGGTCGAACAGCTCAACCCAGATTTTTGTCTCGTCTGTAGGCCAGCCGGGGAAGCCGAAATTACAGCGGTAATAGGCGTTGCCGTTTTGCAGGCAGCCCTCGACCATACCGCCCGTACCGCCGACGCTGAACATATTGTTGAAAGAACAGCCCGTCACCCTCTTGATAAAATGGCCGTCACAATTGCGAAAATCAATGCCGTTCCACGCGGCTAAGATGCCCGCGTTCATAACATAAACGCCCTCCGCCTTGCCCCGAATGAGATAGGCGCCCGGCTTTATCCCCTCAAAAATACGGCTGTCCGGGCACACAAGGCGGATTCCCCGAAGCCCGGCGTTTTTGCCCGCCAGCGTGATCAGCGCGGTGGCCGCGTCGGCTTCCGCCGGGGTATCGCAGAGGGCGGGATAAGCGTAAATCACTGTTCCGGCCGAGCTGCCCTGATCCCGCTGGGCGGTGGTGCCCGTGCCGCGCAGCTCCACATTGGCGGGCACGGTGACAGGTCTTTCCAGCAGCCAGCATCCAGCCGGGAGATACACCACTCCCCCGCCGGACTTCCCCGCGGAATCCAGGACCTGCTGTAATGCGAAAGAACAGTCCATATTTCCAGTATTGTCGCCCTCCACTATAAACAAACGCGCCGGGGGCTTTAGCGCCGCGCGCTGATAATCGACGGTGAGAGGCAACCCGCCGAGCTTGGTTTGCCAGACATAAAAGCCCTTGACCTTGCCGGTAAACTCCACGCCGCAGCATTTGACGAGGCCTTTCGTGCGGTTGCGCAGGGCGACGTCGCCCTCCACGCGGCTGTCGGCCAGCACCATGCCCCAGCGCTCGTCGATAGATTCTACCAATATCCCGGTGCCGCAGTTGCGAATGTCCGCATTGTAAAAGGCTCCCGCAAACTCGATTCGGCGGCCTTTCACGATCCGCACGCCGGTTTCACAGCTTTCGATGTCTATGTTTGCGAACTGAGTCCACTCCAGGTCGCCTAAAATCATGCCGGCCGTATTCGCGCGTGTATAGGACTCCAGCGCGGCAGGGTCGTTGCAGGTGAAGCCCGCCCCAGCCTGCTCCCAATAGCGGGGGCTTATTGACACGTTTTTCAGGGTGCCCACATCGCTCTGGTTATATGCCTCCAGCCCAACGCACAGGAAAGTCCCGCTGAAATTTTCCACGGTCATCTGCTCATGCCCCTCGCCCCCGTTCACACAGACGCCGATGCCCCGGTAACCGTTGATCACCGTGCAGTTGACGACGCTTTGCAGCATCGCCCTGCCGATGTAAAACGTGAACGGATAGGGCTTCACCTGATCCAGGCGCTGCTCCGGGTAATAGACCGTCAGGCCCATCACACCCGCGCTGCCGTCCACGTAAAACAGGGCGGGAGTCGGCGCATCGGTGCTGGGAGGATTTGCCAGAATGACAGCGCCGCAGCCATCATAGCCGCCATCCCCGCCGGGAGGATTCCAGTCGCCTCTAAGCGTGACAAAGGGCCGCACCGTCACCTGCCCCGTCAGGAGATATTCCCCGGTGGGCAGCCACACCGTGCCGCCGCCCGCCGCCGCGCAGTCGTCAATGGCCTGCTGGATGGCCACCGTACTGTCGCTCTGCCCGGCCGGGTCAGCGGACCATGGGTCTTCCGTCGCGATGATCTCGGCGATAACCACGTCCTCCGTGGGGTAAAGCGTCTCGACGACGCGCGGAGTAACGGCGGCGTTGGCCCGCAGCGACGCGGCAAAAAGCATTAGCGCCGCCGCCAAAAGCGCCGTGGGGAAGCGGAGAATTTTATTCATAGTCGGAGCCTTCTTTCTTTAAAAATTGGTCACTTTTATAATAACACACATCATCATATCTGTCGAGTAAAATTATGTTAAAAACAGAGATATGACAGCGGAACAAACCCGGAAAGTGATTGTAAACCGCAAAAATATATGCTACAATATTTTTATAGTCGAATCACTTGAAAAGGAACGTGATATGATGACGGTTATAACGGAACGGGAACGCTACATAAAAACCCTTACCTTCGGCAATCCCGATAAAATCCCGCTCAACCCGGGCGGCCCGAGGGAGTCGACCATCCTGCGCTGGCGGTCAGAGGGGCTTGTGGAGGGCATGGATCCTCTCCGGTTTATTTATGAAACGCTGGGTATTGACCGCGGCGCGACAGGCGGCGACACCCATGGATTTTTCCTCAACACAAAAATGAATCCTATGTTTGAGGAAAAAGTGCTCAAACATGAGAACGACCATTATATCGTGCGGGACTGGATGGGAGCCGTTGTCGAAATATCCGACGCGTTCGATGTCACCTATCTTCGAAGCGCCAAGGATTTCGTCACCCGCAAATGGCACAAATTTCCCGTGGAGACCCGGGAGGACTGGGAGCGGATGCGCACGCGGTATGACGCTAACGACATTTCCCGCATGCCTGAAAATTTGCGGGAGATTGCGGATCAAATTAACGGCCGCGACTTTCCCTTGAGTGTCAGTATCAACGGCCCTTTCTGGCAGCTGAGGGAATGGATGGGCATGGAGAATCTGTGCGTCGCTTTCCTCGACGAGCCGGAGTTCGTGGGCGAAATGATCGAGTTCTGGTGCGGTTTCGTGGCGCGGCTGCTGGAAAAAAGCCTTTCGGTTGTGCGGGTTGACCGCGTGCAGATCAGCGAGGACATGGCGTACAAAGCGCACAGCATGATCAGCCCCCAGCTCACCCGCCGGTTCCTGCAGCCGGTATACGAAAAGTGGGCGGCAGTGTTACGCGCATGCAAGGTGCCCGTCATTGACATGGATTCCGACGGGTTTGTTGAGGACCTCATCCCTGTTTGGATCGATTCCGGTATCAGCGCCTGTAACCCCATTGAGGCGGCCGCCCACAACGACATCGTGAAATACCGGCGGATGTTCGGCCAAAGCATGGCTTACTCGGGCGGCATCGACAAGCGCGCCATCGCGGCCGGCGGCGAAACGATGAAAGCCGAGGTCATGCGGGTGGTGCCTCCCCTGCTGGCGGGCGGCGGTTTTATTCCCGGCTGCGACCACGGCGTCCCCCCGGATATTTCCCTGCATAACTTTATGGAGTACACTGAGCTGCTGGCTCATCTGACCGGCTGGCTGTAAGGAAGCGTAACGAATCCGCAGCGGAAATCAATTGGAGGTATTGATTATGTTCCGGCTTTCAGATACGGCAAAAAAACGCTACACCGCCTTTTGGGATAACGATGCTTTCGGGCGCTTCTGTCTGCATCTGAGTATGCGTCTCAATAAAACGGAAGCGCCGCCCGCCGCCCCCGAGGATGTGGCGGGGCGGTGGGAGGACATCGATTACCGAACGCGCCATTATGACTGGCAGGCGGCAAGCTCGCGGTTCTTTGCCGAGGGGTTTCCGAGATCTTTCGTGAATTTCGGTCCCGGCTGCCTTGCCGCCATGATCGGCGGAAGCTATAAGTGGGCGGAGGACACGGTCTGGTTTGAAAACGGGAAAGTGATCACCGATTGGGACAGCCCGCCGCCGCCCGCGCTTGATGAAGCGAGCGCGATGTACCGCCTGACCAAAGCGCTGACGCAAAGCCTGCTTGACAGCGGGCAGTCCTGCGTGTCCGTCAGCGATATGGGAGGCACGTATGATATCGTCGCCGCGCTGCGCGGCACCCAGGATTTGCTTATGGATTTGTATGAATATCCCGAGCAGGTCAAAGCGTATGTCAAAAAATTGCAGCCTGTGTGGCGCGATTACTTTCTGCGGTACGCAGGGCGTTTGATCGCGGCGCAAGGCGGCATGACCAGTTGGATGCCCATCTGGTCGGACAAAACATATTACCCGCTGCAATGCGATTTTTCCGCCATGATTTCGCCGGATATGTTCGAGGAGTTCGTCCTGCCCGACCTTGCGTACCAGAGCGGATATATGAAGCGCAGCGTTTATCATCTTGACGGGCCGGGGGAGCTGCCGCACCTCAGGCATCTTCTGTCCCTGCCCCGCCTCAACGCGATCCAATGGACGTCCGGCGCGGGGAATCCGGATGTTGACGACGCGTGCTGGCATGACCTTTACCGGGAGATTCAGGCGGCGGGCAAGGGGCTTGTGCTTTTGGGCGTCAGGCCGGAAAACCTCGAAAGCCTTTTAGACAGTTTTTCGCCGAAAGGTCTTTTTGTGAGCTGCGGCGTATCGGATGAGGCGCAGGCAAAAGAACTGATTCGGGCTGCCGATTGCCGCGGCGCGTGATAAAAAAAACATCTCCCGTATGTTCTTTTGCTCAGATTATGGAAGCAAGCGCGATGTGCTGAAATGCTTTGGTTTTACTTCTCATCATAAATAACAAATGGTACCAATACGGTCACGACACTGTTGTGCCTGCTCAACAGTTTTTCGATATAAAACGGCGTCCGGTTATGAAACAGCTTGTAGTACCGATTACCCGAGTACTCCGTCAGGACCACCGTCAAGGTTTCACCCGGCAGCAGCTCTGCCTGGCGCGCGGTGATATAGTCGCTCAATGGCTGCAGAACGTCGCGGTGCGGGGCCGGGATCACGGTCAAGGGAATGTTAACGCTCAATTTTTTCCATTGCCTTTCCAAATGTGTCGTGTGCAAATGCGTAGTGGAAATATGAAGAGCAGTGATGTTAGAAGAAATATCCATTGCATAATCAATGGTTTTCAGCGTCCCCTTGTTCATGTGGTGAATGAGGACGATGCAGGGCTGCCGGTTTTCGCTGCCGCTCTCTTTCGGGCGGTAATCATAGCCCTCTGTGCTGATGGCCTGCGAGTATCTGTGGTAATTTTTATGCGTAAAGGACATGAACCACATGATCAGCGGGATAATGACGGCGATCACCCACGCGCCCTCTGTGAATTTCATGACAAGCACCACGATGGAACCGATAAAGGTGACCAGCGCGCCAAAGCCATTGACCAGGCTCTTGTAGCGCCAGCCGCCCGTTTTTATTTTAAGCCACTTAACAAACATTCCGGCCTGCGAAATCGTAAACGAAACAAGCACGCCCACCGCGTAAAACGGAATCAGCGCGTGAGTATCGGCCTTGAATGCAATCAGCAGCAGGGCGCTGACAACGGAGATGAGTATGATGCCGTTTGAAAAACCCAGCTTCGCCCCGCGGTGGGAAAATTGCTTCGGCACATAATTGTCGTGGGATAAAATCGCCAGCAGGACCGGCAGGCCGCTGTAGGCGGTGTTGGCGGCAAGCAGCAGGATCAGGGCGGTAGTGAATTGCAGTAAATAAAAAATGGCCCCCTTGCCGAATACCGCTTCCGCGATCTGCGATATGACGGTCGCGTCGTGCAGGGGCATGACCTTGAGCGAGCCGGCCAAAAAGCTGATTCCCCCGAAGATGAACATGACAATCCCGCCGAGCAGGTACAAAACGTGCTTGGCTGTTTTCACCGAGGGTTCGCGGAAATTTGGCACAGTGTTGCTGACTGCTTCCACGCCGGTCAGTCCCGAGCAGCCCGAGGCGAACGCCCGCAGGAACAGCGCCAGCGTGATGCCCGACAGCGTCCCGGAGGAGGCGACGCCGTCCTGCGCGCTGTAATGGATGGGTTCCAGGGCTCCCGCAAAAAAACGGGCAAGCCCGGCGATAATCAAAATTGCCATGGAGGCAATGAAAAGATAGGTTGGTACGCCGAAAATTTTCGAGGATTCGGAAGCGCCCCGCAGATTGATCAGTGTGATCAGCAAAAGGCACGCGATGCTGATAAGCACCTTGTACGGAGCCAGCGCCGGGAAAGCCGCAACAACGGCGGCGGTCGAGGACGCGATGCTAACGGCGGCCGTTAAAATATAACCCACGATCAGACAGGCCGCTGCGGCCAGGGAGGTGCCCCGCCCGAAGTTTTCTTTTGAAACGTCATACGCGCCGCCGCCCTGGGGATAATGCGTGATGGTCTGAGAGTAAGAAAAAACCAGTATAACGAGCAATAAAATAAGCGAAATACTGACCATTCCGACATACCTGACCGCCAGCAACCCCAGCAGCGGGACCATCGCCAGCAGGATTTCCTCCACCGCGTACGCGACGGACGAAACCGCGTCACTGGCTACGATGGGAAGCCCCCACATGCGGGAGAGTTTTTCATGGCTCAGGCGATCATTAGGAAGCTCCCTGCCAAGCAATAAAGTCTTTAGTTTCTTCAAGTTATTACCATCCCCTTCTTATATGGATACAGTCAGACCCCTTGAAAACTGATATAGGGTTTGCGAGGATTTTTTCGTCTTCGTACATGGATTATCTTCGCAAGGCAAAAACCGCAGGAATATCCGCAGATATTCCGGGGATTTTTACACAGCGAGGGCAATCCGTGCGCGGGGGCGGAAAAAGGCCACAAAGACAAGTCAGTTTTCAAGAGGTCTGACTATAATAATATAATTATAACACACTGCAAGCGGTTATGTCAAATATCTCTTTTTTTAAAAACGATATAGTTGATTTCGGCCATAAGCTACGGTCCAAGAATTTCGTATTATAAATCATTGCGCAGCTCACGCTCAAATTCTTCTGTCGCGATGCCTTTATATTTCCCAAGGTCATATTCATAGATAAAGTGATGCGACTTCCGCAGCGTTTTCGGCGGCAGCTTCATATAATCGCCGAAGTGGCACACGAGGTAATCCTCCCAATGCCGCATGGTGGGGAAGCTGTGCCCCTCGAATTCGACCATCACCGGCTCGCCCCAGTATTCTTTCGGGAAGCGCTCCTGATCATAGGTATAGATGCTCGCGGGCAGGCAGACCCAATGGGAGGTGTTGTCACAGTGATAACGCCTTGCCCAACGGTTCCACCTCCACTTGAGGAACTTTCGCGGGATCATCCTCGCCAACAGCCGCACGAGGTATATCCTTTGCGTCTCCCGCTGGTTGTTGAGCGCGGGCAGGGGCCTGGCCTTTTCCAGCATGATAAACCGCCAGCGTTTCGTTTTCGCTTCATGTTTGGCCCGGGCTTTCGCGTCGTCCGGGCTGCCGTCCAGCGCGAGGATATCGAGGAAAACACCGCCGTCACGCCAAAACGTGTCGAACTTCGTGTCTTTGTACTCGATGCGGTTATGGCAAAACGGCACGCAGTCCTTGTCAAGCACGAATTCCGGGGACAATTCCTTCCGCGCGATTTTGATGAACTTGTCGTAGTCCGGCCGCGGCATGGTGATGTCCATATCGTCGTCCCAGGGAATAAAGCCCTTGTGGCGCACGGCGCCCAGAATCGTGCCGCCGGCCAGGTAGTAGCGCAGACCGTACTTCTTACATATGCGCTCGAACTCCAGGAAGATGTTCAGCACCATGAGCTGTATCTTGCGAACGTCCTCCGGCGCGACCTCCTTGATCTGCCGTTTTAAAAGCCGGCGCAGCCCGTGACCGGTCACAGCCTTTTGCAGCCGCGAGGCCACCCGCAGCGGGAACAAAAGCAGCCGGCCAAGGAACCCGTGCTCATGGAACGGCAAGGTGTACCACATGAGGAGCCTGGCCGCCATCCGGAAACGCTTCATCCGCAGTGCGCCCGCGTTTTCCAGCGCGAAAGTCTTAAACGCCGTGAGCATATTGTACTGTTCCGGGAATTTTACGGCCCAATCGGCCGTGCCGTCGGCGTTGGGGATGCGGGTTTCGCTCGGACCCCGCTCGATCATGAAAGCTTCAGCCAGGGCCGCGCCGCGCTGGTCCTCGTCGATACAGGCGTCCGCGAGGTCAAGCGCCACGGGCGGTTTGCCCCTCTGTATGAGCTTGTAGTAGTCGCGCTGCCCGAAGAGGTCCGACTGCTTAAACGCCCGCGCGGCCTCTTCCCGCCCGACGCCGCAGGCGCAAAGCCCCGCGACGATATAGGACGCCGACACGTATTCGCAGATCAGCCCGCGCACGATTTCGCCGGGGGATTTCCCTTCGCCGAGCAGAGCCTTTATGCTGCCTTGCAGGAGGACAAAGCGGTCGAATTTTTCCCGCGTCCGCGCGATTTGCGCCGCAAGAATCTCATTAAGCAGTCCCGACCACTCCCGCGCGAGCTTTTCGCGCGCATCCTCATCGAGCAAAGCGCGCGCCCGCACGGCGAAGTCCTCGCTGCTCTTACGATCCAGAAAATACTCCATCTGCCGCTCAATGGCGATGTCATCGGCGGCTGTTATATTGACCGCCGGGAACGGGTCGCCGGAAAAATTACCGTCATGCACATTGATGGCGGGGATACCGGCGCAGATGCTCTCCATGACCGTTTCGGGCATGTACTGTAAGCGGGTATACGTCACGCTGATATCGCACTGGCGCAAAAAGCGCAGGGGCTTCAAAACGGCGGCCTCGACTTTCACAGCGTCGGACAGCGCGGAGTTTTCCACGTCGCGCACAAGCTCCGTCAGAATGGGCGTCGTCCTTATGGTATAAGGGAGCACGAGCGTCAGCGTGGTGTCGGGGCGGCGCTCATGCAGGCGGGCAAAGGCGGTCAGCACCGTCCGCGTATTGCGCCCGGTAAAGCTCGTGAAAAAGACGATACGGCCTCCCTGCAAAGCCGCCTTGCTCACCTCCCTGTCGTGATATGGGAAGTAGAAAGGCAGATACGCCGCGCGTTTTGCGCCGAAGCTTTCCAGCAGCGCCGTGTCCGTCTTTGAGGTGGATATCACACAGTCGGCGTGTTTGACCATGTACAGGCAGTCCATGGACAGCTTCTCCGAACCGGTACACATGTACGCCAGGGGCGAGCGGTCCGTGGCAAAAACGGTACACCGCCCGAGTCTCTGCGCCGTCTGGAAAAATTGCAGGGTCTTATTGTAGATGTCCCCCGCGAACACGACCGTGCGCACGGGAATTTCGCCGATGATCTTGAAAAACGCCTCCTCGGGCGTCGCGCCGAAAGCCTCGTGCACATCGATGGAATAGCGTTTGACGTATTCGTTGCTGACGTAGTCGTCCCCTGTCGGCTCCGACTGCGTGACGAGATACACATTTCGCCCCTCGCGCACGAAAGCATCCATTAAGGACGCCATGGACTGCGCGGCGGCTGTCAGGCGCAGGCTTTTGAGCACAAAGATGATCCCCGTCTCATCCCATTGAAATGTTTTCAAATCGACCATCCTTCTATATAATTGAGAATATTTTGGGCGACATGCCAATCATACGGCGTTGTGATCTTGAAGTTAAAAAATTCTCCTTTGACAATATGGATGGAAATGTTTTTCATGAAGCAGACCTTGGTTGTTTCGGTCAGCTGCTTCCTTTCCTCGGGAGTCAGGCTCTTAAACGCGTCAAGCAACGTTTTTACCCTGAATCCCTGGGGGCTTTGCCCGGCGAACAGCTCGCTGCGAACGGGCATTCCGCTGATGATTTTGCCATCCGCCGACTGCACGATCGTATCGTTCACCGGCACGACCGTGTTGCACGCGTCACAGAAATCCATTTCACGGATCACGTCGCCGATGACCCGCGCCGTCACGAACGGCCGCACGGAATCGTGAATCAGCACGATGTCCTCCGCCCCGACGTCGTTGTTTTCGCATATGGCGTTCAGCGTGTTGAGCAGCGTTCCCTCGCGGTCGGCGCCGCCCTCGCACATTTTTACGCGCGCGTCATCGCCGATATACTCGCCGACCTGCTGCCGCGCGAGGTCGTACCAGTCACCGTTCGCGCCGATCCACAGCTGTTTTACGCGCGAATCGCCGAGCAACTTACGCGCCGAATGGACGAATACGGGCGCGTCCCCCAGCGTCAAAAACTGCTTCGGCATCGGGGAATTCATCCGCGTCCCGGAGCCGCCTGCCAAAATTACCGCATAAACATCACGATTTTTGTGCATTTTTTCTGTATTCCTCTACTTCTTTTTGTATGTCTTGTACACTCATTGACTCGTACCTGCCGAAATCAATGGCGAACAGATAATGCGTCCGCCTACACAGAATCGGCGGGGGCATGGTGTAATCCCGGTAGTGCGAGATCAGGTATTTTTCCCATTCGCGCATGACGGGAACCTCGCGCCCCTCGTACATCAGCCGCGCGGGCTCGCCCCAGTATTCTTTCGGGAAGCATTCTTTTTCGTAGCCGTACAGTCCCGGCATACATACCCATTCAAGGGATGTATCGGTGTCATACCTGACGGCGTTGCGCTTCCATGCCCAAGACAGCAGCCGCTTCGGCGCGAACCAGTTGGCCAGCAGACGTCTCGTCCACATGATCAGGCGTTTTCTTTTCAGCATAAACAGGGGCTGCGGCTTTGTGCTTTCAACCATCCAGAAAAGCAGATGTTTGCTTCGGCGTTCATGCTTTCGCTTGCGCTTCTCGGTCGGGGCCGCGCCGTCCAGCGGCAGTATGTCCAGAAATACGCCGTGCGGGCCTTTTTGCAAAATCACACGCGAGATCGCCGTGCCCTTTATCTGTATCCGATGAAAGCCGTACGGATAATTGTTTTGCGGAAGAATCATATCCTCCGGCAGTTCATCCTGCGCGATTTGTATGAATTTTTCGTAATCCTTGCGGGGCATCGTCACGTCAACATCGTCGTCCCAGGGGATCGGCCCCCCGTGCCGCGCCGCGCCGAGCAGCGAACCCGCCGCCACGTAATAGCGCAGATCATGCTTTTTGCAGATGCGCTCAAGCTCAACCAGCATTTTTGACGCCAGCAACTGCGACTTGCGAACCTGCTCCGGCGACATCTGCATCGAAACATACTTTGACGCGCGCAGGCGTTCACGGTAGTAGATTTTCTTTTTGATGAATTCGCGTATCCGCCTTGTGAATATCGGTCTCTTCTTTTTGCGCACGGGCCTTTCAGTATTCAGAATCTCATCAAAATGAGCGGTGAAGCTTTCCGCCGCGCCGCTGGCCAAAAGAGACGAGTCGCCGGGTGATAAATCGCCTGGAATCGCCCTATCACTCAAAACATCGGTGATGAGCGTCTTCCACATCGAGAAAGTGCGCTCCGACGCTTCCGCCGACAATTCGGCCTGGTATCCCGCGACGCCGGGCACTTTCATCAGCTCACCGCACATATTCGCAAGTGTATCTTTCACGCTGAGATCGGCGGTCAAAAAAGCTGGTTCACAATATGACGAGGCAAACAGCACGGGCAGACGCCTCGCGGTCAGCTGCACATACATGTCGCTGGGATAAACGAACTTGCTTATGACCAGCGCGAACGCGCAGTCCTGAGCCAGCTCGTCAATGCTGCCGCTTTCGTCGTACACCATGCGGTCCTCAAGCCCTAAAAGCTCCGCGCTTTCCCTGAACATCTGAGCCGTCCTGCCTTTTCTCATCGCGGCCGGGACTTTCAGGGTGATTCCGGGATCGCTTTTTACAAAAACCGCCAGTTCCTCCATCGCTTTGGCGATCAGCTCGGTGTTTCTTCCGCACAGCAGAATAGATTTTCCGCCGGGTTCCACGGCGCGGTACTCCCCTGCCCCATACGGATAAAAGTACGGGATAAACACAGACTTGCCGCGCACGCGCGTGTTGTGGATCACGTGATCATACATGAAATTCGACACAAACGCGTCGGCGTACCCGGCAATATCGATCAGCTGCTCATGCGTCAGCGAGCCTCTGTCAAGCAGCGAGGCAAACGGAAAGCGCGACAGGCAGATCACCTTGTTGGCTCCTGAGCGCGCCTTGATCACCGCCGGATATTCCAAAAACGCTTCGTTGTCAAAGTCCGTAAGGATATAAACGCTCTCCGGGAGCTGTGACACGAAGTGCGTCAGCAGCTCGGCGCGCGTCGCGCAGTTTCTCACGCCCATGTTAAAGCTCAACCGCTTTAAGCGATGGTCGCATCTGAAATCAAGGAGGTTATTGCCGAGGGTTTCGCTGATCAAAGTCACGTCATAGCCGCGCTCACAAAAACGGTTTATGAGCGCCGCTATGTCCATTTTTCGGGTGGTTCTTACGTCTTTGCCAATAAACACGATTCCGGGACGGATACTCAAATTGCACTATCCTTTTCTTATATATTCATTTAATTATACACTAAAGCTAATTAAAAAGCAAGTACTTGACAATCAAGGACAGCGGCAAACGCATGAAAAAGTTTTGTTTTAACCAGCATTCGGGTGTCAATGAAAATTTCGCCGTTTAAAGCGGAAAACGCTTGCCATACACTTCGGTATTTGATACAATAAGATTATTAAATATCATAAGGCAGGGAACCATTATGCCGCCGCTATCCATCATGATAAAACCCGCTTCGAGTTTGTGCAACATGCGCTGCGCTTACTGCTTTTACCATAACGTCGCGGAGCGCCGGGACGCTTTCACATACGGGATGATGTCAAAGGAAACGGCCGTCCGGGTAATCGAAAAGGCCCTGGCGTTCGCGCAGGGGGAATCGGTTTCGTTTGTCTTTCAGGGCGGCGAGCCGTTGCTGGCGGGACTGGATTTCTTTCGATTCTTTACTCAGACGGCACGTGAGAAAAACACAGGGAGCAGCCCCGTTTTTTTCGGTATGCAGACAAACGGGCTGCTGCTTGACCGGGACTGGGCGGTTTTTCTGCGGGAGGAGAAGTTTCTTGTGGGCCTCAGCCTGGACGGAGACTATAGCGCCAACCGTTACCGGCGCGGGGACAACGGGCGAAATGTCTGGCAGGCCGTCATGGACGCCGCCGGGCTGCTACAAAGGGAAGCTGTTGACTTCAACATTTTAACGGTCCTGACCGGCTATTGCGCCGACCATTGCGAGGATATCTACCGCTTTTTCAAGAGGCAGGGCTTCCGCTATTTGCAGTTTATTCCTTGTCTTCGCCCGTTCGGCGGCCACGCGGAAAGCGAGCTGTATATGACGCCCGCACAATACGCCGAATGTTTGATCCACCTGTTCCGGCTTTACGTCAGGGACTATGCCGGCGGCCATTACGTCAGTATCCGGCAGTTCGACAATTATGTCCGCATGTATCTGGGGGAACAGCCTGAGCAATGCGGCATGGCGGGGCACTGTTCGTTCCAATTTGTCATAGAGGGCAACGGAGATGTGTTCCCCTGCGATTTTTATTGCGTCGATCAATGGCGGCTCGGCAATATCAACAAGCAGGGTTTTCGTGAGCTGAGCGAAAGCGATACCGCGCGGCGCTTCATTCAGGACAGCCTGCAGGTCGCGCAGCGGTGTAAGCAGTGCAGGTATTATCCTCTTTGCAGAGGGGGCGGCTGCAAACGCTGCCGGGAAAGCGGGGACGACTGCGATGCCTACATGTCATTCTTTGAAAGCTGTTTGCCTTTATTTCATGTATTCGCCGGAGAAAAAAGATGACCGTATAGTCAAACCACTTGAAAAGTGGTTTGACTATAATAGACACAGACATCCCCGGGAATTAAACGCTCAGGTTTAGTTCCCGGGGATGTCTGCTATATATGCGAATCACCATAAAAGCTACAGCCACTCACCATACCGCTTTACATATATCTTCTTAATAAGCTGCGCGGAGAAACAGTATAAGGCAAGTATCAGCACAAGCCACGGTACATAGGCAAGCGGCAATTTGCTCATTTCAATGCCCGCGGCAAAGCGGCTGAACCCTACGGCTATAGCCACGACCGCGACCACCACGGTAGAGACCAAAAGCGGCAAAGACGGTTTTGACTGCAAAAACGGTATCTTGGCAGTACGTATCATATGAATCACTAATATCTGTGAGACTGTTCCAAAGACAAACCATCCGCACTGAAACAGCGGAGCAAGCTCAGGCGTATTCGCTTTAACGATCCACCACATAACGGCAAAGCAAAGGACATCGAACACAGAGCTGATGGGACCCATATACGCCATAAATGATTTGATTGATTTTGTCTCCCATTTTCTTGGCCTTTTGGTATACTCTTTATCCACGCTGTCAAAAGGAATGCCCATCTGGGAAAAATCGCACAACAGATTCTGCGTCAGGATATGAATCGGAAGCATCGGTAAAAACGGCAGGAAAACCGAGGCCACGACGACGGAGATCATGTTGCCGAAGTTGCCGGAGGCCGCCATTTTGATATACTTGACGATGTTGCCAAACGTCCTGCGCCCCTCAATAACGCCCTCTTCAAGGACCATCAGGTCTTTTTTCAGCAGTATAATGTTGGCTGTTTCTTTCGCGATATCAACCGCGCTGTCTACCGAAATCCCGACGTCGGCCTGATGAAGCGGCGGCGCGTCGTTGATCCCGTCGCCCAAATAGCCCACGGTATGCCCGTTTGTCTGGAACGCTTTTACCACGCGCTCTTTCTGCGAAGGCGACAGCTTGGCGAAAAGGCTGCACGTTTTTACAGCCTCTGAAAGCGCCGTGTCATCCATCCCCTCCACGTCTTTGCCGGAAAGAATCTGCGATACGTCAACGCCGACCTTTTTACAGACCTTGACGGCGACTCCTTCGCTGTCCCCTGTCAGCACCACCGTGCGGACGCCGTGCTCCTTCAGCGCCGTAATCGCCGCGGCGGCGCTTTCTTTCGGCGGATCGAGGAAACCGACAAAGCCAATCAGCACCATGTCGCTTTCATCGGAAACGCTGAACGCCTCAAAGTCAGGCACCTCGTTTTTCTGCGCCAGGGCAATCATGCGCAAGCCGTCCGTGTTATGCCGCTCATAGGTTCCGATGACGCGGGCTTTCATCTCTTCCGTAAGCGGAAGCACTTGCCCATGCCATTCCACAAACGAAGAGATGGCGATGATTTCCTCAACCGCGCCCTTTGTGATCAACTGGCGCTTGCCGCTCCTGTCCTTGAGCACGACGCTCATGCGGCGGCGGGAGAAGTCAAAGGGAATCTCGTCCACCCGGGTATATTGACCCAGCGTTTCTTCCAGACCGTTTTCGGCCGCGCGGTTTATGATCGCCAAATCAATCAGGTTTTTGAGTCCCGTCTGAAAATAGCTGTTGAGATACGCGTGACGCAGGATACGGGAATCGTCCTCGCCCAGCACGTTCATATACTTTTCCAGGATGATCTTATCCTCTGTCAGCGTGCCGGTTTTGTCCGTGCAGAGAATATCCATCTCACCAAAGGTCTGGATCGCCCCGAGGGCCTTGACGATCACCTGGTGCTTGGACATGGATACCGCGCCCTTGGCCAGCGTGGAAGTCATGATCACCGGCAGCATTTCAGGCGTGAGGCCGACGGCGACCGAGACGGCAAACATCAGCGCGTGAACCCACTCGCCTTTGGTAATGCCGTTGATCACCAAAACGATCGGCACCATGATGATCATGAGACGGATCAGCAGGCTGCTCACCGAATCGACGCCGCGCTCAAAGCTGTTTTTCGCGCGGTTGCCGCTGATGGTTCTCGCCATTGAACCGATATAAGTTTCGTTGTTGGTGGCAATGGCGACTGCCATGGCGCTGCCGCTTATAATATTTGAACCCATAAAACCAATGTTAAGTAAATCCGTCAGCGCGTCCTCAGGGCTTGAACGGATATCACTGAATTTCTCCACAGGGTTTGACTCCCCGGTCAGCGCGGCCTGGGCGACAAACGTATCTTTGGTGGACAAAAAGCGCACGTCGGCGGGTATCATGTCCCCTGCCGAGAGCTTGACCACATCTCCCGGAACGATCTCGTCGATCGGTATCTCCGTCAGCTTACCGTCGCGCCAGACGTCGGCCTTATTGGATATCATCTTGGAAAGATTTTCGGCGGCCGCGTTGGAACGCTCGCCCTGTATAAACGCCACAAGGCTGGAAAGCAGAATCAGGGATATGATGATTCCGACCGTCAGATACTCCGGCTTATGCGAATAAATAACGTCCGTAAACAGCGTGATGACGGCAATGACAAACAGCACGACGTTAAACGGATTGATAACCGCCTCGCGCAATCGGTGGAATACCGTGTTTTTCGCGTCGGTCGTGATAATATTTTTGCCGTATTCATCTTGGAGTTCCTCCACCTGTTCCGCAGAAAGCCCGGATACGGAGGTCGAAAAGCCTGACATCAGTTCGTCAAGATCCTGAAAGGCATACACGCGAAGCCTGGCTTCGCTTTCTCTCTTGCTTTTCTGAATTTGCCCATTCCTTTTTTTTAAAAAGTCCATTGGTATCATCCTTTCTTGTTTGCATAACCACTTGTCAAATCGGGGGCGGCTGTCATCAGTGGTTACTTAGTATTTACCGGATGAAAACAAATTTGAGCATAAAAAAGCCGCCTTATACAGACGGCAACAAAAACATCGAGAATAAGAACACAGGTTCCAGACCATTACCCGCAAAAGCGCAATGGACAGATTCTCACAGATGCTGCCGATTCTATACCTTTTGTTTTCAGACCGGTAAGAAGCCGCTTACTTCGAGGCTTGCCGTCCACTGTCTCACTCCTTTAATTCGCTTAATGACTGATTTTGCCCGGCTGCTGCGAGCATAACCACTAATAATATATCATAAACATATATATTTTGCAACCTTTTTTCAATTTTTTAGGAAACGATTTTTGAATCTTCGTTCTTAGTCTTGCAACACGTCTGTTTTTATGTTAAAATGTTGGCAGATATTTTTTAGGAGGGGACGCGTTATTGATCGGTTAGAAAAATTTTTGAGCAGGTTTATCCCCGCTCAAACTCTGGCAAACGTGAAGAAAGGAATCCGCAATCCAAAGCGCTGGGTGCGCGGCGAGGGAATCCCGGAGGATCACATCACACCGTGGGAACTGCTGCTGTACTTCTTCAATCGGGCTTTCGGCGACATGTCCAAGGGCTTCACCGACAAGCAGGATTTCCTCTACAAGGAATATTTCCGCATTCCGCCCAATAAAATTTCTATCGCCGGAGTCGTTTCATCTGTCTGGGACGCCGCCAACGACCCTGTTTTAGGCGGATGGATGGACAAAAAACGCTTCGGCCCGCAAGTGCTGCGAAAGATCCTGCGGATCTCCGCCGTCACGGGCAGCATCTTTTCCGTGATAAAGCTTTTTGACGGCGGCATGAGCCATTGGCAGCATCTGGGGCTGCTGATGTTCTGCAACATGACGCAGGACATCGTCGGCACCATGTCCGACGTAGCCGACAAAAAGATGCGCGCGGGCATCAGTCCCTCCAGCCAGCAGCGCGGACGCACGAACGTGTGGGGAAACATGGGCTACCAGTTTACATGGATCATCGGGAATCTTCCGACGGCGCTCATGGGCTTCCGCGAGTTTTTCGGCTTTTCGGATTATCAGATCATCTTCTTCGGCGCGTGTATCATGCTGCCCTTTGCCATCACCGCGCATATATTACCCTCATTCGTCCGCCAGCGCGTGGATTACTCCGTGCTCTCCTCCAGGAGCATTGAATGGCAAAAACCCGGTGAACAGGCAGAGGGGGGGGGTATACCAGAAAAGCCCACTTTAACGCAAAGCTTCCAGGTCATAAAGCACAACCGTTACTTTATCACAAAATCCATCGCCAGCTTCATCACGGTATTCACCCCCGATATGGGCGACGAGCTGATTATCTACCGCTACATCATGCCGAAATTCAACGTGTTCGGCAGGGAGATGAGCGGCGAGGGTTTGCTTTTGTTCAAGCAGATGCTGTCGGGAAACCTCTCGACCGTCCTGCAGCCCTTTAACCGGCAGCTGATCAACCGCTTGGGCGGACCGCTGCGGGCGCACCAGATAAAATGCATAGTGAACATCATCAGCAAGCTTGTGATGTATTTTGTCGGCTACAAAAGCTTCTGGCGCTTTGGCGTTTTAATCCTCGCGGAGTCCTTTATAAATGCTTCCGTTCAAATGGACGGAATAGCGGAGGGCATACTCAACAACGAGTTTTACGATTATGTCGAGTTGAAAACGGGACAGCGCAGTGAAGGCGTTACCACGGCGATTGACAATTTGTTCAGGAAAACCGTTACAGATAATATAGGCCGGGTGACAGGCAACGCGTTCCTCGATTGGACGGGATACCGGGGCGGCTACAGGGAGGACGGGACGCGCCCGCCGGATAAGTACCTGAAATACATGTGGCCGATGTATACCCTGATCCCCGTGCTGGATCACGCCATTTGGTTCGCCGCACGCTGCTTTGTGAAGTGGACGCCGGAGGACCGCGAGCGCACGGAGCTGGCTTTGGCGGAGCGCCGCGCGGCGGCAGAGAAGCTCTCCGAAGAATTAAGCGTCGGGAGTTAGGCGTCCGGATTTGCGGTCTTTTTCCGCTCCCCGCGCACGGATTGCCCTCGCCGCGTCAAAAATTCTTGCAAATCCTGCGTCACTTTTCAAGTGGTTTGACTATAAAAGAAACCTGTTGAAATTCAATCAGTTCAACAGGTTTCTCTTTTTTTATTGCCGTTCATCTTCCGCGGCCAGATTCCCCGCGCATTTCTCAATCGCGGAAAGCATACCAAACAGTTCCTCGGTACTCAGTCCGGCCGTGACCTTGCCGTAAAAAGCATATTGCGCGTCACGAAGGATTTCCGCCGCTTCTTTCGCTTTTTCGCTGATACTCAAATGCTGCAATCTGCGGTCATCCCTGTCCTGCCTGATTTCGATATATCCGCGCCCCGCGAGAGCTTCCACGGCTTTGCTGACATAGGCCCGCGACACCTCACGGTACAGGGCGACGTCCCGCGCGGTATCGAATTCAGGGTTTTCCTGCAAAAATGACAGAACGTCTGCCTCCGGGATGGTAAGCCCGCAGGCGGCGGCGGCTTCGGCCAGGGTGCGCTCGTACATTCGCCTGAGCAAACGCACATAGTAAAGAAAATTACCCTCAAACTTATAGTCAACCATGTTTCATCACCATTTCAAAGACGTTGAAGCCGGAATCCACCGCCTGATGGGTGCCAAGCCCGAAGCCCGCCGCGTCGTTGCCGACGATGTACAGCCCTTTCATGGGGGTGCTGCCGTCCGGGCGATCGGGGCCGGCCTGGCCCAGGGTGTTCGCTATGCCGTAGGATTCGCCCCCCTGCCCGGGAAAGATCGCGTCATTGCCCACGCCGGGGACGATCGCGGTGGTCATGATTTCCATGCGGGCGATCACGCCGGGCTTAAGAAGCTCCGGCACAACCTTGCGCACACCCTTTTCGATGTACTCAAGATAAGGCGCGGGATCGACATTCGTGTCTGACACACAGGATACCACGGCGTAGACAACCTGCTTGCCCTGCGGGGCCATGTCGGGGTACAGCGACGTGGTTCCGATATAGATGTAGCCGCTTTCGGGCTTTGCTTCTCCCCGCTCAATCTTCTCGAACTCGCTGTACTTCGACACGCAGCCCTCCGGGAACAGCACCATCATGGGGTACTCCAGCACAGGCTTGCTGGTGAAGTAGCGGTAGCCCACGCAGGCCAGGTTGTTCTCCAGAGACTTGATTTTTACCGTGTAATCCCGCGGAAAGTGCGTCTCGCCCACGAGCTTGAGGACCGTCTGACGAATGCCCGCGTTACTGATGACTACCGGCGCGCGGTATTGCTGACCGTCCTCGGTAGTGATCCCACAGGCCGCGCCGTTTTCCGTGTCGATGGATTTCACGCGGGTGCTCATCAGCAGGGTTCCGCCGTGGTCTGTTACGGCCGTCGCCATCACCTCAAAGAAGTGCCCGATGCCGCCCTCGTAATACCTGCCGCCGCTGCCTTTTACCGTGGTCTGGAACATCTTCACCATTTCACCCGCCGCCACCCGGTCAGAGGTCATCTCAAAGGCTCCCTCGCCGAAAGTGGCCAGCATGAAAGTGCGGAACCCGACGGGTACAGGGCCGAGACTGTCGAAATATTCCATCGCGGAAATATTGTATAGCTTTGCGATTTCATCTTCTTTCATTTTAATGAGCTTCCCGGCCACGCGGGTCATCTGCGCCAGCGCGCGGACATCCCAAAGCTTTACGCCGATGAAACCCAGCATTTTGATCAGATTTGCGGGCTTGAAGTTCATCATCCAGCCCCGGATCTCACCCTGCGGCGTCTCGTAATACAGCTTGCCGATGCCGAAGTCATCGCCGAGAATGAGGTTGACGTCGTTTTGCTTGCCAAGTATGGCGCTGAGTTTTTCGAACAGCGAATCATGCTGGGGAACGCAGTTGATGGGGAACAGCTCGTAGGAAAAGCCCTCCCGTTTGATGGTGATCATGCGGCCGCCCGGCTTGGCGTTCTTGTCAACGAGCAGCACGCGCTTGCCTGCGTTGGCCAGCAGCGCCGCGACGGTTGAACCGCCCGGCCCCGCGCCGACGACGATGGCGTCGTATTCATAATTTGACATAGTGAGCCTCCTGATTGTTATTTCGCAAACAGTTATTGTGTAAACTATTATAATGGAAACAATCCGGTTTTGCAAGAGGTACATATGTAAAAAGAATATGAACACGCACTATTCTGAGCGTGAATCTCATATTTTCAGTTGCTTTATCTGTAGATTTTTATTATAATAAATCCATGCGGCGGGTGATGGATAGTACCGCCGTACGCTTCACGCCTGATTTTTATTCGCCGCACAATGCGGCAGAATTGAGATTGCTATGAAGAATTTGAGCATTCGCTTTTCCTACTACGGCACGCTGATCGTTTTGCTGCAATCGCTGCCAAACATTATTTGGGCACTGTTCCCGCCGTCGCTGAACCGGCTGGAGGGCAACGCGTCCTCTGTGCCCTTTATTGAGTACGGCGAGCACATCCTGGGCGTTGCGATTGTGATTCTGCTGCTGTTTCTGGTGAACAAAACGGCGCCGAACAAAATCCTCCGCAGTGCCCCGGCCATAGCGAGCTATGCCGCCATCGCGCTGTATTGGCTGTGCTGGGCACTGTATTTTGCGGGGGTTCAGCCCAACGCCGTGATCTATGCGATGGTGGTACTGCCACCCGCGGCTTTTTTCTGCGCGGGACTCGCCGAAAAAGTCTGGCCCGTTTCGGCGGCAAGCGCGGTGTTTTTGGCGTTTCATCTGGCGGTTGCGCTGGAGAATTTTCCGCTTGGAGGGCAACGATGAACGGGAGAATTTACGAATATGACGCGATCATACAGCCCGTTGACAAGGGCGGCGCGTATGTCGCTTTTCCCTATGATATCCGCGCGGGATTCGGCAAGGGCCGCGTGAAAGTCCATGCCACCTTTGACGGCGAACCCTACGATGGCAGTGTCGTTAATATGGGCGTGAAGAATGCGGACGGCTCGGTTTGCTATATCATCGGAATTCGCAAGGATATCCGGGCGAAGCTTGGGAAGCAGCCGGGTGATACAGTGCGGGTGACCGTGCGGGAAAAGGAGTAACGCCATGCCAAAGCCACGCAAAATGCTGGGTAGCGCAGACGCGCCCTATATCCTGTCGCTCATGCGGCTGATTGAAACGCAGAGCAAGGCTACCATCGCCAATTGGTGCATGGATTACGCCGAAACGCATGTTCTGCCCATTTACGAGAAGCACTGCCCCGGCGACGACCGCCCCCAGCAGGCCATAGCCGCCGCACGGGACTGGTTTGAGGGCAGAAAAAAGCTGCCCGAGGTCCGGCAGATCATCTTACACGAGTGCCACGCCGCCGCGCGGGAACTCGACGGCAATCCCGCCGCACAGGCCGCCGCGCGTGCCTGCGGGCAGGCATCGGCATGCTTCCATATGCCGGCGCATTCGCTTGGGTTGGCGTTTTACGGCGCTGCGGCCATTGCCTATGACCACGTGGGGCTTGACGAACCGCCGGAGGTCTATGACCAAATCGCCGCCGGGGAGTGCGCGAAAATGGAAGCGGCACTACGGGCTGTGGCAGTGGAAAATGAGCCGAACCCGGCGAAGATTAATTGGGGGTGTTCGCGTGAACGGTCAGTTCCTGATGGTGCATAGCAACGTATCCAAAAAGATATGAGATGAATTCAGGATAAATTTATCGCTAAGGCGTTGAACTATTGCCGTCAATGTGTTATTATAGTTACATGTTTATATAGGGGGCGGCGGTGTGGCAAATCCTCTGTTCAGCATTCTGGTCGCGGTTTACAACACAGAAAAATATCTGGCTCACTGCCTTGATTCCGTGGCGGCGCAGACTTTCACGGACTTCGAGGCGGTCATTATAGACGATGGATCGACGGACGCAAGCGGCTCCATCACCGACGGTTACGCGGCGTCAGACAGGCGTTTTTGTGTTTATCACACGTCGAACCAGGGTCTGCTCCCGGCACGCAAGCTCGCGCGGGACAAGGCGCGGGGACAATTTCTGCTGCACATAGACTCCGACGATTTTTTGGAGTCCGATCTGCTTGAAAAAGTCAAGGCGCAGTTCGATGAGCATGGCTGCGACATGGTTATATACGATTTCCGCACGATTGATCCGCAGGGCGTTCAGCGCGTCGAAACTTTCTTTGATCAGCCTGTGCTGTTTTTGCCGGGAAACAAACATCTGCTTTGGAACACGCTGCTTCTTACGCGGCTGAATTCCCTTTGCATAAAATGCTTCAGCCGCGATATCGCGCAAATCCCCCTTGACTATAACCGGTTCCGCACGTTCGCCCACGGCGAGGATCTGCTCCAAAGCGCGTATCTCGTGAGCGCCGCGCGGACTGTCGCGTATTTTAATGAGCCGCTGTACAACTATCGGACAGGCATCGGCATGTCGCGGCAATTCGAGCCGGAGTCGCTGAAAAAGTCGTCCGGCGCGTTGGATGTCATTTTCGGCTTAATGGCTGCGGACGGCATGGACACGCCCGAAAACATCCTTGAGTTCAAGTGCATGTGCCGGAAAAATATGAATAACTATTTGGGAATGATGGTCAAAGCCGCAGGGCTTCGCGAGTGCCTGCGGCTTCTGAAAGCACTGCCGGACACGACGGTTTTCAAAAACGCCGTCCTGAGCGAATGCGACGCACGGTTCACGCGGCGGCAAAATGTCAAGTTCGCGATGCTGCGGGCGGGCATGTTTTTGCCGGTTATTCTGATGCAGAAAATCAAACCCTAAACAAAGCCTTAGTAAGGACGGTTGCCGCTCATGCGCAGTAAAAAAGCTCTAAAGAATGTCGTCTCGTCGCTTATGCTTCAGGTCGTTTCAGTCGTCTGCGGATTCATTGTGCCGCGCATGATCATCGGGACGTACGGCTCCGCCGTCAACGGTATGATGACCTCGGCAACGCAGTTTTTGAGCTACATCTATTTGCTGGAGTCAGGCGCGGGCGGCGTGATCCGCGCGGCGCTGTATAAGCCGCTGAGTGCTGGAAACATCTTGGGCGTAAGCGCGATCGTCAAGGCGTCGGAACGCTTTTTCAGAACCGTCGCCGCCGTTTTCGCCCTGTACGCGCTTGTTTTGGCCTGTGCCTTTCCCCTGCTCGTCAACGGCGATTTTGAGTGGCTGTACACTTTCGGCATGGTTCTCATTATCGGCGCTTCGACTTTCGTGCAGTATTATTTCGGCCTGTCGAATCAGATCCTCATTCATGCCGACCAAAAAAACTACGTTACGTCAACCCTGCAAATCGTCACCGTGATCCTCAATGCCGTGATCGCGGTCGTCATGATTCGGAGCGGCGCGTCTGTCCACGCGGTCAAACTGGCGTCGTCGCTGATTTTCGCGCTTAGGCCGCTGACGCTTCACTTTTACGTGCGGAAAAAGTACAGTCTGCCCAAGGACGTGACGCCAGACAAAGAGGCCATCAGCCAGCGCTTTGACGGCCTCGGACATCACATCGCGTTCTTTCTTCACACGAATACCGACGTCGTGATCCTCACCGTTTTCGCGAAGCTCTCCCACGCCGCGACCGTTGCGGAGGTCTCTGTCTACGGCGTGTACTACGCTGTGGTGTCGGGTGTGCAGAAGCTGACGTCCACCCTGTCCTCCGGCATTGAGGCGACCTTCGGCGACATGCTGGCGAAAAACGAAACGGAAGCGCTCAAGCGCAATTTCAGCCTGTACGAGTTCGTCACGTTCACGGCGGCGGCCGTCGTTTTCACCTGTACGGGCATTTTGATCGTGCCATTCATCTCCGTCTACACCAGGAGTATCACCGACATAAACTACATCCGCCCGCTGTTCGCGTATATGCTGACGCTTTCGGAGGCCGTATTCTGCATCCGCATTCCCTATAACAGCGTTACCCTGGCCGCCGGGCATTACAGGCAGACGCGCAACGGCGCGATGGCCGAGGCGGGAATCAACATCGCGCTGTCGGCGGCGCTGGTGGCTCCCTTTGGGCTGACGGGCGTCGCGGTGGGTACGCTGGCCGCCATGTCCTTTCGGACGGTACAGTATGTGTTTTATCTTTCAAAGAATATTTTGCACCGAAGTGTCATGACTTTCTTCGTCAGACTTGGGGTGAATTGTCTGTTTTCCGTACTGTCGATTTTTTTATCCACGCTGATCCCGGATTTCGCAAATAATTATTTGACATGGGCGCTGTATGCGGTTATAATTTTAGGTGTATGCGCGTTTGTGATCGTGCCCGCGAATATTTTGTTTTATCGGGATGATTTCAGGAATCTTTTGGCGATGGCAAAAAGAGTGTGGAGAGTTAAGAGTTGAGAAAACAAGGATAAATTATACGAAATGGAGAGAATATCATGCAACGTAACTGCCTGAAATTGCGCAAAACCCCGCAAAAGCTCAGAACCTTTTTCGGCCCCGAAAGCGGCCTGCCCTCCGAAAACATCACAGCCTTGGCCTATGCCGCCGACGGCACGCTCTTTGCCGGAACCGGCAAAGGTCTGTGCTTTTTCCGTGACGGCGCGTTTATCAGGGTCGGCGGTATCGACGGCGCGGTCAAGGCGCTGCATCCCCTGGGTGACTGCGTGCTTGCCTCATGCGGGAACATCCTGTACACCGTAACCGGCAAAGCCGTGACCGCCGCGCAGGAGCTGCCCCGCGATATCGTCGAGATATGCTCCGACGCAAAGGGCAACACGTGGCTCATCACGGATGAAAGCCTTTTCAAGTATACGGACGCGGGCGCCGCGCATTACAGTGACATGGAGCTGGGCGGCGCGAACGCCATGACCGCCTGCGGCGACTCAAAGGTGTACGCCGTCTCCCCTGCCGCGCTTGAGATTCTGCACGGCAAGCGTCCCTCGTGGGGCGTCGCGGCGCCGGGGATGTCAAGCCTGCCTACCATCGCGATACGCTCGATGACCGCCGATGAATGCGGCTACGTCTGGTGCGCGGCGGAGCAGGGGCTTTACCTCTTCGACGGCAAAAGCGAGTGGCTCTCCCCTGCCCAGTTCAGCGCGCTGCCGTCCTGCCCGGTCAACAAGGTCGTGCTGGGCCGCGACGGCTCACGGTTTATCGCGACGGACATCGGGCTTTATGTCCAGCGCGGCACATACTACACTTTCCTCACCGCCGAACGCTGGCTGCCCTCGCCAAAGGTCACGACAGTCGCCGTTACGGACAGCGGCGACGAATTTTGGGCCGGCACTGACAAGGGACTCAGCCGCGTGATCTTCAAATATATGTCGCTGGAGGATAAGGCAAAGCACTATCACTATCTTACCGACACGTTCTACAACCGCGAGAATTACACCACAAGCCGCCACATCCCTGACGGTATTTTTGAGCATGGCCGCCCCGCGATCTCCGACAATGACGGGCTGTGGACCGCGATGTACGTCGCGGCGCAGAGCTTCCGTTTTGCCGTCACGGGGGAAGCCGAGGCAAAGGAAAAGGCGCGCGCGTCCATGAAAGCGATGCTGAAGCTGATTGACATCAGCGGCATCGAGGGCTTCCCGGCCAGGGCGTACCGCCGCCCGGGCGAGCACGGCTTCGGCGACGGTGACATTGAGTGGCACCTCACGGCTGACGAAAACGGCGAGCTTGAGTGGAAAGGCGAGACGTCCAGCGACGAGATGGTCGGCCACTACTACGCCGCAGCGTGGTACTTTGACCTCGTGGCGGACGATGCCGAAAAGCGCGAGATCGCCGACGCCATCCGTAAGGTCACGGATCATGTTTTGACGCATGATTACACGCTCTGCGACACGGACGGCCTGCCCACAACCTGGGCCAACTGGGACCCGCTGGCGCTGAATCACGACGATACCTGGGTCTGGGAGCGCGGCATAAACTCACTTGAGATGCTGGCGTTTTTAAAGGTGACGGCTCACCTGACGGGCGACAAAAAGTATGACGACGAGTACGACATGCTCGTGAAAAAGCATCATTTCGCGCTGAACGTCGTCACTTATAAGATCGACGACAACCACTCCTGCCACATTGACGACAAGCTGGGCTTTTTCTCGATCCACCTGCTGATGAACTATGAGAAGAACCCGCAGCTGCTCAAATATTACCAGCTTGGCCTGCGTTACCATTTTGAGGTGGAGCTTATTGAGCGCCATCCCGGGTGGAACTTTATCTACGGCGGCCTGACGAATGAGCCGTGCGACGTCGAGTCCGCCGTGCGTACGCTCCAGGAAATGCCGCTCGACCTCATTCAGTACAGGATGAATAACACCGTGCGCCCCGAGGTCGTTATCGACCGGTCGCCCATGGAATTTGGCGGCAACCCCCAGGCAAAGATACCGCTGCCGGCGGACGAGCGCCCGATGGACCGGCTGACCGGCGGCGCGTTCAAGCTTGACTATAACGGCGAAAGCTGTCGAAGCGCGTGCAGTCCGACGACATGGCTGCTGCCGTATTGGACCGGGCGGTACTATAACTTGTTCGAGGAATAAAGTTTGAAAATTACGCCCGGTATTTATACCGTTGGCCATCTTTTCAAACTGTAAGTTTTTGCAAAGGGTTTTGAGAACCTTTCACAAAAACTTTAAAAGGATGGATTATAATTATGAAAACAAAGAGACAGGAAGAATTGATAAATTCGTTTTTGTCAGAGCTTGGAGACGAGCTTCGGCCGCTGTATCAGGATATCGCGATGTATTTATCTGAGCTTGGTTATAATCCGCGAAAACAACGATCCTATATTGTATTTAAGCATGACTTGCATAACAAAGAGATGGCAAAAATGGGTATGGCTTGGACAAAAGATCATTCCCCGTATTTTGCTTTGAGATTTTCAGCCTGTAAAGGGTATTCACAAGGGTTCGCGGACATCATCAAAGATTACATTCATAAGAATCCGGGGCGGTTATTCCCGCATTGCGTGGACGGAAAATGCGTTTTCCGCGAGGATGGAGACAGGACCCCGTTTTATGAATATGTCTTTCCCGATGGCGCAGCACAATCTTTTTGCGGCGCGAAGGCGCTTGTCATACCGAGCATCACATCGGAAGATATGGAAGAAATCAAAAAACTGATCAAGGAAGAGCACGAATATTTATTAGGTTAGGGCGTGTTTGAAAAATCCCCGTGTGTGGATTTTTGAGTGATTTTTTCGCCGCACAAGGCGAAATTTTGCAGGAATACGCCCGTATTTCGAAAAATTTTAACGCAGTGCGACGGAAAAAG
>WRED01000024.1 GCA_009779495.1 Oscillospiraceae bacterium | reverse complement strand
TTTTTCCGTCGCACTGCGTTAAAATTTTTCGAAATACGGGCGTATTCCTGCAAAATTTCGCCTTGTGCGGCGAAAAAATCACTCAAAAATCCACACACGGGGATTTTTCAAACACGCCCTAGTCAAACTACTTAAACTTAAAGAGAGGAGGTACGTGAACATGGAATATGTATGCGATGTGTGCGGTTATATCTATGACGAAGCAGCCGGAGATCCCGACAACGGCATAGCGCCCGCGGCGAAATGGGACGAGCTTCCCGACGATTGGGAATGCCCGCTTTGCGGTGCGGGCAAGGATTCCTTTTCCCCTTTATAAAACAGACAGTGGAAATTGAAAATTTGATTTGACTTATCAACAATAAAAATCCACCGACTTAGCCGGTGGATTTTTATTGCTATAGGTTCGGCGCAGTTCAAAATATTTGACACAGTCATCGCCAAGCCGCAGTGAAGTCCCGCGCCTTGCCCGCCATTCCCGTTCGCTGTCGCCCATCGTGAATCGGTAGCTCTTGCGCGGCGGGGCTTAGTTTTTGCGGCCTACAGGCGCGGGTTCAGTGCGCTACTTGAAAGTTACAGGAACAGAACCGCTATAACGTTTGCGCAAGATTTCGTAACTATACGTTACCTCAAAAGTAGAAGAGCGAATTTTTTCAAGGATTTCCTCTTCACTCAACCCTTCGTCCCGTATGATCAGAATTGCACCGGACTTATCTATTTCTCCTCTCTTGATACCCAAATATCTTTCAGACAATGAACCACCTTCAACAAACAATGAATTATCTCCGTCAATCAACTTTAATTGTACTCCCCGCATTTCTTTCGTTGATTCGTTGGTTATAGTCATACCAACATCCCAATAATACGAATATTCAGTACTATGATTCAGATAAAACTCCGCATTCTCAGGCGTAGTCTGAAAATAACTCTGAATTGTTTTTATATAACCCCCATCAATAATTTTAACATCTTTTTCTTCGCAGGGGACAACACGGTTGAAAGCAGTGCCTACATCCATTTCAGCGGTTATTTTGTTAGGGTCAAAAAGTTTTTCTTCTTTTCTCACATATATCGTCTGAAATGTCTTAAAACCTAAAAAAACAAGAACTGCGAGAATGAAGACCGCGAGAAAAACTTTAATAATTTTTTTCACAAAACTCTCCTTCGTCTTTATCATACAGGATCAAATGCTAATCATTATTTTGGCTTCGCTTTATCAATGTCATCCCCAAGCCGCAGTGAAGTCCCGCGCCTCGCCCCGCCATTCCCATTCGCTGTCGCCCACCGTGAAGCGGTAGCCCTTGCCGGGCGTCAAGCCAGTCAGACGGGCCGTATGCTTCAAGACAGGCTGCGTACGGCCAAGTATCTTCAAAAAGCCGATGTCAATTTGCTCCACAGTGATTTCCTCCGCCTGGCTGCTAACAGCTATATTGACTTCAGGCGCGGGATTTCCATCCTTGTCCGTGATGATCAGTTCAGGCGTAACGGCGCTTTGCCTTGTGTACCATGTTATTTCGGCGCGTGTAAGGCCCTTGACGCACACGCTGATATCCTGCGGGAGGCGGAAGGTGCCGGGATCGGTGGGAACCTCAACGGGGCCGTCGTAGACCAAAACGCCGTCCCGGCTGCCGATTGGCGACTGGCTGGCGACCAGGTTGCTTGCGGCAATATAGAGGGATTCGGACAGGACCGCGCGTATGGACGGGCTGATAATAATGGCCAACGGGACATCAAAGGCGAATTTCAGCAGGGGATGGCCGGTGAGGCTTGTCAGCGAGTCACCGCTTATGGCATCAATAAGCGCCGGTATGGCAAAGCTAATCACCTGGTCTACAAACTCACCGCTGCGGATACGGCGCAGCGCGTCCTGCATAAAGGGATCATCGGCAGGGTCGTATTTTTTACCGAACATGTATACCATGCCAGTATTGCCCATATCCTCCACAGTGCCAGGTTTTTTTGCGTCGCCGAAGCCGTATTCCTCAATGAAGCGGTCGCAGGGAAGCTCCGACATCGGTAAATCAAAGGCCTTGTCGATCAGTACGTTCACGGCGTTGAGAAGATACGTTTTCAGACTGCCGGGGAGCACATCAAGCGCATCGGCCAACGCGTTTTTTGCTCTGGCCTGAATGTTGCCCTTCAACCCGCCGCCGTACATATCCGCGCCGAAAGTACGGCCGAACAGGGTGTCGTAGTATGGACCCGGAAAAAGGGCCGGGGTCGTCAGCGGCACGGAATGGGAGCGGACGTCCGCTTCTATTGTCTTGCCTGCGGCGCTGAACGTCACCGTGCGGTATTCGCCGGGAAAGCCGCCGCTGGAGGATGTGGTGATTTCATACAGCGGCTCGCCCCGGTCAGACACCTGCATGGCGATCTCGCTCAGGTGCAGGTGCCCGGAGATGTAGAAGTGCATTCCCGCGTCTGCAAAGGCCTCGCCGACGCCGCGCGGGTAATTCAGGGCGAAATTGTTCAAAAAAGCCTCCTGGCCGCCGAGCTGGTCGGCCAGGTTGTGATGTCCCAAACCGACGACGGTTTTTCCGGCGGCGGCGGCCTTTTCGCACTGTTCGGCGACCCAGTCGCACAGTTCATCCTGCGTGGGCTTTTCCCCGCCGCCCACGGCGTGCCGGTAGTCGTCAAACGCGACCAGGCGGTAATTTTTTCCCAGATCGGCGGCATAGCTCAGTGTGCCCTCCATGCGTTCGCAACCCGGCAGGTCATAGCCCAGCTCGGCGTAAAACGCCAGAAATTCTTCGGGCGAAAGATTGCGCGCCTTTTCCCGTTTGCCGGAAGAATAGTCGTAGGCGTTGCCTTTATTGACATCGTGATTGCCGGGCACTACCGCAACCGGTATGCCGGTCTCTTTCTCAAATTGCTCCAGCAGCTTCACCACGCCGACGTGGCCGTCGTACTCGCCGTCGCGGGTCAGGTCGCCGGGAATCAACAGGAATTCCAGCTTATCTTTCTTCACGCGCGCTTTTATCTCCTCCAGCGCGGCGATGAACAGCGTCTGGGCCAGTTCGGCAGGTCTGCCCTTATGGCTGGTGTCCTCCATATACGCGTCGCAAAAGCCGTTCGTCATCTCGTCGGGATAAAAATGCGGGTCGGCAAGGACAGCCACGCGCAGTACGGCGGGGCCTTTTGCGACGGCGGGGATTTGAGCCGCTGACAGCAGCAGAACAACAGCAAGCAGCAGCGCGGCAAGGTTACGCAATGTTTTTTTCATGATTATGCTCCGTCCTTTTTTAATCAATTGGAATCGTTATTTCGTCGTCGGGCGAATCATCATATACCAATGAAAGCATGAATGCGGGAAAATCCGCAATCTTCAGCTTTTTGCCCAAAAAACTCAATCGCTGCCCATAGGCCATGAAGGCCTTACCCAAGGCTGTTTCGGGGCCGCAATGCTCCTCGCCCGCATAGATGCCGCGCATACCCTCCAGCATAATATCGCGCAGGAGCAGTTTACGTACCTCTTTCGGAATGCGGCGGCGGCAGAAAAGGATGGTTCCCAGTCCGCCCAGAGTGATGCGCGGCACCACTTTCCCCAAGGGCTTCAAAAGCGGCTTGAGCTTATACACCCGTTCGGGGTTGATCCCCGTGCCGACGCTGCGGGCGAACAGGTCGTAGTCGTACTCCCAGCCGTCGAAGATATTGTTCAGCACCACATCATAGGTCCGCCGCAGGAATTCGCGCGCGGTCATTTCCCCGAAAGCCGGGATATGCGGAATCTCACGGCTGGTGATATGTACGCGCCCGTTTTCGATTTCCAGCTGGCGGAACTTGCCCGGCCAGCCGATCAGCGCCGAGGTGTTGATATCCCAATAGGGGTTTCCCTGCGGCGTAACGACAGAGGCGATATTGTGAATGTGCGAGTGCCCCGTCAGCATAAAGCGCAGTCCCGCGTCGGCCAGAGCCTGTACTGTTTCGCCGCTCAATAAGGAGCGCGGCTCGACAAGGGCGTATACGGGCGCGGGCGGCAGGCTGGGCAAATGCGTCATACCGAAAATGCGCTCTCCCGCCGCTTTGGCCTCCCGGATCTGCTCCACGGCCCAGGGCAGCCACAGCGGCGGCCTGTCACGGCCGTGGTCATTGGCGCAGAGCAGGCGCAGGCCGGGTTCGAGCTGGACGACGAAAGCATGGCCGCCGTTATAGCGGGCAATGGCGTCGTTCAGCCCAAATTCCGCGTACATTTCGCGAAGCAGGTGATCATTTTCCCGCCCGATGGTTTTGCGGTCGTGGCTGGCGGTGATGGCGATCACGCGCTTGCCCGCAGCCTGGATTTGCCGGAGCTTTTCGATCATCAGGCCGTGCTCGAGGGGATGGCCGGTTTGAGTCAGGTCACCGCCGAGCAACAGGGTATCGCAGCCGGGCTCGGCCAGAAAGGCCGCCAGGCAGACGTCGATAATCGCCTCGCTTTGCGGCAGGGCGGTGTGGTTGGGACGCGGGTCAAGCTCCGCCGGGTTTTCCCGCGCGTGCAGGTGCAGGTCAGTGAATTGCCACAGCTTCAACGTCGGTTTCCTCCATCATTTTCATGGCGAGCTTGCGGCGTTCGATCAGCTCCGCCTCCACTTCCTTGGGGTCCCGGGGGTATTTGAACCAAAACAGTGCGATGAGGAAGATGATCTCTCCCACCACCTTGCCGATATGCATCAGCGGCCAGACGGAATCCAAAAAACGCTGCGGCTGCTCGGGGATATCGTAACCCTGGAAGCCTGTCCAATCCAGCACAGCGTTGCCGATCACGGAGGTGACATTGTTGTTGATGAGCTTATTGAGCATACCATCCACCGCGATGGTCATTCCCTCGCTGCGCAGTCCGGTTTTCCATTCCACGTAGTCGTACATTTCAAAGTCGAGCTGCCCCTTGGGTACCGGGGCCCAGCGGTCAAAAATCTCTCTGGTGGTGTCCATGAAGTAGTTGAAAATTAAGCGCGGCCAGGAATTATAGCCGACTATGTATTTCGCCGCCGTCGTGACAATGACGACAAACGTATGCAGCCTGATATAGTTGATCTTGTCGCCAAAACGGCTGACGGCCTTGAGCGCGAAAGGCTGCAAGAGGAGGCCCGGCGCGCCGAAAACCAGGTTCTTCATCATCCACAGCGCTTCGCCGCCGACCTCCTTGCCCCTGATTTTGATCTGCATATGGGCGGGGATGAGAAAGCGGTAGAAGAACATCTCGTCGGTTTTTGGCAGGAATACCCGCAGGAGGTTGACCACGGTGTTCATCATAAACCACCTGTTGTGCCGCACCACGGCAAAGCTTTCGCGCAGGCTGTAATGCTTTTCCGCGGACTGTTCAGAAGCTTCTTCATCCGTTTCGCTTTCGGCCTTTACTTGAGCCGTAAAATCCACGCGCTGCTTGGCAAAAGAGGGCAGCCAGCGGCATAAGATTGTCAGCGGCGTGAAGATCAGCGCGCCGTAGATCATGGTTTGGTAATATGTCAGGCCGGTAAAAGCCTTGAGCCCCATCAGTCCCGTGGGGATGCCCTTGAAAGCCGCCGCCAGCTGGCCGCCGATGGTCTTGCACAGTTGCACGACGCCGCGCTGCGCGGTGAGCGGCGTGATGCCCGCCCAAATCTTTGCCTCGCTGACGGCGTTGGCGGTACTCATCACGTCGGCAAACATGCTGACGCCTGTCCACAGGATGACGCGCTGCAGCGGCGTCAACCCCAGATTAAAGCATTGGATCAAAATGAAGAACGGGCTGAAGGTCGCGTTAAAGCGCATGACCCAGCGGTGTATTTTTTCACCGTAGCGTTTGCGGTCCATGTAGGTTCCGATGAGAGGATCGTTGACGGCGTCCCAGGAGATCTTCGCCACGTCGTGCACGGTTTTCCAGTTCGGCGGGATTTTCCCCTCGGCCTGGCCCAAATAGAGCCTGTCCTTCATGTTCGTAAAGCCGGTCATAAAGCCCTTGAGGCTTTCGGCCAGCAGCTGGATGCCGCCCTCCCAGGGCCGGATTTTCTCCTCGGGCAGATTTGTGCCTTTCCACCATGTGATGGGAAAGAGGATTGCTTCTATGATTTTTCCCATAGACTCTCCTTATATGGAAGCTTGTTTTACTGTCATAATCGCTTTAACAGCTTCTTCCGTGCTTTCGGCGGGGGAAAGCTCACAGCCTACGGCGCCCCGGTAGCCCAGGCGGTTCAAGTGCCTCAATACGTTGATATAGTTGATTTCTCCGGTGTCTGGCTCGTGCCTGCCGGGGGCGTCGGCGATGTGAACGTGCCCGATGACGCCGATGTGCTCGCTCAGGGTATCGCAGAGCCTGCCCTCATTGATCTGCATGTGGTACGCGTCATAGAGCAGCTTCAGATGGGGCGAGTTGATCATACGGATGATCTCCGCGCCGGTTTTCGTGTATTTCAGGTAATTGCCCGCATGGTCGGTGTAGACGTTCAGGGCCTCCAGATGAAGCAGAGTGCCATAGGTCCCGGCGAGTTCAGTCGCCCGGTATAGCGTGTCATACATCGCGCAAAGCTTGACAGTGTCCGGCAGCTCATCGTAGTGATTGACGACAATGCCGCCCTCTCCCAATGCGTTGGAGTGGACGGTCACGCCGGGCGCGCCCAGAATGCTCGCGGCTTCAAGCGACCGCCTGAGATACTCCAGGTAATCCTGACGGTGGGCGGGGTCAATCAGAGAAAAGTCGGCGTCACCGTTGAAGCCGCTGATCCATATCCCGGCCTCATCGGCATAGCCTTTTGTGGCCCGCAGATCAATTTTTCGCCAGTCCCAGAATTCCACGCAGTCGAAGCCGTCTGTTTTGGCGGCGGCGAAGCGTTTGCTCCAGGGTAGTTCCGTGTACAGGGTATCGATGCAAGCGCCGAAAAACATATCAATTCCTCCCGACCGATTCTGATAGAATATCCCGCAAAATATCCGGCCTGCGCGTCGTAATATTGTCCGCGTCAAAGGAAAGCATACGCCGCATATCGGCCGGCTCGTTGGCCGTCCACACGGAAAGCAGCAGGCCGTTTTCATGCATGATATCCGCCATCTCTTTCGAAGCGGCCTGATAACGGGTGTTCAGGCCGATGCCGCCCAGAGCGATGATCTCTCTCGCCAGAGCCGGCAAGTCATCTCCGGGGAAATTCACATTGATATAGTAGGGAATCTTCGGCGCGGCCTCCCGGACGACATCGGCCCAGTCCGCAAAGACGCCGGTAAAAAACACATGCGGCAGCACACTGTATTCCTCTGCCAGACGCTGCACCTCCGGCAGGTTAGAGGTCTCTTTTAAGTCCAGATTGACCCGCGTGGAGGAGCCTTGCAGCATGGCAAAGAATTCTGACAGCAACGGCGGCGGCCCGCCGGGTTTCGGCGCGTCATGCGTGAGGATGGGTGCACCTTGGGCATTAAAACGTACATCTACCTCGATACAACCGTTGCCGCCAAAAAAAGCCAAACAGGTTTTCAGGGAAGCGAGACTGTTATCCTCGGTGCCCAGCGCACCGGCGTGGGCTGTGATCATGCAGGGCATAAATGGCTTCCTTTCGTATAATATTTATGCAACCAGTTTAACATTAAAGTAAGCTGATTGCAATGTTTTTTTATTTGTTTTTTCAATGCTTATGAAACCATATCCAAATACGGAAAATTATTGATTGACTTACCTAACCGCCTATGATAAAATAAAAATTGGCAATGGATTATTATCAGGGAGGGCAAATCTATGGCGATGTTCCAAACCCTTTTTTTAGGCTTTGTGCTGATGATCCAATCGTGGATCATACCCATGTTCCACGCGCAGACCACTGTTTCGGTGGACTACGGCGGCATTCCCTATCAGCCGCAGGCGATTGCGGAATGGTTACCGCTCTTTGAGGACGGCGAAAGCGATTATATTATCGTGATCGCTGACGGCGCGGAAAAGTCCATCCAGACCGGCGCAAGGTGGCTGGTTGAATTCATCGAAGAAATGACAGGCGCCGCGCTTGATGTGGTTTCCCTTTCCGCCTTAAACGCCGGGGATAAATTCATTGCCCTGGGAAACACCGGCCTTGACAGCGGAGCCTTGGACGGCGATATCGCGCAGCTGCAAAACGAAGGCTTCGTGAAAAGGGTCATAGACGATAACGTTTTTATCTGCGGGATCGGACGCGGCACCATGTACGGCTGCGCCAGCTTTATTGAGGAGCAGCTGGGTTGCCGCTGGTTCACACCTGAGCTGAAAGTCATTCCCAAAAACCCGGATCTGGCCATTGACAGAAATCTCTATTCTATTCAAAATACCCAGCTTGAATACCGCGATACTTATTGGGCTGTAATGTCCGAATACCCCGAATTCAAAGCGTTCCATAAGATGAACTCCTGCTTTGGTTATTATAATCCCTACCTCGGCGAGGAATACGGTTACGGGATCAATTTCATCGATTTTTGCCATTCAATGGAGCGCTTGCTGACGTACCATGAATACTTCACGTCCCATCCCGAATATTTTTCTTATAACCGGGAGACGAAAACCCGGACGAACGACCAGCGCTGCCTGTCCAATCCCGATGTTTTAAGGATCGTTACTGAAAACACAATAGCGCGCATCGCCGCCGCGCCCGCCGAGGGGACGATTATGTCCGTTTCGCCGAACGACAACTCACGCGTCTGCCAGTGCGATGGATGCCTTGCTGTGGACGCAATTTACGGCGGGCCATCCGGCACCAATATATGGTTCCTCAATCAGGTCGCCGAAGCTGTGGAGGAAGCTTTTCCCGAAAGGGAAGTCTATATCGATACCATCGCGTATTGGTTTACGCAGCCCCCGCCGGAGATATCACCCAGGCATAATGTGATCGTGCGCCTTTGCGCCAACGACTCCTGCTGTATCCACCCGATTGACAAATGCGGCCATGCCAAGGGCGAAAGCTTCTTTGATTTCTTCAAAGATAAACCATCCGTTTTCGCCGATTATGCCGAGGGCTGGTCGAAGTTGTGTAAGCAAACCGGGGCGCGGCTCTATATCTGGGAGTATACGACCAATTTCAAGGCCTACCTCACACCATTCCCAAATTTACATGTGTTTTCCAACAACATTCAATACTATATACAAAATAATGTCAGGGGCCTCTTTGAGCAAGGGGACGGCGACAGCACGAACGGTGAGTTCGCCGAGCTGCGCGCGTATATAATCGCGAAGCTGATGTGGACTCCCACGCTGGACGTCGATCATATGATGCGGGAGTTCATGGATGCCTATTACGGCGCGGGTGCCGCTCCCTATGTCAGGGAGTATTTGGACGCCATTACCCTGAAAGCCATCAATACCGCCCATATTTATATGAGCGGCAGGCCCGAGGACGGCGTATATTTCAGTTCTTCGGATTTAAGGAAATACGACGCGATTTGGGATAAGGCCGAGAAGAACGCGGTTCAGGGCGAGCAATTGGATAATGTGCGGCGCTCCAGGCTTTCGCTGCGGCATTACAAGGCGAACATGATGAAGTGCGAGTTCTCGCTGCTCAACCCCAAGAGACTGTCGGTGAACAAAGAGCTGTTCCACGACACCGTTATGCTGGGCGTTAACCGCATGAAAGAGGGCGATCCGATTTACGAGCCTTACAACACGTATATGTGGTGGCTGCGCCCCATTGAGTGGGCCGCGCCTCTCTCTTGGGCGGATTTTGCCGACAAGGCCAAGGTTGTGCCCATGGATTTGGAGGCTTACCGGGCGGAGCATCGGTAGACGCAGACGCAAAATGTCCCTACTGTTTTATCTGTTCGCGATGACAGCATATGACTATATGATGGAATGTCAGCGCACTGACAAAGGGCATTTTGCGGTTTCGTATGAACGCATTTCGCTGTCGCCGCAAGGTTTTCAATGTTTTTTCTTTAAGTACTAAACTGTCAAATAAACCAATAAGGATAAGCCTTTATGTATCAACGATGGTTTGTCCTTACTGGTTTATTTAGTGTGTTACTGCAGCAGGAAAAAATGCAAAAAAGATAGCTGAATACATCCAGAATCAATTACAAGAAGATCAAGTTTCAGATCAGATAACACTAAAAGAGTAGTAGACCCGTTTACGGGCAGCAAGTAACAATCTTTCGCAGATGCCAGATTCGTAATGCGCCTTAAGGCGCATCTGAAATACCACCGGCTGCGTCGGTGGATTTTTATTAAGCAAAAAATTCGCGGAGTACTTACCCTAACCGCATCTACCATCTACCATCTACCGTCTAGCATCTAGAATACAGCACAGCACCGTAACATCGTCCCCGCGCGTTTTGCCGCGCCGTTTGCGCGACTGCTCCGCTATCATGTCGGCCAGTTCCTGCGCGTTGCTGCCGCCGTAATTTTTCAGCTCGCTGAGGAGCCACGCGTCGCTGCCGCTGAGTGCGCCGTCGGACACCATGACGATGATGTCCCCGGCGGAAAGCTCCGCGCTTGCCTTTTCAAACTCGATATCGCGCAATATGCCCGCCGGAAGCGCCGAAAGCTCGAGCCGCGCGGCCTTGTTTTTTTTACGGACGAAAGTAGCGGCGCCGCCTGCTTTCATGAATTCCGCGCGGCCGCTGTACAGGTCGACGCAGGTCACGTCAAGTGTGGACAGCGACTCGTCCGCGCCCTTGACGAGCAGAGCGGAGTTGACGATCCGCAGTGCGCAGTCGAAGGATATGCCAGCGCGGACAAGGTCGCAGAAAAGCCCGGTCGTCATTTCGGCGTCCGCGGCGGCGCGCCCGCCCGTGCCCATGCCGTCGCTCAGGACAAGGATGTGGCGCCCATGCCCGTCGCCCCATATCTCAAAAAAGTCGCCGCAGTACCCGTCACCGTCACAGGCGGTCTGTACCGCCCCGACCCGTGTGCGGTACTCGGATTCCTGCGAAAAACTGACGACGCACCCTCCGCCGTTTTCGGATACGCAGGGAATGCACAGCCTGCGCCCGGCGGCCTTGCCCGCCTCGGCGGCCAGCTTCGATTTGTTGATCTGCGGATCGAAATTCCGGGCCAGGGCCGTGATCATCAGCCGTCCATGCTTGTCCTCAAAACATGTTACGTCCGACACGTCGATGCCGAAGGAGCGCAGCGCCTCGGAGACTTTTTTTGATTTCGCGAAAGAAAACTGCCCGCTGTGCTCCAGTTCAGCCGACATGTCGGACAGGATGTCGGATACGAAGCCGAACTGGTCCGCGACGACCTCACGGATCTGCCCGACCCGTTCCGAGGACGCCCGCAGTTCAAGCGCGGCCCGGTGCGCGCGCAGGAATTCGCCCGCGATCTCCCTCTTGCACACGCACCGCTCCTGAAACGACGGGTCGAACTGCTCGGGCGTGATGTAGTCGTTTCGGCGAAGCAGGGAGGCGATGGACTCGAACGCGAGGGCGGTTTCGTCCCGGCAGTTGCTCCAGCAGTGCGCGTTCAGCCCGCATCCGGCGCAGACGTTTTCGCGCACGGACGCGTACATGTTTTTCACGTCCGGCTCCGTGAACCGCTTGATGTCCGACGAAAATTTCTGTACAGACGTTGACACGTCGGCAATGGCATCGGACGCGGCCCTGAGGCGCAGGGCCGACGAGTCCGCGGAGGCTTTTTTGGGAGCCGTGCCGGCGAAAAGCTGGTCGGCGCGGAAAAAGCGCTTCAGCATCAGGGGGTAACGCTTGGGCACGGCGATGAAGAGTACGGCGGCGGCGGCGGACTCCGTCAGGACGGCCACGCTGCCGGACGTTCGGGTTATGACGGCGTACAGTCCGGCCAGCGCGACGTAGGCCAGTCCGGCGGGAATTTGTCCCACATTCGCGAATACGCCGCCGATCAGCCCGCCCAACGACATCGCGCCGGCAAGCCCGCCGGGACCCGTCGTCAGCTCCAGAGCCGCGCCCATGCAGACTCCCGCGATCGCGCCGCCCGTTTCGCGGAACACGAAAGCCAAGGTCAGGATGAGCAGTGACGCTAAAATACGCGCGGGCATGATTCCAGAAAAAGAAAATGTAGACAGAGACGTCAGCAAAATACAGGCGCAGATCATGAAGCCGGAGACCTCGGCGGCGCTCAGGGTCACATTGTTTTTAAGCATGGAAGCAAGCGACATGCTGCGGGAGAGAAAATATGCCGCGCCGCCCGACAGTACGCCCTCACACAAAAAAAGAACGGCGGCGTTTACGGAAAAACCGCCCGCGAACTGAACCGTCAGGCCGGTGGCGGCGCAGCACAGCAGCGCGGCAAAAAAGGAAAAGGCGTGCGTTTCACGCAGTCGCGTCAGACGGGAAGCGGCGCGGTTAATGGCCCCGGCGGCGGCGACGGCGGCCGCGCCCAGGATCATGGCGGTGAGCTCGTCTGCCGTCGAGACCGCCCCGACGGCTCCGCCCAGCACCGCCGCCAGCAAAAACCTGCCGGGCATAGCCGCCGCGAAAGAGACGGCGAAGGACGGCAAACATCCGAACAGCTTGGTTCTGCCAAGGCCGAACCCGGCGGCGAGGCATAAAAGCTGGAGAAAAATAAAAGTGACGCCGGAGGGGAGAGAGAGGGATTTTTTAGCCGGATTGACGGTATGTTCCTGTACTTTTTCCATGACGGCAACAATTCCTTTTTGTACAATTTATACAATACAGTATACATCCGCGCGTATGTGAAGCGTGTCAAATTGCGCTGTAAAATTGTGGAAGTTACGCTCGAAAAAATTAACAAAATAAGCCTGTAAAAGCACAGCAATATGTGATATAATAAAGAAAACAAGAAAGAAAGGGTGCCTATGGACATAAACGGCGACCGCAGCCAAAATCAAAACAAAGACATCATCATCGGCCGCAACGCGGTGGCGGAGGCCCTGCGCGGCGGGCGGGACATAGACAGCGTGAGCGTGGCCCGGGGTGACCGAAGCGGCTCTATCGGCCGGATTTTGGCCGAGTGCCGTGACGCGGGCGTGGTGGTCAAGGAGGTCGATCCGAAAAAGCTGGACTTTTTGTGCGGCCACGGAAATCACCAGGGTATCATTGCTATCGCGGCGTCATACAAATACGCCGAGGTGGAGGATATCTTCGCTTTGGCGGCGCAACGCGGCGAGGATCCGTTCATCGTGGTGTGCGACGGGCTGGAGGATCCGCACAATTTGGGCGCGGTCATCCGCACGGCGGAGGCGGCGGGCGTACACGGGATCATCATTCCGAAACGGCGTTCCGCGTCGCTCACATTCGCTACGGCAAAGACGTCGGCGGGTGCGCTTGAGTATGTGCCTGTCGCGAGGGTGACGAACATCGCGGCGGCTCTTGACGAGCTGAAAAAGCGCGGCGTATGGGTGTACGGCGCGGAAACGGGCGGGCAGTCATGGCACGATACAGACATGCGCGGCCCGGCGGCGCTGGTCATCGGCTCGGAGGGGCACGGGATCGGCCGGCTGGTTTTGGAAAAGTGCGACGTCACGGTGTCCCTGCCGATGAAAGGGAAAATAAACTCGCTGAACGCGTCCGTCGCGGCGGGGATTATTATGTTTGAGATCGCGCGGCAAAGAAATAGTTGACAAAACGCGCCGATTGTATTAGTATAAGTTGAATAAATATTTTTGATGTTTTTTGAAAGGACAATCGAATTATCATGAGCAAAGAAAAAGGCGCCTTAAAGGGCGTAAAAGGCTATCTCAACCACACATTTATTGACGGGCTGTCCGGCATGACGCTCGGTCTTTTTTGTACGCTGATCATCGGGACGATACTCGCGCAGGTCGGCACGCTGTTCGGCGGTGCGGCCGGCGGCTACATCGCGAGCGCGGCGGGAATCGCCAAGTCGCTGATGGGCGCGGGAATCGGCGTGGGAGTCGCGTATAAATTCAAGCGCTCGCCGCTGGTGACGGCCTCCTGTGCCGTCGCCGGTATGGTCGGCGCGTTTGCCGCGAGGATCATCGCCGGGACGGTTATCGTTGACGGCGCGGTCAGCCTGATTGGGCCGGGAGAACCCTTGGGCGCGTTTGTCGCGGCGTTCGTCGCCGCCGAAGTCGGGAACCTTGTCGCGGGCAAAACAAAGATTGATATTCTGCTTACGCCGCTGGTAACAATCGGATCGGGCGCGGCCGTGGGACTGCTGGTAGGTCCCACGATCTCTAAACTAATGGCCTCTTTAGGAAATCTTATTAACTTGGGCGCGGGGCAGCAGCCGCTTTTAATGGGCGTGATCGTGGCGGTCATCATGGGCATTATTCTGACAGGACCCATAAGCTCCGCCGCCATCAGCGTGATTTTGGGGCTGTCCGGTATCGCGGCTGGCGCCGCCGTGGCGGGCTGCTGTGCGCAGATGATCGGATTTGCTGTCATCAGCTTCCGCGACAACAAGTTTGGCGGACTTGTGGCGCAGGGGCTGGGAACATCCATGCTTCAGATGCCAAATATCATAAAGAAACCCTTGATTTGGATTCCGCCAATCGTCGCCAGCGCGATAACAGGCCCGATATCGGCGGGGATTCTGGGCATGACCTGTAACGCGACGGGCGCAGGCATGGGAACGTCCGGGATCATCGGCCCGCTTATGTCATATCAGGAAATGAGAGCGGCCGGGATGGGCGCGGGCGTCGTGATCGCGCAAATCGTTGCGGTGCATGTTGTCCTGCCCGCCGTTTTGTCCTATGTCGTCTACGCGCTTATGCGCCGCAAGGGGATCATAAAGGACGGCGACATGAAGCTGGAAGTATAGTCAGGTCACATGAAAAAGGATTTAACCTTTGCCGTCATCGGGCGGAATTTCGTCGCGGACTGGCTCATCGAGGCCTCCCGCGCGGTTAATGGGATACGCCTGCGCGGCGTGTACTCAAGAAAAGAGGAGACGGGACGCGCGTTCGCCGATAAGCACGGCGCGGACAGGGTGTACACAAGCCTTGACGCGCTTTGCCGTGATCCCGATATCGACTTTGTCTATGTGGCGTCGCCCAACGTCTGCCACGAGGAGCAGTCGGTGAAGCTGCTGTCCTTTGGAAAGCATGTGCTGTGCGAAAAGCCCGCCGCCGCGTCGGTTGAAAGCCTGAACAGGATATTGTCCGCCGCCGAAAGAAGCGGTACTGTATTTATGGAGGCGATGGTGCCCGCCCACACCCCGGCGCTTCATGCGATACGGGAGCTTATTCCGAAAATCGGACCCGTGCGCCGCGCGGCCTTTACGTTTTGCCAGTATTCGTCGCGCTACGACGCTTTCAAAAACGGCGTTTTAGAAAACGCTTTCGTGCCGGAGCTGCACAACGGCGCGCTGATGGACATCGGCGTATACTGCGTCCACATGGCGGTGATGCTGTTCGGTGTGCCGCAAAGCGTTTCAGGGGAAACACTGTTTTTGCCGAAGAGCATAGACGGGGAGGGGACGCTGTTGCTCAAGTACCCGGACATGCTGGCTGAACTGATCTACTCGAAGATCACGGACAGCGTTCTGCCCAGCCAGATACAGGGCGAGCGGGGAAGCATTCTCATTGACAGCGTGTCGCGCCCGAAAAAGCTCACGCTGGCTTTGCGCGGCGGCGAACGGGTTGAGGTTGACGCATCGCCCGCGCTGCCGGATATGGCGTATGAGCTGATTGATTTCGCGGCGCAGATACGCGGCGAAAAAATGCCGCGCTTCAATCAGTGGACAGCCGGGGCTGTTTCGATTATTGATACGGCTCGGAATAAGTTGGGAATAAAATTCAATATATAGGGAGGACATTTTCTTATGAGCAAAAAAGTTGGTTATGCGGTCGTCGGTTTGGGCGTTGGAACGGCGCATATGCACGCGGCGGCGAAGTCGGAAAACGCTGATCTTATCGCGGTGTGCGATCTGATCCAGGAAAAGCTGGACAAGGCGGCGGCGGAGCATCCCGGCACGCTGACGTACCTGTCCTTTGACGAGATGCTGAAAAATCCCGACATCGACGTGGTCAGCATCTGTCTGCCGAGCGCGATGCACGCGGAGTTCGCGGTCAAGGCGATGGAGGCGGGTAAGCACGTGCTGGTTGAGAAGCCCATCGACATCACGGTTGAGGCCGCGATGAAGATCGAGGAGGCGCGCGTGCGCACGGGCCAAAAGGCCGGGGTTATCCACCAAAACCGCAACAACGCCGACATGGCGCCCATCCGCGAGGCCATCACAAGCGGGCGTATCGGCAGGCTGATCTACGGCGACTTTGAGGTCAAATGGTACCGCACGCAGAAATATTATGACGAGGGCGGCTGGAGAGGCACCTGGGAAATGGACGGCGGCGGCTCGCTGATGAACCAGGCCGTGCATACGGTCGACCTAATGCAGTGGCTCATGGGCGACGTGGAAAGCGTCACGTCGCAGATGGGCGTGTACAGCCACGATATTGAGACGGAGGACATGACCGCGTCCCTGATCAAGTTCAAGTCGGGCGCCGTTGCGACCTTTGTCAGCATGACCTGTGCGTATCCCGGACTGAACACGGGCATAAAAATTTACGGCTCGAACGGCTCCATCGAGGCCGATTCCGACGAGATAACCCTGTGGAAGTTTAACGACGCCCGGGAAAACGAGGAAGCCGAGATGCTTGAGCGTTACAGCGGCAACGGCGCGGCGGCGGCGCTTGACCCGACGCTTTGCACGGGACACACCTCCATGGTCGAGGACATGATAAACGCTGTCAGGGACGACCACGACCCGCAGATCATGCCGCTTGAAGCGATCAAGAGCGTGCGGATCGTCAATGCCGTGTATGAATCGGCGCGGACGGGGAAAACGGTTGTGTTCGATTGAGAATTGAGAATTAACGTGTGGGAAACGTACTGCATAAGACAGAGGAGTGAACAATTTGGATGAAAAAAATCTGAACCCGATAATTGAGCCGGAGGACGTAAATCCCGTGGTTGACACGTCCGCCGATGAAGCGGACACTGTCGAGCTTGAAGCCGTCGAAGCCGAAACCGAAGCCGTCGAGGCCGACGAGACGGAAACCCAAGCTGCCGAAGCCGACGAGACTGAATCAAACGAAGCCGAAGAATCGGATTTCACCCGGGAAATTGCCGGAGCGGACGTCCTGATTCAGGATCTGGAGGACATCACGGAGGAGACTCCCGCCGACGACGCGGAGGACGAGGGCGAAAAGTTTTACTGCGCGCGCTGCGAGCAGGAGGTGCCGGAGTTCACGGAGCTTTGCGAGGACTGCGAGCGAAAAATAAAGAGGTATCCGATTTCTTTTGGGAAGTTCATTTTGGCGTTTCTGCTGATGCTCGTTTCCATGACGGGCGCGCTGACTGTGCTGGTGAATTACCCGATAGCGCTGTCGGTTTTCAAGGGCGACGTCGCCTTGAGCCGCAAGGAACTGGCGAAATGCTACGAATACTATGCGGAAGCATATGAAAAGTCCGCCGAGCTGAACATGCTGTCCGCGCCGCCGTCCGCAGGCATAAGCCCCTATACCTTTTTCACGAGCGGCAACAATACGCTGGCCAGGCAGTTCCTTGCCATCAACGAGCTGAACGGCCCCTACGTCAGCGGACAGTATCTGGAGCGTTACTACGAGGACAAAAAAGTGCCTTTTTTGCTGCGGGGAATCAAAAAGGAGTACGATGGGATCGCCGCCGCCGTTGAAAGGATGAACGAGGAGTACGAGCTGTACTTCCAGAATGTTCAGACAGAGGATGACGTGAATTTCTCCGATCTTCTCGCGATCCTTGCCCGCATTGAGGCGGAGGGCAGCTATCCCGGCTATATCATGGAATATTTCAGGATGGAAGCGGCGAAGATGACGAATGCCGACCTTGAGACGCGGCTTTCGCACATCGAAAAAGTGATCGAGATGAATTCCGACGCGATGTGGCTGTACGCGGCCGACGCGATAGCGGCGTATAAGGAGTCGGGCGACTTCGCGAAAGCGCTTTCGGTGTGCCAGAAGCTGATCAAAAAGGACAGGACCAACCCGTCCGCCGTCGCCGACGCGATGTCCGTTTTGCGCATGGACGGCAAGTTCGGCGAGGCGATGCAGTTATATGACATGTCCATGAACAACATGGAGCAAAATCCTGCCATGGAACGTGAGTTCGCGATCATCATGCTCCTGCAAGGCGACGTCGACGGGGCGCATGACCGTTTGACAGAAAACTATGTTATGGATGAAAATCTGACGGCCAAATACGTTTATGCCTTGATGATAAGCGCCCTGCTCGCGGAGGACGACGAGATGTATGGGGAGATGAACATGCTGCTGATTCAAAACGGTATGATGACGCCGGATAAGATACAAAGGCTCGGCGCCGGTTCGGTCACCGTGCAGGATATTTTCATGAAAGGAACGGGTGAAGCGGAATGAAGACAATCTATGTCATATCGAAGTGGCTGACGTTTCCCGGCGCGTTCATGAAAGGCTTTTTTGAGCATCTTACCTGCCGCCTGTTAAAGGTGAAAATTTATGAGGCCGACAAGTACGTGACAAACAATCTTTTGAGCGGGCATGTTTATATGCTTCCGCCCGAGAGTGCCGCCAAAAGCTTTTTCGTGTGCTTCCTGCCGGGACTGCTGAATTTCCTTTTCGGGCTTGGCTCCTACGCCGCCGCGCTGATGACGCTGGGCTATTTGGGCGTGGGCTTTACCGACGCGCAGTCACAGACGCAGAACCCGATGTTTGTTTTCTACTGTGTTTTGCTCTACTTCGGCGCGTCGATGATGTGCAACATTTTCCCGTATAGGGACGACATATCCCACGCGCGGGAGCTGCTTTACGGCGGCGAAAGTAAATCGGGCGGAGCGGCCAAGGTCCTTTTCTTCATACCGGCGGCTGTCATGAAAGCCGGATCGGTGCTGGAGCGTTACGGGCTGACAGTGCTGTTCAACATTGCGCTGGCCGCGTTTATATTTATCTGTTTAGGTTAATGAAATTTTTTGTTAAGTAAAGAACCTGTATTCAACACCTGACATCGCTTGTTTTTGACGATTTTTGCGCCGTGCCGCGTAAAATTTTCTTGAGATGCAGGGGCTTTCTTTCAAAAATTTTTCTTGCCTGGCACAAAAATCGCTCAAAAATCAAACGATGCAGGTATTGAATACAGGTTCTAAAATTTTATAGCCGGATTCTATTGATTTGTTCGCGCAAGTATGCTATAATTTGTGTCAAACATCAATAAACTTCGGCTATATTGTTTTTTTTAACAAGAATAGTGAACAGCAAGGAGTTATTTGTTATGAGCAGTGTGAAGTTTGAGCTTGAGAAAAGCGGGTATAACAAAGAGCAGGTGGACGGCTACGTGAAGTATCTGTCGGACGGCTATCAGACCCTGTATGATCAGTACACGGAGCAGGAGAAGATCAACCGCGACCTGTCCAATTGGGCGTCGAACGCGCTGAAAACGATCAACAGCCTCAATGCCGAAAACGGGGAGCTGAAAAAAAGGCTTCGGGAAAGCAAAAGTAACCAATGATTTAAAAGCAGTACAATCAATCAACCTGAAAGGCGGTGAACAGGGCTGCCCGGTGACTGAAATTTTTCTGGCGCCCCAAAATATGCCTAAGGACTTAGAACAATTAAACCGTGAATACATGGATATCATTTCGGGCGCGGCAAAACCGGTTCAGCCGCCCGCGTCTGTGGTTTCCGCACCTGCCGGGCCTTTGCTGCATCCGGGCGAGGTTTATCCGTTTGTGCCCGACCCGCAGATGGATGCCGCGGCAGACGAGCGGCCTGTTAAGCGCAAAAAAAAGGTGAACGCCGTGGCGGTGATATCCGACATGCTGTTCGGTGTACTCATAGCGATAGCTGTTTTGATTGTGGTGGTTTCGCAAAACTCAAAGAGCGAAGCGGGTTGGCTGGGATTTAAATTTTATATCGCCGAGGAGACCTCGGAATACGACGACTACTCGAAAGACACCGTCATGCTGGTGAGAAAGGTCGATCCGCGCGTCATCGGAGCCGGCGACAATATCGCGTTTTATGCCGGCGACCAAAAAGTCGTCACGCAGCGCGTGTCAGAGGTTGAGGAGGACTATGAGTCGTCCGGGAGCCTCGCGTTCAGAACCATAGGCGAGGGTGCGCAAAGCGACGTTACGAACACGGTGACCGAGCTTCACCTGCTGGGCAAATCTGTGTTGGAAGTGCCGCTTTTTGGATATCTTGTGCAGCATTTCATCATTTCCGTCATCGTATTCGCTTTGCTAACGGTTGTCTCGTTCGTAATCAGGATCATTTGGGGCACGGACAAGCCATATTCGGAGAAAGCGAAAAAGGACAAGGGAAAAAAGAAGAAAAAGAAACGTTCTGCGCCCGTCGGGCCGATGGATTTTTGATGATGAACAGAGCACGGAAAATCGGGAAAAGAGATGCGGCCGTCATTATTTTGTCGTGTATTTGGGTGTTGTCCGTGTCCATGTTCCTGTTCTACGGCAACCGTATCCGCAGCGGAGGGGAGAACGGCAGGCATGATCCGCTGTCGGTCATGGCTGTTTTGCATAACGACTTTCGGGGGACGGCGGACAAGCGTGTCTACGTGGAAAATACCGGCGAAGCCCCGCTCTATGTCCGCGTGAAGCTGACGGAATATATGGAGCTTGACGGGAAAAGCGTCAATATTTCGTCGCGGGAACATCTTTCCACATGGGTCGCGCACGAATGCAGGAGAACCGCCGAGAACTGCGGCCAGGTTTTTCATGAATATTTTCAGTGGGAGATGGGCGGCCGGGGTGAGTTTTTGCCGTCGGCTCCGAATTCCGACACGACGGTGAACCGCTACGTTTTTGATCCCGTCACGGCGTCCTACGTTGATTCGTGGGAGAATGCGGAGGGATTGATTGAGATCGCGGCCTGCAAGGTTGTGACGATGGAGTCGTTGCGCGAAATGGAAAGCGCGGCGCGCGGTGAATTCACGGGCTGGGTCGTTGATACAGACGGCTTTGCCTACTGGACGCAAAGCGTTGCGGTGGGTGAAACGACGGGCCTTTTGATAAGCAAGATCGAGCTGGTGAAAGATCCCGAGAGCGACTACTATTACGCCGTCAATACGGTTGCGGAAATGGTGTCCGCTGACGATTTGGGCGTGTGGATACGTGGTGGCGTGACACGTGACGGGCTGTCTGCGGCGCGGGCTTCGGAGAACGCGGCGAAGTACATTTTGAAGCCGCTGTCGCCGCAGTATGATCCGATTACGGACGAGATGCTGGCGGAAAATCCGGCGGCGGCGCTTTACGATACGGATGAGGACGGATTTTTGAGTCTGAGCGAAAAGGAAAAGATGGGAGCGATTTTTGTCCAGGGGAAAGCAGAGTAGCTTATCAGCAATGGTTTTTGTTGAATTTGACGAAGTCTTTTTTTGCGTTCGGAAAAATACCGGGCGCTTTTTTGTGTATTTTGAAAGTTTACCAGAATTTACATAGAAAAATTTTATTTTTTGTAGCAAAACATATAAAATTATCATTGACTTTTTGTGCATTGTGTGTTATTATGGCTGTGCAATTATATATACAGTCAATTCAAGGAAAGGAACGGCAATGATCATATCAATATTACATAAACATAAATGGTTATACCGCGCGGCGTGCCTGGCATTGGCTGTGCTGCTGGCGACGTCGGCGTTCATGACCGGGACGTTCGCGCTGTCAACCGTGCTCGGCGTTGTGGACGCCTACTACGGCAACAGCCTGTATCTTGTCACGCTGAAAAATTTATATAAAACCCCGGACGGATCACCCACGGAAATCCCGGTGACCGGCTCCGCGTTTTACCTTTTCCGTACAGACTTGGATGAAACGGTTCAGATCGGCGAGCTGTTCCGCCCGGACGAAAACGGCGAGATTTCCGTGCCGGACATGCGCTACGGGGACTACTACTTCCTGCAAGCGGCCATCGGCCGCGGCGGCGAATATGATTTGGACGAAAACGGCGACCCGATCCAAAAGTATGAGTTTACCGTCAGCGTTAAGAATGCGGACGGCAAGGTCGTCGGGGTAACGGCCTATAATCGTATGCTTGTGGGCTCGCTCACGCTGTCGAACACGGTGGAGAATGCCGATGGTTCCGAGCTTGACGAGATACGTTTTAATTCTGAATTTGAATATACCATCACGTTTTCGGACGGCGGCGACTACGCATATAGTAAAAATGGTGAAACAAAGAAGCTCGAGGAGCAAAAGCTCACGCTGAAATCGGGCGAGACGGCTGTCTTTAAGCAGGTGCCCGTGGGCACGTACTATGCCGCGCTCCAGACGCCGATGATCGGCTATGACGTAAGCGCTGATAATCATCGCGGCAATATCGGTGAAAGCGGCGCGCTTGTTTCTTATACAAACATATTTTTACAGGATTATGACTTTGTGGGCGGGTTGAGCATAAGCAATACGGTCACGGGAACGGGTGCGGATCTAAGCGACAGCTTTAATTTTACTGTCCATATCGGGGACGACCCGGAAGCGGAATACGAATACAGCATCGGTGAAATCACCGGAACGCTTAAAAACGGCGGTAAGCTTTCCCTAAAAAATAAGGAAACGGCAGTGTTTGCCAATGTGGCGCCCGGAACGCGTTTCAGCGTTGCGCAGGACGACTACCGCCACATAGGATACAGCACGATAAACCGCGAGACAAGCGGTACTGTTTTGGGCGGCGGCAGCGCCATGATTGTGGTAAACGACCGCGCATTACAGGAGCTTTCGGGGCGTTTGATCATCAAAAATAACGTCATCGGCGCGGAGGGCGACCCGGAAAGGGAATTCGCTTTTTCGGCGAAGATCGGCCGCATGACATATGATTTTACCCTGAAAAACGGCGAGCAGAAAGTGGTCGCGAACATTCCTGTCGGCACGAAATACAGCGTGACGGCGAATGAGCATGAAAGCGGCTTTGATCTTTATACAAGCGGCACGGACGGCAATATCTTCGCCGGGGACAACATTGCTATATTTACCAGAAATGCCGCCGAGCTTGGGAGCGGAAACGGTACGCTTAAAATAAATCTGGACGTGACGGGGGACGCGGAGCCTGACAGGCTGTTCGCTTTCAACATCACCATAGGCGGCATGCCGCAACAGCGCTTTGTCCTAGCGGGCGGCACAAGCCAGGTCATACAGGACATTCCGGCGGGAACGGAATATGCGATATCGGGGGGCGATCTGCATGCGCAGGGCTTTTTGGCCAAAAGCAGCGGCGCGAGCGGCGTTATAAAAGAGGGCGAGACGGTCGCCGAATATAACGTCATCAGGCAGTCGCTTGAATTCGTCCCGGAGAGAAACGGCGTCCTTTTGGTGGCAAACAGCGTTTTCGGCGGCGACGAAAGCGAGAGCTTCGAGTTTTTGGTGTCTTTCGACGACGGGAACGACTACGAATACACAGTAAACGGCGAGACTTTCGCGCTGCTTGGCGGTAAGCTGCACCTGGGTCACGGCGAGACGGCGGCGTTTCAGTCGATACCGAGCGGAGTCGGCTATAAGGTCACGCTTTTGGAGCGGGAGGACTATATCAGAGGCTCCGTCACGCAAAGGGGCGATATCGTCGCTGACCAGGAAGTCCACGCGTCTTTCCAAAGCGAGCGGGGCAGGGCGGAGGCGGTCAGGGAGAACACCGTCCTGACCGTGAGCAAGTCCGTGGAGGGCGAGGGCGCTGACTTGGCGAAGCGTTTCCAATTTGCCATCGTGATTGTCGGCGAAGAGCAGACTTTTGAGCTTGCGGCGGGAGAATCGGCTGAATTTGTGATTCCGGCGGGCGCCGTATATGATATTATAGAAGCCGACGAAATGAGCGACGGCTATATTCAGACAGGCCTGTCCGGCGGCTTTGGCACAGGCACGCGCATAAGCGCGGGCGGAAGCGCGGAAGCAGTCTCTGAAAGCCGCTATACGGGATCCGTAAATGCGGAGGTTCAAGGCATCGTGACGTGGGACATGACGGCCGATCCGTCAGCGCAAAAGCCTGATACGGTTACGGTTTACCTGAAAGACGGCGACATCGTGGCTGCCAGCCTGAACGCCTTTTCAACCTACGACTTTGAGTACGTGTTCAGAGACGTGCCGAAATATGACGAAGCGGGCGACGAGATCGTTTACACGGTCGCGCAGGAGAGCATCGAGGGTTTTTTAAGCGAAGCCGACGGGCTGGAGATCAGAAATACACTCGTGCAGCCGATGCTGGCCGGAGCGGGGGACGCGCCGGTTATCGCGGCCGCCGCTAACAACGATAACGCAAATGATACGTCAACCGCGCCGGACAGCGCAAGCAGCGCAAATAGCGCAAGCGGTGACGCGGACAGCGCAAGTGACACAAATAACGCAAACGCCACGGCGGCAGAGAATACAACGGGCAACGCATCGGACAACACCTCTGCCAATGACGAAACGGACATCCCTTTAGCGGCGGCGGATCAAAATGCCGACACGACTACGGCGCCGGAAACGACGTCGGTTCAGTCAGGCGGTGACCAGCCGAACGACGGGCCGGATGACGGGAAAGGCCCAAGCGGCGAAGAATCCGGCAAGCCGGACACCGACGACAAAAGCATGATGTGGCTTTGGTTCGGGATCATGGTGGCAAGCTCCATCGCGCTGAGAATACTGCTGTTCGGCAAAAGAGGCAGGAAACACAGGCGCGGCAGGAACGCGCCGTATGACGAGGAATAAGACAGGGGGGGGAAGAGCTATGGCAAGATTTTTCCGCATATTTTTGTCCCTGATTCTGATAGGGGTTATAGGCTTCAGTTTTTACAACATTGTGCTGATAAACAGGGAATATGAAAAGGAATCGCAGATGCACGAGGATATCCTGCGATACAGGCCCGGTCCCGGTCCGGCCGCCGAAAAAAAGCCTGACGAGCCGTTCGTCAATCAGAACATACTCGACCTTCAGGCACGGAACTCCGATGTCGTCGGTTGGCTGCATATTGACGGCACGAAAATCGATTATCCTTTCGTCTGGGCGAAGGACAACGAAACATACCTGCGGCGCGACCTCAACAAAAATTATGCCAGCGCCGGTACGGTGTTTATGGACTACCGCTGCGACAAGGATTTTTCCGGCTTCAACACCATTTTGTACGGCCATAATATGAAAAATGACAGTATGTTTGGCACACTTCCCAAGTTCTCCGGCGAAAGCTACTTCGCGACAAATAAAACGGGCAAGGTTTATTTGGCCGACCGCACATATGGGGTTGAATTTTTCGCCTATCTTGTGGTAAAATCAAGTAACCCCACCGTTTACCGCGTGGATTTTGAAGCGCCCGCGGACATGCAGGATTTTTTCGCCTACGTACAGAAAAATGCTGTCCGCTACAGGGATATCGGGCTGTCGGCTGACGATCAGGTTCTTACGGTGTCCACGTGCAACTACTCCTTTGACAACGCGCGGTCAGTGCTTATGGGGAAACTTTATCTGCTGGAGAGTTAACGTATGGTAGAGATCGTCCTGTGCGACACAAGCGAAACGGAGATGCAGCGGTACGCCGAGCTGTTCGAGCGTATCGCGGCGAAGTATCAGTTTACCATAGCGGTGTCCATGATCAACAACGGCTATTCGCTGCTTGTGGACATCCAAAACGGAAATGTAACGGCGGACGTCGTTTTCCTTGAGACGGACCTGGCTTCCATGAGCGGCATTGTCGCCGCGCAGAAGCTTCGGGACAGCGGCTTCAAGGGAAGCGTCGTCTTTTTGACGTATGCCGATCAAAAGGAGAACCTGTTAAGCGCCTTTGACGCCGGGGCGGAGAACTATATCGTCAAGGGAGCCTGTTCGATCGACAGGGTGGAGCGCGTGCTCTTTGAACTGATGACCGAGGCCGAACGGCGCAAAAAGCAGTTTTTCACGGTCGAGACGTTTGACGGCTCAAGGAAGATCGAGCTTGATAAAATCAAGTATTTCAAATACAGCAGGGGAATCGTGACGGCGGTGCATGACGGCGGCAGGCTGCCGTTTTTCGGGGGCCTGGAAAAGCTGGAAAACCGGCTGTGGGAATTTCATTTTTTGCGTATCCACAAAAACATACTTGTGCAAACCGGGTGCGTGGAGTACGCGACGCGCAGACGCGCGATGTTATATGACGGGACACGCCTGCCCGTGGGACAAAAATATTCCGCCACGCTGGACTACGCGGTCGAGCTTGAGTTGCGCTTCGGGGAGGAGCAGGACCGATGAAGAGTAGGCTATATAGACTTGTCGGCCGTGTATTTACAGTTTTGCCGCTGCTCTTCGCACTGACGTTTTTCGTATACGCCGAAACCGAATACGACTGCGCCCGTGATATCCACAGGTACAACGTCACGGTGATTCGGCAGGCTGAGGAAGATACGCCCGGCGAGCGCAAATACGTCTGCGAGCTGTGCGGGCATAACTACACCGAGGAGATACCGAAAACCGGGCACGATTTCAAGACCGAGCGCAGGGAACCGGCCTGCGAGGAAGATGGCTATGAAAAAAAAATCTGTAGCGACTGTGGCTTCATTTTAGAAGAAAGCTTCCCGGCCATCGGGCACGCCTACGAGGGCGAATGGTTTATATCCGAGGAAGACGGCGGATACATATACAAAATTTGCGCGAATGACAGTTCACACATTATAAAGGAGCCGCCGGACGCGTTGCTTTTACTGAAAATTGAGGCGCGGCGCGTGTGGCGGAGGATTGATCTGAATATCGCGGACGGCGTGCTCGCGCTATTGTGCGTGATCGCGCTTGCTGTATTCGCGAGGAGGATCGGCGCTGACAGGGAGATTATCAGGCGGTACAGGGACAGGGGGGACGCGGCGTGACCAGGGAATTGATATTCGGACTATTAGAGGATTTCGGATTCGCGCTTCGGAACTGGATAGAGCTGCAATTTACGTTTAGAAACCTGATAGAGCTTGGCGTGCTCGCCGCGATTATCGCCGCCGGGTTTGTTGTGAAACGCCGGACGGCGCAAAGGATCAGGGCGCTTGACGAGTTTAATGGAATTTGCCGCGGGGACGAGCTTGACGAGATGATCGTTTGTTCGGACGAACTGAACGCGGCAGGTTATCGGAAGATGCGGAGGGCGATGAGAAAGCTGCGCAGGAGGACAGTGCAGATAACCGCACTGATCATATCCGTCTCTGTAATAACGCTGACGCTGTACGCCATGCCCGTGACGGCCTATGGGAACTTTGCGGAGGTTGACATCAAAGGTACCGTGAACCTCTCCGGCGACATGGGGAACGCCGACATCGTGAACGGCATGTTCGAGTTTTCCATCTCAGGCTACGGCGACGGATTCGTGCTTCCGCCAAGCCCGGTCAGCGTGCGGGGCGGCGGCGAGATTCTTTTCGGGAGCTTCGATTTCTACGGCGAGGGCGAATACTTCTTTGAGGTACACCAGGTCGACAGGGGCGAGGACGGCTTTGTCTACGACACTGAGCCGGTGAAAATCACCGTTACCATCACGCAGGACGAAAGCGGCAATCTCACCCACAGGATCGTATATGAACGCGGCGGCTTCAGCGTCGCTGTTTTGAAGTTCTACAACACGTATGCACATCCCGCGCCGAAGCCCGTGAGTGAGTTGGCGGTGACGAAAAAAAGCTCTCACATTTTTGCCGCGCCCGGCGACAGCGTGACCTATACGATCACAGTGAAAAATGTGGGAAACGCCGACGCCGTGGGAGTCCGCGTCCGCGAGTATCTGCCGCGTAAGACGCTTTATGTTTCTCACACAGGCGACTTCGGCAAATACGGCGCGATCCTTGGCCGCGAGCACGTGACGTGGTTCATCGGCACGATCAAACCAGAAGCCGAGGTTACGGTCTCGGTGACATTTCAGGTGAATCTGTGTATACCGAAGGATTTCAGGCTCGAAGCAGCCACTTTTTATGAGATCACGGGCGACTCGCGCAGATGGGGGATCAATGATCCGATAGAGCCGGCGAACGCAACGGACGTTTTAATGATCAATGTACAAAAAGGATAATTTTTTAGAGAATATTCATTTATATTTCTTAATTTGCAGATAAAATGAACTAAAATATGGTATAATCCAAAGAGGGATAATAGACTTTTGACAAAACTCTTGGTTTTGCAAAAAGTCTAAGGAGGAAGGGGCAAGTACAATCTAACGAGGGAGGGACGCGGGCGAGGAATGTTCCGTTTTCATCTGTATTTTGCCCAAGAAACTGTGTTCAATATAGCTATTGAATACAGTTTCCGAAAAACAGAATAGATCAAGCGGAATGTCTTGCTCCATCATATGGAAAAAAAGGTTTCTGTGATCACCGGCGCGGCAGGTCATGTCGGCTACGCGCTTTTGAAAGAGCTGCTCAATCATGGAGAGAATGTGCGGCTATTGCTTCGCAAGGACGTTCCGATTTTTTATGGGCTTGACTGCGTGAAAGTGTACGGCGACGTAACCGACCTTGAATCGCTGAAGAAAGCTTTCGAGGGCGCGGATGTTGTCTATCATCTGGCCGGAATCGTTGATATCGACGGCAGCCAGGAGGATATCATTTGGAACGTCAACGTCGGCGGCACGAAAAACGTCGTGGCCGCCTGTAAGGTCTGCGGGGTGAAGCGGCTGGTCTACGCCTCGTCGGTGGACGCTATCCCTCCGCTGCCGGATGATGAGGTCATGACGGAGATCAATCATTTTGAGCCGAAGCTGCTCGACGGTACATACGCCAAAACAAAAGCCGCCGCGACCCAGTACGTCCTTGACAATCATGAGGGCCTGGAAGCCGTCGTGTGCCATCCGGGCGCGTGCATCGGCCCGTATGACTTCAAAATCTCAAGCATCGGCGAAATGGTGCGGATGTTCATGGAGGGCAGGTTCCCCGTGTCGCTGTCTTTCGGGATGTATGATTTCGTCGATGTGCGCGACGTGGGCAGGGGTATGTACAATGCCTCGACGATGGGACGGGACGGCGAATGCTATATCCTGACGTGTGATCACGTCACCGTCGATGAGATGATGCAGATTCTGGCGGAAAAGCTGGGGACAAAACCGCCCTCCGTCAGACTGCCGCTGTGGGCGGCGAAAGCCGCGGCGCCTTTAGCGGAGGTGTACTACAGGGTCGCCGATCAAAAGCCGCTGTTCACGCGGTATTCGATCCGCAAGCTGACGCAAAACGGCCATTTCAGCTATGCCAAGGCTGAAAGAGAGCTTGATTATCATCCCAGAAGCGCGAAAGAGTCCCTGAACGATATGGTGGACTGGATTTTGGAGAATGAAGTTTATGGTTAATCCAGAATTCCTACAGACGAGTTCTTTTGAATAAATATAAACATAAACGGAGGTTCAAAATGTACAACAAAGCCGATTTAACCGAGTTCATGGAAAAAACGGAATTCCCTGGGGAGGCGTATTCGACATTCTTCGATCTGGACGAGCTGATCTATCGCGACGCGGCGTACAGCGAAAGGATAAACGCGTTGCTTTGCCGCTACGGTAACGTGAAAATCGACGGTATGGACGATACCTTAAAGGCGCTGTCCGCGTTCGGCGAGGAAATCGGCGTGAGCAGTTATACGTTGCACATGATCTATTTTATGTACCTCGCGCCGAAGTTGCGTGAGCTTTACAGGGAGCGGGGCATTGCCGAGGAAATATATTGGGACAGTATGCGCGACCTGCGCGCGAAAGCGATTGAGTGCAAAAACGTGAAAGGCGTCTGGGGCGCGTTCGTCGGATCTTGGTTCAAGGGCTTTTTTGAGCTTACACGTTTCGCTTTGGGGCGGCTCCAGTTCGAGGAAGTCGAGTATAACCGCGACGACTACACGAAAAACGGCTTCACCGTATATGAAGATCAGAAAGCGTACAATATGCACATCCCGTCGCTGGGGCCGCTGCCCGAGGAATCGGTACGGGACTCGTTTAAAAGGGCGTACAATTTCTGGAAGCCTGAGGGCGGCGAGCCAATCGTGTTTGTGTGCTCCTCGTGGCTGCTGTTTAAGGGACATTACGACTTTTTGCCAAAGGGCTGCAATACGCTGAAATTCATGGATTGCTTTGACATCATCGAGTCGGAGGAGCAGGAGGATTTCGGCGATGGGTGGCGTGTGTTCGGCAAGGAAAGCAGCGGCCCCGCCGAGGAGCTGCCCGAGGATACGAGCATGAGACGGGCGTTCAAAAAGTGGATATTGGGCGGCAACAAAACGGGATATGGCTTTGGGATCATCGTGTTTGACGGGGAGAAAATTGTTAATCGATAAAAGAGAAATAGCTGCCATACTGTGCAGAACAGTCGGCGGCTATTTTTTTTGATAGTCCTTGACAACATATGACGAATGGAAGTATAATACACACGTAGGGTGTTGCCAAGGTTAAGGTTACTTATGACGAAATAGGCTGTTACACTTTTTGCTCTCAACTGGAGGGATGCGCGTGGAGTTTCTTGTGATGCTTGCAATCATTTTGATTTTCGCCACAGGATATATACTCGCAGTAAACAAAAAACAAAAAGAAATAGCCGCCCCGTCGTCCAAAAACGAGCGGCTATTCTTTTGCTTGTTATGAGAGCATAACCGTCTATTGGCAACACCTTACGTTATTATTATAAGCGCATAAAGCGAATTTGTCAACACTTTTTTACACACAGGAGAAGTCAGAATGAACCTATGTCTCTACGGCGCGTCAAGCAACGAAATCGACCAAAGCTACATGGACGCCGCATACAGCCTCGGCGCGGAAATGGCCGTCCGCGGCTTCGGCCTGGTGTTCGGCGGGGGAGCTGCGGGGCTTATGGGCGCGGCCGCGAGGGGAATGTCGTCGCGAAACGGCGTCCTTGTCGGCGTCGCGCCCTCTTTTTTTAACAGGCCGGGCGTACTGTACGGGAGCTGCACCGAGCTGATCCTCACCGAAACCATGCGCGAGCGCAAGCTTATCATGGAGGAGCGCTCCGGCGGCTTCATCATGACGCCGGGCGCCATCGGCACGTTCGAGGAGTTCTTTGAGATTCTGACGCTCAAACAGCTCGGGCGGCACGGTAAACCCATCGCGATTTTCAATGTCAGAGGATATTTTGACGGGCTGGTCGAGGTCCTGAATAAAGCCATAGACGAAAAATTTATGACGCCGGAGTGCGGGAATCTGTACAGGCAGTTCAGTGAGGCCGGCGAAATGCTCGACTGGTTTGGTGAGTGTTTTTCCGCTCAATGACGAATAATAAATAGGTAACCAGTGGTTACTTAGCAAGGGAGGCTCGCGCATGGATCGCGGCGCTGACTGCTACCGCCGTTTCCTGGACGGCGACGAAAGCGCGTTCGGTGAGATCATCGACATATACAGAGAGAATCTGATGTTCTTCCTCAACAGGTATGTGCGTGACCTGACAACCGCTGAGGATCTGTCGGAGGACGTTTTTGTCGAGCTTTTGGTGCATCCCCGGCGATACAACTTTAAGACGTCGTTCAAGACGTATCTGTTCGCCATAGGCCGCCATAAGGCGCTTGACTGGCTCCGCAAGGCGTCCGTGCGCAGGGAGACGCCGACCGACAGCGCCGAGCTTGCGTCCGTGCCGTCCGGCGACACGGAGGACTTTGAGGAGCGCTTTCTTTTGGACGAGCGCAAAAGGAAGCTGCATGAGGCCATGTCAAAGCTAAATGACGATTACCGCACCGCGCTGCACCTCGTTTATTTCGAGGAGCTGTCCGCAGAGCAGGCCGGGCAGGTCATGAAAAAGAGCAGGAAGCAGATCGAGAATCTGTTGTACAGGGCGAAAAACGCGCTGAGAACTTTGATGAAAGATGAGGTGCTTGATTTTGAAGAGCAGGGATGAATATATTCGCGGCGTCTATGAAAAGCGTGACGCGTATGTCGCCGCGCGAAAGAAAAAGCGGAAAGCGGCCATTTCGGCGGGCGTTTCGCTGTCGGTTTGCGTGATTGCGGCGGGCGCGTTTTTTCTGTCGAATTACGGTATGCCGAAATTCGCTGAGTTTGACAGCGTTGATCACATGAATTCCGTCCAAATACAAACGGATCAGGCGCCGGGAGCCGCGAATAGCGCGGAGGACAGGGATTCGCCGGACGAGGTCGTGAACGAATACGCTTCGGAGTTAGAGCTGCTTTGCCCCACCACGGACGGCGGGGATTTTCAAACAGTGTATCCGCCTGACGATAAGCCTGAATCAACTGTGTTAGCTCCGGCAACGACGACCAAGACGGAGTCTGTAGATAGCGGCGCGGGAACACTCACGCTGGACATCGACGAGGTGTTTGACAGTTATTTCACGGCGTGCCATCCGTGGCCGTCGCCGATCAAATACAAGGTGTATTACAGGCTGGGCGGCAAGTTCAAAAGCGGCGATTTTGTTGACGTCGCCTACAGCAAAATGACGCAAAAGAGCGATTTTGGGTATGAATTGACGGCGACGGGCGTCACCAAAAGCGATTTTGAGATTCAGCCTGGCATGGTCTACAAGCCCGTTATCTACCTGTACCCGCGGACGAAAACCGACGTGACCGTCACGCTCCGATACGACGGCAGGCTGACCGTGACCGACCCGCCTTACGAAAACGGCTGGCGCGTGATCGCTTACCCGGACGGGCGCATCATCAGCGGCGGGCGCGAATATCCGTATCTGTTTTGGGAGGGCGAGAGCGGCGTTGTTTACGACATGAGCAAAGGCTTCTGCGTCGCGGGCGGAGATACCAGGGTGTTTTTATGGGAAAAGCTTGCGCTGCTGGGGCTTAATGAAGCGGAAGCGCGGGATTTCATGGAGTTTTGGGTGCCGCATCTGGAGCGCAGCGCGTACAATAAAATTTGCTTCCAATATGAAACGTACACCGACGGCGCGGGGCTGGCCGTGACGCCGAAGCCTGACAGCGTCCTGCGTGTGTTCATGGCGTTTACACAGCTTAAAAAGCCGGTCAGGATCGAGCCGCAGGAGCTGCGCGGGTTTGAGCGCGGAGGGTTTGCGGTTGTTGAATGGGGCGGGGCGATTCAATAGGCAATTGGCAGCCTCTAAAAACCCGCGCCATTATCTTTGCACTGCCTTTTTCCGTCCATTCCGCGTATTTATCGGTTAAATAAACAAATTATTCGCCCTCAAAATACGCGAAATGGGCGAAAAAATTCAGCACAAATCTAACGACGGGGGTTTTTAGAGACTGC
>WRED01000023.1 GCA_009779495.1 Oscillospiraceae bacterium | reverse complement strand
TTTTTCCGTCGCACCGCGTTAAAATTTCTTGAAATACGGGCGTATTCCTTCAAAATTTTACCTTGTGCGGCGAAAAAATCGCTCAAAAATCTGCACACGGGGATTTTTCAAACACGCCCTAATCTTGCTTCAAATCTATTATAAACTTATTGACCTTCCCGCCAACAAGATGTTATAATACCTTAAAGACTGTTATAATAGGAGGGTTATATATGCAAGCGACGATCTTAGGGTCCCCGGACAAATACGGCGTCTGGCCCACAAAGGACTTCACCGCCGGCTCCATGCCGGACTGGTTCAGCGTGCCCAAGGTCAAGGGCGCGCTTCTCTACAAGGGCGTAAGAAACGGCAACGTGTTCAACGACAGCATCCTGCTTTTGCACGAGGGCAAGCTGGCGTTTGAACGTTACTACGGCAAGTGGGATAGGGATACAAAGCACCCGATGTATTCCGTCACAAAGTCGGTGGTATCGGCGCTTACGGGAATCGCCGTCGCCGAGGGGAAGATCGAAAACGCCGATCAGAAAGTGACCGACTTCTTCCCCGACGCCGTTATCGCGCCCGGGCAGGAGCTGAAGCGCGACATCACGATCGAGCATCTGCTGCACATGAACAGCGGGCTGCCCGGCGACAGCCAGAAGAACGACGTCAACTGGTGGGATGCGCCCGACAGCGGCAAGGCGGCGTTTGAGACGCCCCTGTTCGCCAAACCGGGCGAGCGGTTCTCCTATAGTAGCGGCCCCGGCTGCCAGACGCTGGCTGTCCTCATAAGCCGCGCGGTGGGACAGAACCTGTTTGAGTACGCGAAAGAAAAGCTCTTCGGCCCCCTTGGCATGGACTCGGTCGAATGGGACGCCGCGAAGGACGGGAACAACTACGGCGGCTTCGGCATCCGTATGACCTCGCGGGATATGCTGCGCTTCGGGTACCTGTATTTGAATCGGGGACGCTGGGAAAATACGCAGATCCTTCCGCCGGAGTGGGTGGACAAAAGCGCGCCGTCCAGCAAGGAGAAGTGCTCCTACGGACGGTTGTTTTGGAATACTGATTTTAATTTGCAGAATGATTCGTATCAGGCGTGCGGGTCGTTCGGACAGTTTATCTGCGTTTTGCCCGAGCGGGACGCCGTTTTGGTGCGCACCGGCAGCGCGGGACCGGTGACGCGGTTCGCGAACAAAAGGGGCGGCGAACGGTTTGAGCGGATGCTGCTGTCGTTTACGCCGCTGAAAGGGATCCCGCTGGCGTACTTTAGATCGGAATTGTGAGGACGCGGAACGCACAAATTATTCCGCACTCCTAATCCCTGACTGTATTTGACTTTCAAACATTGCCTTATAAACTCCGCCCAGCGCAATCAGCTCCTCGTGCGACCCGTGTTCCGCGATGCCGCTGTCTTTCACCACCATGATGACGTCCGCGTCGCGTATGGTCGAAAGCCTGTGCGCGATGACAAACGTCGTGCGCCCCTTGGCCAGCCGCATGAGCGCCTGCTGAATCTTCAGCTCCGTGCGCGTGTCCACGCTTGAGGTCGCCTCGTCCAAAATCAGGATGGGCGCGCGGCACAGCACGGCGCGTGAAATCGCGAGCAGCTGGCGCTGCCCCTGGCTCAAGGCGTCGGTCTCGCCGCTGACCTGTGTCTCATAACCGTTTTTGAGCCGCTTTATAAACGTGTCCGCGTCAGCCAGCGCGGACGCGTTTTCTATTTCCTCCTGCGTGGCCTCGGGAACGGCGTAGCGGATGTTGTCGGCGATACTGCCCGTGAACAGGCAGGTATCCTGCAAAACGACGGAAAAAGCGTTGCGCAGACTGTCCCGCTTATAGCTTTTGATGTCGCGGCCGTCTATCAGGACCTCGCCGCCGGTGACGTCGTAAAACCGCGTCAGCAGGTTGACAATCGTCGTTTTGCCCGCGCCGGTTTCGCCGACCAGAGCGACTTTCTGCCCCGGACTCACCTTGAAGCTGACGCCTTTCAGCACGTCCGAGCCCGGTACATAGGCGAAAGAGACGTTTCTGAACTCCACTTCGCCCTTGGGGATGCCGATATCAATCGCGCCGGGAATATCCTCCGGCTCATCGCTTTCGTCCAGAACCTCGAACACACGCTCCGCGCCCGCTAAGGCCGCCTGAAGATTGTTGTACATGCCGGCGATGTTGTTCAGCGGAAAAGCGAACTGCCGCGAGTAAGTCCCGAAGCTCGCGACCGTGCCGATCAGCAGGGGATTGTTGACCGCCAGCATTCCGCCCGTGAACATGACGCTGACGTAACCGAGATTCGTGATGACATTCATGAACGGCATGAGCAGTCCCGACCAGATCTGCGCCTTGACGGAGTACGCTGTCATCCGCGCGTTATTTTCTCCGAACGACTTGATGACTTTGCCGCGCATGTTGAACGCCAGCACGATTTTCCTGCCTGAAATGGACTCCTCGATCAGCCCGTTGAGCCTGCCAAGCTCCCGCTGCTGACCGGCGAACATCTCCCTGGAACGCTTTGAGATAAGCTTTGTCAGCAACAGCACGAGCGGCACGGTCATCATGGAGACAAGGGTCAAAACCGGGCTGAGGGCCAGCATCATGACGACCGAGCCTAAAATCGTGACGGACGCGCTGATCAGCTCGGTGGTGGACTGGGCTATCGTGCCGCTGATGTTGTCGATATCGTTTGTAAGGCGGCTCATCAGCTCGCCGTGGGTGTGGGTGTCGTGGTACATGAGCGGAAGCCGCTGCATTTTGTCGAACAGCGTCCCGTGCAAGGTGCGCATGATGCGCTGGGACGCGGCATTCATGATCAGCCCCTGCGTGATGTTCAGGAGCCAGACGGTAACATAAATCATCAGCAGCGCCGCGCCGTACTGGTATATCAGCGTGAAATTCACGCCGCCTGCGGCTGTCATGGCGTCTACGCTTTTCCCGATCAGGTACGGCGCGAATACCGAGGCCGCCGCGTTTATGAGCAGCAGTATTGACACAAAAAACAGCGACTTCGCTTCTTTCGTGTAAAATTTCAGCAAACGAAGAAACGTGCCCCTTGCGTTTTTTGCTCTTTCCTTGGGCATGAACCGCGCCGGGCCTCCGCCGATATGGTTCTGTCTGCCAATGGCGGGGACTTCCGCTTGAGGTGAATTTTTACTGTTCGCCACGTCAGACCACCTGCCCTTCGTAAATCCCAATTTGCGAGCGGTAAATATCGCGGTACAGCTCGCAGTCCCGCATAAGCTCATCGTGAGAGCCGTATCCCGCGACCTTGCCGTGATCCAGCGCCAATACGGTATCGCAGTCCATCACCGTGCCGATGCGCTGGGTGATGAGGATACACGTCATGCCGTGCGCGTATTCGCGGAGGTTTTGCCGGACGCGGGACTCCGTGATAGCGTCGAGGGCGCTCGTGCAGTCGTCAAGCACAAGGATATCGGGCCTGCGTATCAGGGCGCGGGCGATGGAAAGCCGCTGCTTCTGTCCGCCTGACAGGTTGACGCCGCTTTGGCCGATGAGGGTATCGTAGCCGTCTTTTGAGGCGGATATAAAATCGTGGGCGCAGGCAAGTTCGGCGCAGCGGCGCACCTCCGCGTCGGACGCGTCCGGCCTGCCCCACAAAATGTTGTCTTTGACAGTGCCGGTGAACAGCGTCGCGGTTTGCGGCACGACGGCGATTTTCGTCCGCAGCTCACTCTCCGCAAGCTCGCCGACGGGAACGCCGCCGATCAGAATCTCGCCGCCGGTGGGCGCGTAAAAGCGCAGCAGCAGCGCGGCCAGGCTCGTTTTGCCGGAGCCTGTGGAGCCTATCACGCCCACCGTGGCACCCTTTTTCACAGAGAAAGTCACGCCGCTCAAGGCGGGCTGCCCGGTGGAGCCTTTATAGGCGAAAGTCACGTTACGGAAATCAACGGCAGGTGAATTTTCATCGTATACGGCTGAACCCTGGCGGCTGCCCATGTCAAGGGCATCGGCGTTGAGGACCTCGATGATCCGCTCACCCGAGGCCTTGACGCGGACGATTTGGTTCAGCAGATTTGAAATCATATTGAAGCTCTGCGTGATCTGCTGCATATAGATGACAAAGGCCATTACGCTGCCGATTTCCATCAGGCCGCCCGATACCCAGCGCGAGCCGAAGAAAATGATCCCGGCGATGCCCAGCGCGGCGAAAAACTGCATACACGGGCCGAATACGGCCATCACGCGCCCGGCCTCAACGCCGCGCTGCGCCAAAGCGTCGTTGGCGGCCCCGAAGCGCTTTTCCTCCGTGTCGAACCGCCGAAACGCTTTTACGAGCCGGATGCCGGTGAGATATTCGCGCATCGTCGTGTTCAGCCTGTCTATGGCCTGCTGCATACGGGCAAAACGCGGGTACGACAGCTTCATGCTGATGCCTATGACGGAAAAAACGCAGATAACGACAGGCACGACCAAAAACACCGCGCGGATATTCAGCGTGCTTACCATGATCAAAGCCCCGACACAAATGACAGGAGCCTTGAAAAAAATGCGCATCATCATGTTGACGAAATTTTGTACCTGAGTGATGTCGTTCGTCATGCGCGTGATGAGCGAACCGCCCTCAAAACGGTCAATGTCGTCTACGGAGAGCGACTGTATTTTTACGAAAAGATCATTGCGCAAATCGCGGCCGAAGTTTTGCGACGCGTGGCTTGCCGATATGTTGCGGGTCAGCGCGAACATCGCTCCCGCCGCGACGACGCACAGCATAATCAGCCCCACGCGCACCACGAGGGCCATGTCGCCGCCGCGCACACCGCCGTCCACGAGCCGCGACATCAGCTTCGGCTGGAGCAGATCGCACAGGGCTTCCAGTGAAACGCACAGGACCGACAGCAGGCCGAGCTTCCAGTAGGAACGGATGTATTTTTTGAAGTGTCTCAAAGCAAAGCGACCTTTCTTGCAACTATTGTCAAAAGGTTTTGATTATACACCTTAACGACTATAAAATCAGCAGAAAATAAGCAAAAGCGTTGACCTATGGGTTTTGCGTAATTTTTTGCTATGATTTTAAGGAGTTAAGGAGTATATTGTAGCATATTAGCAGAACATTATCAATATTAGATTTTTTTGTCTGATCATGTTGTAAAATCCGCGGCGATATGCTACAATAAAAATGATAAAAAAACAATGCTTTTTTAGACCTTTTTATTGATACAAGAATTTTCTAACCCCTCCGGCGCTACGCGCCACCTCCCCTTGCAGGAGAGGCAGTGGTTGCCGGTCGCTCAAGCCTCCCCTGTAAGGGGAGGTGGCACGAAGTGCCGGAGGGGTTAGAAAATTCAAAATCAACACAAAAGTCTAAAAGTTCTAAAAACCAAAAAAGGAGGGGCAACCGCATGAAAAAAATCGCCGTACTCGTCGCAATGTCCATGGAAGAAAGCTATCTGGTCAAGCGAATCGAGGAACAAAAGCCCGAAACGGTCGCAGGAGCAAAATTCCTGCACGGCAGGATAGGGGAGGCGGAGGTGATCCTGCACCGCTGCGGATGGGGTATGCGCAACGCGGACAGGGGAGCGCGCGCGCTGATTGGGCATGCCAAGCCGGACGCGCTTATTCTGTACGGCGTGTCAGGCGGGCTTGTCCCCGATGTACGGGTCGCGGATACCGTGGCCGCCGTGTCGTCGTTTCCGGCTTTCGGGAAAGTCCGAAAGGCTGAAAACACGGACGCAAGACTTACCGGCATAGCGTTACGGGTTATTCCCGAAGCGAGAAAAGCCCCGATCGCGACGAGCATTGGGATCATACTGCGCAAAAAACGCAAGGCGAAAATCGTGGCTGAAAGCGGCGCGGTCTGTATAGACATGGAAAGCTATGCCGTCGCGAAAGCCGCAAACGAAATGGGCGTGCCGCTTTTGGTGATACGATCTTTGTCGGATACGCTTGAGCCGTCGTCGCTCCTTGAGTTCTTCAAAAACGGACGCGTGGCGGCGGAAAACGCGGCGGCGGGCGTTGAAGCGGTTATTAAAAGTATAGTAGTATAGTGAGGAAAGAACAATGCTGACATACGCGCAGATGCTTAATCTCAAACGCTGGAACACGCCGACGGTCTACAACGGATGGGAGCGCGTGACCCGGTTGGAGCGCACGCAGGGGCGCTTCAACAGAATGCCGGTGCGTGACTTCATGCCGCAGATGGGGATTATGGCCGGCACGGCCGTAACCGTGGTCGCGCAGCCAAGTGACCCGCGGCACCAGCGCACGAACCCGGACGCGCAGAGAGAGTACATGCAATACCTGGCCTCCGTGCCGGGGCCGAAAATCGTCGTGGTCAAGGATTTGGACGACCCGCATATCGGCTCCTTTTGGGGCGAGATCAACGCCAACATGCACCGCGTGATGGGTTGCGTGGGTACGATAACCGACGGCTGCGTGCGTGATCTGGACGAGATGGCAAACGCCGGCCTGCACGCCCTGGCGAAGCACGCCTGCGTCGGCCACGCGTATTCCACGCCGGTGCGGTGGGGTTGCGATGTGGAGGTTTTCGGAACCACGGTGCGGTCGGGCGACCTGATCCACGCCGACAAGCACGGCTTCATGGCCATAGACGAGGCGGACTGCGAGAATCTGCTGGAGGCCGTGCGCTTCATGGACGCCAACGAATGCGATAACCTGCTGGCGCTGTCGCGCAACGCGGCGGGCATGGGGCTTGAGGAATTTATCGAAGCATACGCGGCGGCCGTGGCGAAATTTAAGAGTGACGCCGATGAATTTTTCAGCGGACATGTAATTTGACTATCAATATAAAATGCTGTTTTAGCCCTTTATATTGATACGAGAGCTTGTTATATCAGGTAGTTATACCCCTCCGGCGCTGTGCGCAACCTCCCCTTGCATGGGAGGCTTGGTTTGAGCCGCCATCAAAGCCTCCCCTATAAGGGGAGGGGGCACGCAGTGCCGGAGGGGTTTGAAAATTCAAAGTCAATACAAAAGTCTAAAAGAGCTACATAAAATGAAAGGACTGACCGTTAATTATGAACAATCAAAGCTGGCCCGCGTCCTGGCCCGTGCGGCTGGGAAGCCTTGAAATCGAACTGCCTTTAGTCCGGGGAGATAACGGCTTTCAGATCTACGCCTTTGATCCGATGGGGCGCGGCGACTGGAATATCGCCGCGGCTGAGGCGCTCAAGGAGCTTTTGGCTCCCTTTGACTTCGACATCATCGTCACGGCGGAGTCGAAGGCGATCGCGCTGGCGGAGGAGCTTGCGCGGCTGCTTGGCCATGAGGACTATGTTGTGTTGCGCAAAGGGCACAAGCTTTACATGATCGACCCGCTGGTGGTGGATGTCAAGAGCATCACCACGACCGCGCCGCAGAAGTTTTTCCTCGGCATTGACCGGCAGGAATTGCTTCGCGGAAAACGCGTCTGTGTACTGGACGACGTGATCTCCGCCGCCGGGACGCTCCACGCGATCCACGACGTAGGCAAGGCGGTGCCGTTCACCGTGGCCGTCAACGCCTGCGTGCTGACGGAGGAAACCCGCTGGGAGAATTATGAGGGCGTGCCTGTGGTCAGCCTTGATCATATTCCATTGCCTGGATTTTCAGAATATATGCCATAATGAAGGAGTGGGGTTGACATGCGTATCATACCGGCAAGCGAAGCCGGGGATGTTCGGGACGAAATCAGCCGCGTTTTCGTGGAGGGCTTTTACCCGCTGCTTAAAATGCTGTGCAAGGACAAACGCAGGCTGACAAAGGCTTTGGCGCACATGTTCAGGACAGAGCAATATTTTGTGGCGATGGACGGCGGACGCGTAGCCGCCATTGCCGCGCGCGCCGACGGCAAAACCTCGTCGCTGTGCCTCAATAAGGCGCAGCTCAGGCGTCATTTGGGGCTGTGGCGCGGGAGCCTTGCGTGGCTCACGATGCACAAGGAGGTGGATTTCCCGAAGTATCCGTTTCCGATCGAAAGCGGCATGTGCGCCATAGAGAATGTCGCCGTTGACCCTGAGTACCGCAGACAGGGACTCGCGCGGCGGCTGCTTGCGCATATCATAGAAACGGCGCCTGGCGGCACCTGCGTGCTGGAGGTTGCGGACAACAACAAGAACGCCCGGGCACTGTATGAGAGCCTGGGGTTTCGGGAGGTTGCGCGGCTGAAGCAGAAGTATACGGGGTTTACGGGGGTTGGGGCGTATTTGTATTTGCGGATGGAGAAAAAAGCTGACGTTAGGGTTTGAGCGGCTTGTACAAATAATGCGAATCCGTGTTGAATAATGGGTGAATATGATAGATATGGGGTAAAGTGCACGTCATTGTGAGCACGGAGAAACGTTGAGCAACAACAATGTTTGTGTGCGAAGCAATCCAGTCATGTAACGCAAAATAAAGTTGCATGACTGGATTGCTTCGCGCACCGACCCTGTTATAAAAAAACGCTTCTCTGCGCTCGCAATGACGCCTGACTTTTACCTGTTTTCTGTTTTTTTTAGCCGTGATTCAAAAAAGAGATAAGGACGGACACAAAGCCCGTCCTTTTGCATGTCTAAAAACGTCACATCTTTATGTACTTACCAATAAACTTCATCTCATGCATCTTCCAGTGCACCCTCGCGCCCCACCGCATGGGGGCCGGTTCAAGTCTGCGCGCGACGCGTTTCAGCTGTGCCGGAATGTCGATGTTCTGCGGGCATTCTTTTACGCATTTGCCGCATTTCACGCAGTTGCGCGCGCTGCTGTTGGATTTCGGATCGGATATGTTCGAGGTGGTGGTGTACTGCTGGAATCCCGTGAACAGATCCACGGCATAGCTGGCGTTGTAGGCCGCGAAGCATCCGGGGATATTGACGCGCTTGGGGCAGGGCATACAGTAATTGCAGCCGGTGCAGGGGATCTTGTAGGACTCGCGGAAAATCTTCACAACCTGCGGATAGACCTCACGCTCACTCGCGCTGAGGCAGCCGGGAATCGCGTTTTCGGCGGTGTTTATATTGTCGTCCAGTTGGGCCATGGAGTTCATGCCGGAAAGCACGACAGTCACCTCCGGCTGATCCCACAGCCAGCGCATTGCCCACGCGGCGGGACTGCGCCCCGGAGCCGCCTGCTCAAAAAGCTTGACGGCCTGTTTGGGTATACCTGTCGCCAGCCGTCCGCCCAAAAGAGGTTCCATGATCATGACGGGCAGGCCCATGGCGGCGGCCTTTTGCAGGCCCGCTTTTCCCGCCTGATAATTTTCGTCTGAGTAGTTGTACTGGATCAGCGTGAACTCCCAGGAATAGCATTCCAGCAGCTTCGCGTAATCCCCCTGGCTGCCGTGGTACGAAAAGCCGATCTGCCTGATGCGCCCGGCGGCCTTTTGCTCGGCGATCCAGCTTTCCACGCCCAACGCGCAAAGCCCCTCCCAATCACTCGGAGCGGTGAGGTTGTGCATGAGGTAGTAGTCGATGTGGTCTGTACCGAGCCTTTCAAGCTGCGTGTTGAGTATCCTGTCTAAATCAGAGTAGGACTTCACGTGATGGAAGTGGAGCTTCGAGGCGATATAAATCTTCTCGCGCAGCTCGGGATACCGCTTGAAAATCTGACCCAGAGCGATCTCGCTGCCGCCGTAAATGTAGGCGGTGTCGAAGTAATTCATACCGCGATCAACCGCGCTTTTGATGAGCGCGGCGGATTTGTCGATGTCGATCTGCCCCGCGATGCCTTTCGGGAACCGCATACAGCCGAAGCCTAACGCGGAAAGCTTGTTGCCTGTTTTCGGATCAATTCGGTATTGCATAACAGCACCGTCCTTTCATTTGAGTCCCTCTAAAGGCCGTCATTCCGGGCTTGACCCGGAATCTCAAAGGAGATTGCGGCTCGGAGGCCGCAATGACGGCAGGGCTTTTTGAGGGACTCAATTATCTTTAGTATATATCCTTTTTACAGAAAAAGCAATAGCCGTATTGATAGATTTTTGATAGATTGAAAAATTTTCCTTGCATTTTCCGATACGCTATGGTATAATACGTTCAGGTCTGTACAGGCAAATTTACCTGAAAGGAGTTGTTGCGAAATGAAGAAGTATGAGGTGGCTTCGGCCTAAACCAAATAGGGCGTAGGCAGGCGGGCGCGAATGTGCTCCCGCTTGCTTATGCTCGGTATTGAGTAACCTTCCCGCATACAGGCGGCCGTTGAAAGCTGCTTGTGCGCGGGTATTTTTTTGCCTAAAGGAGAAATAAACATTGAAATTACAAACAGAAACGCACACATACAAAGATCACATCGAAAAGCTCGAGGACGACGCGCATCTGATCAGCATGTCATCGGCTGACGATGTTATCCGTCTTGGATATTCTGCCGGCCTGAATGAAAAAAGCCGCGTTCTTGATTTGTGCTGCGGCTTTGGAACCATGCTGAAAATATGAAACGAAGCTTTCGGGATCAGCGGCGTCGGCGTTGACCAAAACGCATCGTCCATAAAAACGGGCCGCTCACGGCTGAGAGATGACCGGATCAGCTTGATTTGCGGCGACGTTTTGCGGTATAAAGATACGGGGAAATACGATGCCGTTGTCTGCACGGAGCTGTCGGCCGGATTGTTTGACAGCTTTCAGCAGGGAATTGCGTTTCTCGAACAATTCATAAAGCCCGGCGGGACCATCGTATTCGGGAGACTGTTCTCCGAAATACCGGATCCGCCAAAGGAATTGACCGAATTTGACGGCCCGTTGCCAACCCTGAATGAAATTTATACGCAAGTCAGGCAGTGTGGCTATCTGATTACTTCTATGGTGAGCGGCGGCGGTGCTTCATGGGAGCGGTACATCATGAGGGATTCTAAGCACGCTTTGCTGCGGCTGCGACAGAATCCGCGGGATGCGGAATGGTCCGCGCGGACCGACAAATGGAACCGGATATATTTCGATTACCGCCGGCCTTATGAGGGCTGGGCATTGTTCGGAATAGAAAAATTCTAGTCAAATTCTAGCAAAACTTCCCTTGACCTTTGCGCCCCGGCAAGCTATAATGTTTTTGCGAATTGAATAAAGAGGGGGCATCTCTATGAAAAAAATGAAACGTATTCTTAAAGTTACGCTGAAAACACTGGCGATCTTTATTACCGCCGTCGTGGCGCTCGTCACCTTGATCGTCGCCGTGCCTTTCACGGCAGGCATCGGCCTGAAAACGGAGGCTCTGCCCGCCGACGCTTCCGTTACGCTGAAACGCGCCGCCATCGGCGAACGCTACATGCTGGGGCTTGGCCGGATCGCGGACGGGCTGACACGCGTGCCGGAGGATATGCCGGACGTTGAAACGTATGAAAGCGAACACTTCTATCCCGGCGGAGAAAACGCGGGCGAGGTCTGGCGGCTGGGTTACGCTCAGGCGGTCATCACGCCGGAGGACTGGGAGACAAAGACCTACTATGAGGGAGGCAATCTGGTGATCCCGCAGCGCAAGCTGACGGACAAGCTGGACGAACTGAAGGTGCGGGTGGTTGCGCTTTCAGCTTCAGCCGACGGGGGAGTCAGCATCTTCGCGGCGGTGGACAGCATCGGCGTGACGAATAAGCAGGTAAGGCAGATACGCGCGCTGGTCAGCGATATGGGGCTTCTGAGCGTCAACATCGCGGCGACCCACGTCCACACCGCCGTCGATCCGCTGGGCTTTTACAGCAAGGGCGGCAAGGCGGATCAGGACTACATCGCTTTTGTCAACGAAAAGGCCGCCGGGGCGATACGCGAGGCCGTAGCGGCGATGGAGCCGGGCAGGCTGTATATGTCACAGATCGGCTCGGTCTATCCGAAAGAATATTCCTGGCAGAAGATAGACGCGATGATCGGCTTTGACACGGAAACAGACCAATGGGACGATGAGTGGGATGAGAAGTACGATGCCAGGTGGGAAGAAATCATGAGCGAAATGAGCGCGGAGGAATACGGCTTAGGCGATTATATCTCAAGCCGCCGCAGCTTCGGGGGAACAGAGTCTACGCGCATGAACAAGCTGCGTTTCGAGCCGCTGAATCCCGGGTCGAAGGAAACGGTCTGGCTCAATTTCGCGGCGCACCCGTTCAGGGGCGGCTACGCGTACGGCGGCTGGCCGGCCGACAAAATTTCCGGCGACTACATCTATTACATGGAGGAGCTGATCGACGAGTCCGGAGCCAACATGATATTCGTCAACGGCGCGGTCAACGGAATCAACCCCAACGACAGCCAGACAGCTGATAAAAGCTACTATGAATATGAAAGCGACGAAGAATACTATGAAGCCAGAAGCAAGCAACCCGTGGACTGGAAATTGAGGCGAATGGGACGGGATTTTGCAGCGATTGCTTTGGCGATGACAATGGCGCCGGAAGAGATCGCGCAAAATCCGTTGACCGATCCCGATGCTGACCACGGCTATGAATACCGCAGAATCGTCACGATGATGCAAAACAAAGGCACGGTGACTGAAACGGAGCTTGCGCCCTCTCTTGACATACGCCTAAGCGAGATGCGGCTGGACATAGAAAACCCGCTCGTGCATTTCGTGGCAAAGCGCGGTATGCTCAACATGAACCTGCTGCGCGACGGGAAGAGCCTTGCCGCTGTTACGGAAGTCGGATACATGGAGCTGGGCGGCGCGGTCACGGTCGCGCTCGTGCCGGGCGAATTCACGCCGGGACTGGCGTGGCGCGGCGGCGACTCGACAAAGGAGTTCTCCATACGTCAACGCGATTTCGCGTATCCCACTTTCAGCGAAAGCGCGGGGCGCGAGGTTTTAGTGTTCGGGTTGTGCAACGACGAGCTTGGTTACATCATTCCCGACAATGACCACGTGATGTTCTATGTGCCGCGCGGAGTTGCCAACGCCCTGTTGAAAACGTGGGATTATGACCACTACGCGGAGCTGCTATCGCCGAGCCGGAATGCGGCGGGCGTGTTTGCGGACGCGTTCGCGGAACTGGCGGGGAGATAGCGGGAATCACGTGTTGAGTGATGGGTAAAAACAGAAGATGTTTCGGCTATTATGCGCGTGAATATGATAGATTCCGGGTAAAAATACGCGTCATTGCGAGCGCGAAGAAGGTTTGTGTAACCGCAATGTTTACGCGCGAAGCAATCCAGTCAGCAAGCTCAGGGATTAGAAAAATAAAATTGCATAACTGGATTGCTTCGCGCGTTGACCCTGTTATAAAAAGAACGTTTCTCTGCGCTCGCAATGACGCCTGACTTTTACCTGTTATCTATTATTTCAATCCGTGATTCGTATAAATAATAGCAAATTATGTATAGGAAACACAGTGTAAGGAGAGCAGCATATGAATCACAACAACATTCTTTCATTAAACGGCGAATGGGAGCTATTCGCTTTCCCGCAAAGGAGCAGTACGGTCACGTCGCCCGCCCAGCTTGACGGCTGCGGGTCCATCCCCGCGCAGGTGCCTGGCATGGCCCAGCGGGACCTCATGCGGGCGGGGCTGCTGCCGGATGACATTTACTTTGGCCAAAACGTGAGCCTGCTGCGCGAATACGAGGGCCATGAATGGTGGTACCGCAAATGCTTTGCCATCGAAAAGCTGCCCGCGTCCGGTGAATCAGCCGTGCTTTGCTTTGACGGCGTGGATTGCGCGGCGGAGTATTACCTCAACGGCGAATCAATCGCGTACAGCGACAACGCACTGATACCGCATGAAATTGATGTAACGGATTCGCTCGTGCTTGGCGAAAACGAAATTGCGGTAAACATAGAGTCGCCCATCGAAGCGGCGAAGCGGTATACCTACGACCCCATGCTCCGCGCGCAGGAGGGCTGCTATGAAAGCCTGTACATGCGCCGCCCGCCATCCTCCTATGGCTGGGACATCATGTGCCGCGCCGTGACCTCGGGGATATGGCGCGGGGTCAGGCTGGAATATCGGCCAGCCACGCATTTTACGCAGAGCTATCTCATCACCCGCCGCTGCGATGAAAAACGCGCCGAAATGCGGCTGTTTTGGGAGGTTTGCACCGATCTGCCGGACTTCAAGGGGCTTTCCCTGCGGATCGAGGGCAGATGCGGGGACTCGGCATTCGATTTGACGCGGCCGGTTAATTTCAGCGCGGGCGACTGGGGTTTCGCCTTTGACGACCCCAAGCTTTGGTGGCCTGCGGGCTACGGCGAGGCCAATTTATACCGAATCAGGATCAGCTTGTGGAAGGACGGCGCGCTTTTGTGCGAAAAGAGCGACACCGTGGGTATCCGCACCGTGGAACTGCGCCGCACCGAGCTGACGACCCCCGAACAGCCCGGCGAGTTCGTTTTTCTGGTCAACAATGTAAAAATATTCTGCAAAGGCTCCAACTGGGTGCCGCTGGACGCCATGCACTGCGAGGACGCGCGGCGCTATGAACCCGCGCTTGCTCTGTTCAAGGATACTCACTGCAACATGCTGCGCTGCTGGGGCGGCAATGTCTACGAGGACGACCGCTTTTACGAGCTGTGCGACGAATACGGCATCCTTGTCTGGCAGGATTTCAGCATGGCCTGCGGGGTTTATCCGCAGACTACGTCTTTTCAGGAGGTCATGCGCACGGAGGCCGAAAACGTGATTCGAAAGCTGCGGCAGCATCCCTGTATCGCCCTGTGGAGCGGCGACAACGAGTGTGACCATAGCTGGTGCGGCCGGGGCCTTGACCCCAACGACAATGCGCTGACCCGCAGGGTATTACCTGATGCCGTGTCCCGCTGCGACGGCGCGCGGCCCTACCTGCCCAGCTCGCCCTGCATGGGGCCGGAGGTCATACGCACGAGACTGCACGATCGCATGTCGGAGGATCACCTTTGGGGGCCGAGGGACTACTTCAAATCGCCTTTCTACATCGGTTCGGAAAGCCATTTCGTCAGCGAGATCGGCTACCACGGATGCCCGAACAGAAGCTCAATCGAGCGGTCTATCCCACAAGACAGGCTCTGGCCGTGGCAGGATAATCCCGACTGGCTGTTGCACGCCAGCGAGCCAACAGGCCGTTTCGATGGGCCGTTTGCCTATCGAAACAAGCTCATGGCCGACCAGATCGCGCAGTTTTTCGGCGGGCACGCGGATAACCTTGACAACTTCATCCTGCTGTCGCAGATCGTACAGGCGGAGGCGTTCAAGTTCTTCATCGAGTTCCACCGCGCGAAGAAATGGCGGAAAACCGGCATCCTCTGGTGGAATATGCTCGACGGCTGGCCACAGTTTTCCGACGCCGTGGTGGACTGGTATTTCGGTAAAAAGCTGGCCTACCATTATATTAAACGTTCGCAGGCGCACTTGTGCCTGATTGTCACCGAGCCGAGGGATTGGCACACGCGGTTGCTGGTCTCTAACGACACACAGGGAACCCGGCAGGGGACTTTCTGCGTGTGGGACGCCGATACAGGCGAAACGCTGCTTTCCGGCGAATTCAGCGCGGCTCCGAACGAAAACACGGAGCTTGGCCGTATACGCGCGGAAAGCACGGCGCAGCGGCTGCTTCTGATGGAATGGGAGTCCGGCGGTGAGCGCGGCGTGAACCATTATCTGTTCGGCGCACCGCCATTCGACGCCAGGAGATATCGCAGCTGGCTGGCGGAAATCGCGGGCCTCGACGGTTCGTTTGACGCATCCGAAGCGGGCAAGTAAAATGAGAGAGAACGGCAGCAATAAGGCATTATAATACACCGCACGAGTGCGGACGCCGAATAAATTCGGTGGGATGGAGGTTATCATGAAAAAAGCGACACAGGCTCTCTGTGCCCTGGGTTTGAGCGCGGTGCTGTCCGCCGCTCTGCTCTGGTATTACGACACATTTGTGCACTGGCAGCCGAAGCTGTACCCTTTCGCGATGGCGGTTGTCACAGCGGTTTTCGCCGCGTTTACGCTGTTTGTGCTGTGGGTGCGCGGCGAACGCAGGGGCAAGGCTCTTATGCGGAAAACAGTTCTTTCCGTGGCGGTGTTCACGGGGATGATCCTGTGCGCGGTGTCGTTCATCATCAACAACGTGATGTACGGCGGCACGAAGCCAGGGCCGCAACGGGCGGCAGCCGCGGCGATGCTGTTGGCGGGAGTGCAAATTATCGTGCTGCTTGTCCTGCTGACGCGGGCGCGGCGCAAGCCGTTATTGGGCGCGTGCATGGCCGTTGTCATGCTGCTGCCCGTATTTTTAAGTATGGGAGCGCCTTATTTCATGAAATCAATTGCCAAGGTGCCGCCGGGCTTAAACGAGGGCCGGTTTGCGCCTATGCCTGCGCTGGGCGAGGCGGACTTTACGGTTCCGTCGGACGGCAGTATTGAGGAGATACGCGACATCATCCGCGATTTGCGGGCAAACGGAGAGGACAAGCACTTCACCGTGCTGATCGGGGACGGGGAGTACAATATCACGCAGATCCTGCTTGACGAACGCGACCGCGATACGACCTGGCGTTCCTGGGACGGCGGAGTGATCCTCAACGGCGGTATTTCGCTGAATCCAAAGGACTTCGCGCCGGTGAATGGTGAAGCCGCCAGCAGGTTATCGCCTGAGGCGCGGGAAAATGTCGTGCAGATCGACCTTAAAAAGCTGGGCCTGACAGCGGAGGACTGGGGGAAGATGTACGCTTTCGGCGGATTCAGCACGGCGTCGAAGTACGACGGCGGCGTGGGGCCATTGCCGAGCGAGCTGTTCTATAACGGGAAACGCTGCGTTACCGCGCGGTATCCAAACGGGGACGCGTGGCTTAAAATCGGCGAGGTCATTGACAACGGAGACAGCAGCGAAACCTACGAGGGCGGCACGGTGCGCCACGCCGAATGGGCGGATATGCGCAATCCGCGCGGCGGCACATTTGTGATGGACAAGGCGACCGCCGCCCGTGCGGCTTCCTGGGCGGCGATCGGCGACGTGTGGATGTTCGGCTGCTTCAAATGGGACTGGGCTGACATGAGCACCCCTGTGAAAGCTATCGACAGCGGCGCGGGAACGATCACGACGGAATACGCCAGTATGTACGGTTTCAAAAATGGCGGCACGTACTACTTCTACAACGTGCTTGAGGAGCTGGACGCGCCCGGCGAATGGTATCTTGACCGTGACGCCGGTCTGCTGTATCTCTGGCCGCCGAAAGAGGACATGCCTTTGGAGGAGGCCCGCATCGACCTTTCGTTGAGCACGGAGACGCTCATTGAGGGCAAAGACCTGGAAAATATCAGTTTCATCGGCCTTACCCTGCAAGGCACGCGCGGCGACGGTATACGCCTGAGCGGCAATGACATCACGGTGGATCACTGCGTCGTGCGCAACATCGCGGGCAGCGCGGTTACGCTGGACGGCTATCGCAACACGGCCTCCAACAACGAAATTTACCGCGTGGGGAGGCAAGGCATCTCCATCAGCGGCGGGGATCAGGCCACCCTCACTCCGGGCAGCAGCAAGGCCGTGAACAATCTGGTGCACGACTGGCCAGAGGTCGTCATGACCTATCAGGGCGGGGTAAACATCCATGGCACGGGGAACCTGGCCGCCCACAACGAGCTGTACAACAGCCCGCACTCGGCCATGTTCATCGGCGGCAACAACAATGTAATCGAGTACAACCTGATACATGACGTGTGCCTGATCACCGACGACGCGGGCGCGATCTACGGCGGGCGCAGCCTCTACGACGCACAGGGCACGGTTATCCGCTATAACGCGCTGTACAATATCGGCGGCGGGGGCCACACGCCCTGCGGGATCTATCTGGACGACGGGCTTTCCGGCGTGACAGTGGAAAAAAACCTGCTGGTAAACGTGCCGGATTCGGCCATCGCGGTCAGCGGGCGGGATTTGGAGATTCACGGCAACGTGGTGGTGAACGCCGGTAAGCCCATATCCTACGACCAGCGCACCCGTGACGGGGCATTGGCCACGGATCCGAACTTTTGGTTCTACGCCCATACCGGCCCGGGCGGTAACATGTGGACGGCCCTGGAATCCTCTCCGTGGCAGACAGATATCTGGCGGGAAGCCTATCCGAAGCTGGCCGCGCTGAGTACGGATTTCGCCGACATCGAAAGCCCTGTATTCGCCGCTAACCCGGCCGGGAGCAGCGTGACAGGCAACGTGTTTGTGGGGACGAACAAGCCGCGTTACGCCGAAAGTGTGATTCGCTTCAGTACAATCGAAAATAACACGCATAACGTATACCTGCGCAGCCGCAGTTATTGGACGCTGCCAGAGTATGCGGATATTCCGATAGAGCAAATAGGAAGAGTGGGATAGCTAAATGCTTATACACATATTCGGCAGCTGTTCCGGGACAGAGCCGTATCCCGGGCGGCATCACACCGCTTTCGCGTTCGAATACAGAGAGCGTCTCTACTGGTTTGACGCGGGGGAGAATTGTTCCTATACCGTGCACACGATGGGCGTTGATCTGATGCGCCTGCGCAAGGTCGTTATCTCCCATACGCATATGGACCATGTCGGCGGGCTGGGGAACCTTTTTTGGACGGTGCGCAAGCTGGACGGTCAAAACCGTGCGCTTCAAAACCGCGACATCGACCTCTTTATCCCGGATATCCGTTGCTGGGAGGGCATTTTACAGATGCTCACACAAACAGAGGGGAACTTCAAGGCGGATTTTTCAATTCATGCGCGGGAGTATGCGGACGGCCCGCTTTTCGAGGACGACGGCTTCCGCGTGACGGCGCTGCACAACCGGCATCTGGTACATGAGGGCGGTGAGCCGTGGCGCTCATTCGGCTTCCTCATCGAGTGCGAGGGAAAGCGCGTGGTCTATTCCGGCGACACAAAGGCCGTGGAGGATTTCGCGCCGCTCATGGAGCGCTGCGATCTGCTCCTGATGGAGACGGGGCACCACCGCCCGCCGGAGATTGCGCAGGAGCTTCGCTCCCGCGGCATTTATCCGGGTACGCTCGCGTTCATCCACCACGGGCGCGATATCCTTGACCGGTACGGCGAACAGGTGAACGCGCTGGACCGTATGGTTCCCGGGCGATACCGTATACTCGATGACGCGGTAACACTGGAGATTTGAAGTTCTCTTTTGAAGTGGTTCGACTATATGATAGATATGGGGTAAAAATACACGTCATTGCGAGCGCGCACAAACAATGCTGTTACGCAAACTTTCTCCGCGCTCGCAATGACGCCTGACTTTTACCTGTTTTCTGTATGTCTAAAGGTTATATACTTTCACACAACTCCGCGTGGGCCGCCTTGCGCTTTTCCAGTTCATCTTTCACCTGCTCCATACGCTCGGACGTCAGGCGGTAACCGCTTTTGTAGATGAGATACGCGCCGATCAGCAGAAGCGGCGGCAGCATAAACATCAAAAAGCTGATGCCTTTTTGAGCCAGCGGGGTAGCGTCGAGCGCGTCCTCGCCCGCGAACTTCACGACGCTGAAAGTGATCATGTTCGCTAAAGCCGTAAACGCCCCCGCCAGCTTACTCAGCATGGTAAGCATGGAAAAGATGATGCCCTCGTTGCGGCGCCCGGTTTCATATTCGCCGTAGTCAACCGCGTCGGCGAGCATGACCGACTGCATGACCGACATGGAGCCGTAGCCGATGCACGCCATGAAGGTCGCGGCGGCAAGGGGATAGAAAATGCTGTCCATGGGGACGGTGTAATTGACGAAAGCCATAGCGGCGTAGCCTAATAAAGGAAGCAGTATGGTTCCCGAATAGACCCTTTTGCGCCCGAGCCGGCTGCTGATAACGGGGAACAGAAGCATCCCGACTCCATTCGCCGCGCCCTTAATGATGTTCAGAAAACCCTCCTGCGTTGTGTTTTTGATGACAAACAGGAAATAATATCCGCCCGCGCCGTTGGTCAGGTTGTTTGCCATGTTGAACAGAATCATCACGGCAACGATGACAACGACCTGCTTGTTGTTCCAGAGTATTTTTGCCGCGTCGATCAGGGAAAACCGCTCGCGCTGCTCTTTCGGCGGCGGCGGAGCGATGGGCGCGCGTTCTTTCGTGGTGATGGCGCTGTAAACAGAAGTGATCACATATACAACAGATGTGACTATCGCCAGGCGGAACAACCCGGTGTCCCACGCGTCGATCCCCGAGCCGTCGCCTATGCGCTCAACGATATTCATGGTAAAAGCCATGGGGATGGAGATAATCCCCGAGAACAGGCGCGGAATCATAGAGAAGCTGTCGCGCTCTTTCTGTGAGCTGGAAAGCGCCGGGATCATGGCCCAATAACCCACGTCGACCATGGTGTATGTGAGGTCCCACATGATGTAAAAAAATATCACATATACAAAAAGCCCTACGGGATGCGCCCGCAAAGCGCCGGGCGACCCGAATGTCGCCACAACCATGAGCGAGTTTGTCAGCGCGCCGATGATGCACCACGGCCGGAATTTTCCCCATTTGGTATGGGTATTGTCAATGACGATTCCCATGAACACGTCGTTGACGCCGTCGAATATCTTCTCAAAAAAGAACAGCGGCGCAAGCCACGACTTTTTGATTTGCAGCACGGTGAGCAGATAAATCTCCAGCTTGCCGTACAGTCCGTAGCTCAGTCCCTTGCCCATGGCGCCGATGCCGTAGTTGATTTTTGTTGCCCAGGATACTTTTTTCTCTTCCATGATGTAACATCACCTCTCTTGCAGATTATACCTTGACGGCCGCTGTGTTGTCAAGGTGTTTTTTTGCTTGACATATATATACATGTACGTTATAATGTACGCAAATTATAAAAATTATTTAATCATATTGGGGGAAAAGACAATGTCAAAAGCACTACTTGGAATCGACGTCGGCGGCAGCTCCGTCAGGGCGGTCGTCAGGGAAATCGAAAGCGGACAGGTCACTGTTGTCAAACGGAGCATGACTCCGAAAGCGCTGTTCACTATCGGGGAATTCGGCTACGGGATGGATACGGAGGTCATCTTTTCCATCGTGTGCGATGCGGTGAAGGAATGTCTATCAAAGAGCGGCTGCGCGGGAAGCGATGTCGCCGCGCTGTCCACCTCCGTGCTGAGGCACACGCTTGTGGCGCTGGACAAGGACGGCAAGGTGCTGTTCTCAAGTCCCAACCGCGACGCGCGGGCGGTGGACGCCACCATGCGGCTGGGCGACACTTTCGCGGATGAGATTTACGCGCTTTCCGGGCACCGCCCGATGCCGAATCTCACCGCGTGCAAGCTGCTGTGGCTGAAAGAGACTCAGCCGGAGCTGTACGCGGACATCAGGTACGCGTTCACGTTACAGGATTACCTCAACTACCGCTTTACGGGCAAGATTTTCGCCGAGCGCAGCAACGCGGGCGAGACGATGCTGTACGACCTGAAAGCGTCCGCGTGGTCTGACGCGATGATCGCGAAGCTGGGGCTGGAGCGTTCGGTGTTCCCGGAGCTTATCGACGCGGGCGTGAACATAGGGAGCCTGACCGATGAAGCGGCGGACGCGCTGGGGCTTGCTTCGACCGTCACGGTCGTGACCGGCGCGGGCGATACGCAGAGCGCGCTTTTGGGTATGGGCGTTATTGATAACGGCGGAATAGCCGTCGTCGCGGGAACCACCGCGCCCGTGCAGATGATCACGGATCAGCCCGTGATAGATGAAAAGCAGCGGTTGTGGACCGGCGTTGCCGGGGTTCCCGGGAAATATGTCCTTGAGTCAAACGCGGGCGGCATGGGCATATCGCTGGAGTGGATTGCGGGACTGCTGTTCGGCTCGAACCCGAATCCCGAGGCCGCGCTGATGGCGGCGGCGTCCAAGACGGGCGCGGGAGCCGGGGGAATGCTCTCAACCGTCGGCGCACAGATATTCAACAATTCCGTTTTGAGCCTGCCCATAGAGCAGACCATTTTCTCTACCACGAATTATATCCCCAACGCGGAACAGGATTGCGGCAAGGCGGCGCGCGCCGTCGTCGAGGGCATGGCGTTCTCGCTGCGCGGAAACATCGGGCAGATAGAGGAGGTTTCCGGGCTTTCGGTGAATGAAATCAAGCTCGGCGGCGGCATGTCCAGGGGCGCGGTGTTCGCGGAAGTGATCAGCGAGGTCACGGGCAAGCCGGTCATCGTGCCGGAAATCGGGGACGCTTCCGCCATGGGCGCGGTCATATCGGCGGCTGTGGGCGCGGGCATATGCGCGGACTACAAGGCGGCAACCGGGACGTTCGCGAAGCTGCGCGAGCCTGTCGCCGCCCAGGACGTGAACGAGACCTATGAGCGCATGTATGACGACTGGTCGGAGATGTATAAGACGTCCACCGATAATCTGATGCAGCTCGGTGCTTTGATCAATGAGCTTCGGCAGGACGCGGACGGCGCGGGCGCGCAGGACGGCGCGGAAAACGTCAGTCTGCGTATCTACGCGGACGCCGATCTGTCAGAGGACGCCGTGAAAATGCTCGGCGAGTTCGGTACGGTTACATATAAGAGCTACCGCGACGGCGAAATGCTTGAGGGCGACGACATGATCAGCACCCTCAAGGACTACGACGTGTTCATCACGGAGGTCGATATCGTTGACGCGGCTATTATCAAGGAGCTGCCCAATCTGCGCATGATCGGCGTTTGCCGAGGCAACCCGACGAATATTGACGTGGACGCGTGCACGGCGGCGGGGATTCCCGTTGTATATACGCCGGGGCGCAACTCCGAAGCCGTCGCGGACATGGCGGTCGCGTTCATCTTGAACATCGCGCGGATGATCCCCGAGTCCGCCGCTTTCCTCAAGGAGGACGGCGAGGCGGGCGACATGGGACGTCAGGGCGCGGCGTATTTCCGCTATCAGGGCATGGAGCTTTGGCGGGCAAATATCGGCATCGTCGGCGGCGGGGCCATCGGCAGGAAAGTGGCGAAGCGGCTTTTGGGCTTCGACGCGAACCTTTTCGTATACGACCCCTATCTCTCCGCTGAGGACGCGGCGCTTATGGGCGCGAAGAAAGTCGAGCTTGACGAGCTGCTGGCCGTCAGCGACGTTGTAACCCTCCACGCGCCTGTCACGCCCGAAACCACAAACATGATCAACGCCGCGTCCTTTGAAAAGATGAAAGACGGCGTACTGGTCGTCAACACGGCCCGCGCGGCGCTGATGGATTATGACGCGCTTCTGGTCGCGCTGAAAAGCGGCAAGGTGAAAGGCGCGGCTCTGGACGTGTTCCCGGCTGAACCGCCCGCCTCGAACGATCCCCTTGTGCTGATGCCGAACGTGCTGTCCACCCCGCATACGGCGGGCAACACAAAGCAGGTAGGCATACATCAGGGGCTTATCATGGTGGAGAACATCAAAAAGCTGATGGCGGGAGAGCTGTCGTCAGACGTTGTGAACCGCAAGAGCTTCAAGACGTTTTCTTTCACGGGCGACAAGAAGTTCGACGCCGACGCGCTTGAGCTTTTGAAAGACAACGTCGTCGGAGTCAACGACCTGGATACGAAGAAAAAAGAAACGGTTCCCGCCCCGTCTGCGGCAAAGGCGGCGGAACCCGCGCCCGCCGTCAAGATAGTGGAAGCTCCCAAGGCGGCCGCTCCGACGGGCGGATACGCGCAGTACATGGCGCTGATCGCTGAATTCCTCAAGAATATGTCGAACGACGCCGACGTCAAGGCAAAGACCGCCGGCAAGGAAATCTCTTTCCAGATCACTTTCAAGGAAAACGAGGAAAGCTGTTACTTATATTTCAACAAGGGAGATATCGACGCGGCTCTGGGCGCGTTCCCGCACGGCACGGCGGAGGTCAACCTGCGTATGCCGATCGAGATATTTGACGGCATGATGGTAGGTACGGTCAACGGCGCGCAGGCCGCGATGACGGGCAAGATGTCTTTCACAGGCAACGTGCGCAAGGCCATGAGCATGCAGTCGATACTCAAGCTCATGATGGGTTCGTATCAGGCGGCGATAGCCACTGTCGGCAAAGTTGACGTGGCGGCCCTTAGCGCGGCTGCCGCTCCGGCGGCTCCCGTTGCGTCTGATACCCCGGTTGCTGCGCCCGCTGCCCCTGCCGCCGTTGCCCCGCGTTCCGGCGAAGGGTACGCAAAGTATATGGCGCTGATCAAGGAGTTCCTCAACGTTTTGTCGAACGACGCAGAGGTCAAATCCAAGACTGCGGGCAAGGACATCTCTTTCCAGATCACTTTCAAGGACAACGAGGAAAGCTGTTACATGTACTTCAACAAGGGTAATATCGAGGCTGATCTGGGCGAGTTTGCGTCCGGCGCCGAGGTCAACCTGCGTATGCCCATCGAAATATTTGACGGCATGATGCTCGGCACCGTCAACGGCCCGCAAGCCGCGATGACGGGCAAAATGTCTTTCACCGGCAACGTGCGCAAGGCCATGAGCATGCAGTCGATACTCAAGCTGATGATGGGCTCGTATCAGGCAGCGATCGCCAAGGTTGGCAAGGTAGATATAGCTTCGCTTGGCGAGGAAGCGCCGGCCCCGGCGGCAGCAGCTCCCGCAGGCGCAACCGTTCCGACAGCCACAGCTGTTGCTGCGGCAGTTCCGGCAGGGATCACGATACCCCAGCCCGAAGTTCAGAAACAAGGCTTTTTGGCGAAGCTGTTCGGCAAGCAGCAGCCGGTCGTACAGCAGGTCATTGTTCAGCAGGCGGCCCCGGCGGCGGCTCCCGCAGTGGTTGTTTCCGCGCCCGAAAAGCCAAAGACCGGCGACGTGCGCGACGAGATTCTGCTCATCACCACGGAAATGTACCACAAGGGGCTCATCACGGGCATCGGCGGCAACATCAGCGCGCGGTGCGACGATAACCCGGATCACATCTGGATCACGCCAAGCTCTATCTTCAAGGGTGATTTGCGCGCGGATCAGATGGTGCGCATAGATATGGAGGGCAACGTCGCGGGCCAGACGGAGCTTTCGGCCAGCAGCGAGAAGAACGTGCATACCGCGATCTACAAAAGCCGCCCGGACATCACCGCCGTCATCCATTCCCACGCGACGAAGTCCACGCTGATGGGGCTCGCGGGGCTGAAGTTCGAGCCGATATCCTCTGACGCGGCGTTCTTCGGCGAAGTGCCTGTCGTGCCGTTTTTGATCCCCGGCTCGCCCGAGCTTGGCGACCTGGTGGCTGAGGCCATCGGCGAGGAGAAGTGCGCGGCCATCATGCAGAACCACGGCCTTGTCGTCGCGGGAACGAGCCTGCGCCGCGCGTCGGATATGACGGACTGCGTGGAGATCACCGCCGCGAAGATCCTTGAGGGGAAGGCGATGGGGGTTGAACTGGCGGTTATTCCGCCTGAGGCGCAGGAGGAACTGGCGGAGCTTGGGAAGATGCTGATCTAAGGCCTGTTGAAACAGCTTCGCTCTTTTAGACGATTATATTGATTTTTTACGCTTTCCAACCCCTCCGGCACTGCGTGCCACCTCCCCTTATAGGGGAGGCTTGGGGGCGAGTCGCCATAAAAGCCGCGCCCCTGCAAGGGGAGGTGGCGCGAACGCGCCGGAGGGGTATAATACTACCATAAAAAAGGGAGGGCATAACTATGCAAAAGGTTGCTTTAGTCACCGGCGCGTCGCGCGGTATCGGCAAAGCGACGGCCATGAGGCTTTTAGACGACGGCTGCAAGGTCTACTGCACGGCGCGTTCGCTTGATCAGATGAAGGATCTGGCGGACAAAGGCGGCGTCACCGTGAAGCTCGACATGAACGACAGTGCGGGCGTTGACGCTTTGGCCGAGCGCATCATCGCGGACGGCGGCGTGGACGTCATCGTGAACAACGCGGGCTACGGCCAGTACGGGCCAATCGAAAACGTGCCCATGGATGTGGGCAGGGCGCAGATGGAGGTCAACTTCTTCGCGCCGGTCCGCCTGATACAGCTTTTGGCCGGTTCCATGCGCGAACGGGGCGGCGGCAGGATAATCAACGTCTCCAGCGTGGCGGGGAGGGTCTATTCGCCCCTCAGCGGCTGGTACTGCGCGTCGAAATTCGCGCTTGAGGGAATCACGGACTGCCTGCGCATAGAGCTGCGCCCGTTCAACATAGGGGTATCGCTTGTGGAGCCAAGCCCCATCAAGACGGAGTGGTCGGACGGCGCTAAAGCGACGCTGCTTGAAACGAGCGCGGGCACGGCTTACGAGGAGTTCGGGAAAAAGGCATACCGCCTGTTAAACGGCGCGACACAGGGCAAGGCGGTGTCGGACGCTGAGGCGGTGGTCAAGTGCATCATGAAAGCGATCAACGCGAAGAAGCCCAAGCCGCGTTATCTGGCAGGCAAAATCGCGCGGCTGTCGGTGGTGTCAAAGACGATGATGGGGGATCGGCTGTTTGATGTGGCTATGAATTCGCAGCTGCGGTAGTTGTTAGGTGTCCCTTTTCTCGAAAAACGAAAGAACAAGAGGCATAAAATTGCGGGATAAATAAGGCGACGTGGAAAAAAAGCGATTTCCAGCATCAAATAAAATGCTAAAATATACTCTCAAAAAGCGTGAGAAAAAAGGAGCGCGCAAAAACAACCCCTTTATGGGGTTGTTTTTGCATACTCTTTATTCCTCTGTTTTTCTGCTTCCTCTTGTTCCTCTTACCCTTGTTTTTCTTGCTTTTATTTCCGTTTTTTACTATGATTTTTAATAACCTAACACTTGCACAGGAGTAGAGTCGCCCAACTGGCCGCCGTTGTTGTATCCACACTAACACTTTACAATCCCGACGCACACCTTGCCGTGTTCGCCCCGCGTAGTGAAGCAGATTTGATCCGCGTCCGGGCTGAATTGCGGGTGCGGGTGGCAGGGGTGCTTCCAGGTGGAAGCCGCCCGCGCGACCAAGGTTTCGGTGCCGCGTTCCAGGTCCACGCAGATAACCTCGCTGACATCGCCGGGGGACAGGGTATCCCAATCGGGCGCGGTGTCGGCGACAAGCTTTTTTCCGTCCGCTGACACGCCCGCGTGCCAGTAGCGGAACGCCGACGCGACCAGTGTTATCTCGGAGGTTCTTAGATCCACATAGCAGATGCCTTTCGGCTGCGTCAGAGAGACTTGGTATTTCACAAAATACATCCCCCTGCCGTCCGGGGCCCACATCTCATGGCCGAAGCAGTCGGCGAGGTCGCCGTCCGGGGTCAGGCTTTGCTTCGCGATGCACCTGGCGGTTTTGTTTCTGCCGTCCGCCGCCCACAACCGGTTGCTGATGTATTCGGTGTTGCCCTCGTGGGCGAAAAACAGCAGGTTGGGGTCCGTGGGGCAGATCATGACGTGGTCGGCGGCCGGGAACGGTTCCCGGAAGCGTTTCCTGTATATCTCACGGCAATCCCCGGTGTGCGTGTCGCATACCAAAAGCGCCGCGGTTTCGTCCGGCGGACTCATTTTCATGCCGACATAGCGCCCGTCGTTAGTGACATGCGCATAGGAGAGGGGGAGGCCGCCTTCGCTGCGCCACAACTCCTCCGTAACGGCGGTATTGATGTCTCCCACGAACAGGGACGGGCCTTTCGTGTAGTAGAATCGGCTGCCGTTGACGACAGGAAACTCGGCGCCCTCGCACAGAAACCGTTCTTCTCCCGTGTCGATGTCATACAGCACATGCGTGTGGGGCGCGTTGTCACCGCTTTCCCATTTCTGCAGGACAAGGCGGCTGTTGTCGAACCATTTGTTGCTGGTGTAATACCCCGCGTGATAGTTGTATTTCACGCCGCCGATATATTTTACCTGATTCATGCTAGGACCTCCCGCTTTCATGCTTGTTATATATATCCATCAGCGTATCCGACAGCTTCGGCACATAATACCGGTTGGCCGCCTGGTCGAAGACGACTTCTTGATCAAAGGGCTTGAATTCCGCCGTTTCAAATATGTAGTCGATCACGCTTGCGAAAGGCCGCGTGGCCATGACTGTGGAAACAGGTTTCTCCGCCCCCGGCGCGCCATTCAGCCAATTGACGGTGCGGACGATCTTTTGCTGCTCCTGTTCGGAGGTGTTTAGCGCCCCGTACTGCTTGCTCGTGCCGTCTGGCAGTCTGGCGGTCAGCAGCCCGTTATCCTTGGAGAAATCGCAGGATATCACGGCTTTTTCGCACACGATTTCAAATATGGGGTCGATGTTCCGATCCGCCGCGTGGGAAGCGATAAACAGCAGGGGCTGCCCTTTCGCCGTCCGTGCCTTGATGACGCAGGTGTCGAAAGTTTCGATGGGATTGGCTTTGCGACAATCGGCCTGTATTTCGGCGGCCTCCGCCGCGGCGTCCATGCGGTCCCCAAGCAGGAACAGCAAGTTGTTCAAATAATGGGCGGCGGCGTTGCTGGCGACGCTGTCGTATACATACGCGCCGTCCTTGCTTTGGCGCTTGCCGGCCCAGCCGGTGGAACGGTTGTAGTAGCTTAGGTCCCGGTTCCACAGCACGATCGCCTTGCCCGAAAGCACCCGGCCATATGCCCCGCGCAGGAGATCCCGTTTTAGATTGAGGATCGGGTCCGCGAAGGACCACTGGAAGCCGATGAAGATATCCTTTTGATAGCGTGTCTCGTATTCATGCATCTCCAGCAGCTCGCATAGCCGCGCCGCCGCCGGTTTCTCGCAGAGGACGGCGCTGCCGTTTTTAACCGCCGTTTCGCACATCGGCTTGTGCAGGTGGATCGGCGCCGAGATGATCGCCAGCTCCGCCGTACCCGTCTTGTAAAAAGCCTCCAGGCTGTCGAAATACGGGATGTTCAGGACGGCCAGGGCCGCCTTGTCCTCCTCCCGCAAAAACGGGTCGGCTACCGCGCGGAAAGTATAATCCAAGCGATGCGGATTCTGTATCAGGTAATCCGCGTAAAATTTCCCGTAGCCGCCCCATCCGGCCAGAACCACATTGATCATTTGAATGTTTCCCTCCTATAGGCTTACCGCTGTGCCGGTGTCGGACGATTCCATGGTTTTCAAGGCGGCATAGGTCGTGTACATGCAATCCTCCGTCGTCAGGTGCGCGGATTCGCCCGTACGGATATACCACAGAAATTCCTCGAATATCAACGGCAGTTCCAACAATGGCAGAACTTCCGACCCGCCATCATGCAAATACCGCGCTTCGCCGCCCATTACCTCGATCACGCCGTGGGTGCCGACAATCCGAAGCCGGTCGTCGCCGTGGGTTTCGGCGGCGGCGGGGCGGTAATAATCGCAGGTGAAAGCCGCGAGGACGCCGTCTTCCATCTCGTAACAGCAGACCGCCGTGGTTTCCAAGTCGCCCAAGCCTCGATTGAAACCGTTGCTCGACCGCGCGAACACGGTCTGGAATTTTTTGCCCGAGGCCCGGTAGATCCGGTCGATGGCGTGGATGCCTACCCACGACAGCGTCCCGGCATAGGTTTCGCGGGATTTATAATAGTCCGGGCGGATGCCCAGCTTGTAGGATTTCCTGGCGTCTACCAGCCTTATCGTGCCGGCAAGGCCGTCCTCCGCCGCCCTGTACGCCGTATAAAACGCCGGCTTGAAGCGTTCGGTCAGCATGGTGTACAGCTTTGCGCCGCTTTCTTTCAGCGTTTGCGAGAGCCTTTCAAATTGCGCCATGGTGATCGCGACCGGCTTTTCGCAGAACACATGGATGTTTTGTGAAAGCGCGTGCCGCGCCGCCCCCGCGTTTTGATCCGGGAAGCTGCTGACGATGACGATATCAGGATTTTCGCGGCCAAGCATCCCGTGATAATCGCCGTACACGCGGACAAATTGGTTCACCTGTGCCAGGCGTTCTTTCAGCCAGACGATGTCCTCCCCCGGCTCACAGCATATGGCTGTGACGGCGGCGTCATCCGTCTGCTCCAGATAATCCAGGACAGTATGGATATGCCCCTGTGCGCCGTACATGCAGATTTTCATGGCGTGGCTCCGATTTCATTGTTTTTTGGGCGGCTATATGGTTCTTTTCCGTGTACCCATTATATCAGGAGAAGCTATGAAGTGCAAGCTTTAGTTTTTATGCATGAATTGTAAATCATCGTACGGCGGTAAGTGTCAAGCCCACCGGCACATGTCCCAATCGTAATTAAGAATCACAATAAACAGTGAAAATAGAAGAGAGAAAAACAAGGGTAAGAGGAACAAGTTATTTAATGCTGGAAATCGCTTTTTTCTTCATTCGTTTTGATATTAGATTAAGTTATTAAAGGCTGCATCATGTCGTAAGAACGCCAAATTTGGGGGTTGCTTCTTTTGGAAAATTATGTTATAATAATTTTCAGCATCTATATAAGGGGTGGTATATAATGCAAACAACAGTTTCAGTTCCCATTGCGAATCTTAACGAGAGCCTGACAGAAAAATTAAACGTAGTAAAAATCCAGCGCACCTGTGTACATGACGGGCCGGGTCTGCGCACTGCCGTTTTCTTCGCGGGCTGCGGGCTGCGCTGCCTGTGGTGCCAGAACCCGGAGGCTCAGTCCGTAAACGGCGGAGAGAGCCGCGCCATGTCCGTTCCCGAGATCGCCGAGGTTGTCCTCAGGGACAAAAGGTTTTATCAAAACCACGGCGGCGTGACGCTTTCCGGCGGCGAACCCTTTTTGCAGGATACGGAGAGCATGAAGGTCCTGCTTACCCTCTTTCGCGATAACGGCCTGCACATCGCGGCGGAAACCTCCCTGCATGCTCCCTGGGAAAACATCGCGGAGCTGCTGTCCCTCATTGACAAGTTCATCGTCGATCTCAAGGCGGTCGGCGGCGATTTGCATGAGCGGCTGACCGGCCAAGACGACAGCCTGATCCGCGGTAACATCGGGAATCTGCTGGGGACCGGCGCGGACATAAGCTTCCGCATGGTGATGGTCCCCGGCCTCAATGACGGCGAGGAGAGAGTCAGGGCCGCGGCGGAATATCTCAAAGGGATCGGGCATGACAGGATCGAGCTTCTCAAATATCACAGCATGTATGAGGACAAGGCCGCGCGTTTGGGTCTTGATGTTCCCATGCTGAGCATCAGCCCGGATCAGAGCCTGAGCTCGCTTAAAAACGGCATAAAGCTGTTTGAGAAATACGGCGTAAGCGCGTGCAGCGACGAGCTTATGCCCAAGCCTCCCGCCGCCGAATTTACGCAGCGCGTGCTCGACGTGCAAAAGGCGATCAGGGAAAGCGAGCGGGCCATCTGCTTTGAGGTCGGGCACCTTAAAACGGAGTATTACAAGAAGTTCAAAGGGCTGAAAAAGCCCGTGGCCGTCCACCGGGGAGAGCGGCTGAAATATGTTCTGGCGCGGAAATCGCTCAAGGTCTGGCCCGGCGAGCTGCTGGTGGGCAACTTCACGGGCAAACGGGTCGCGGGGCAGATATGGGAGGAGCAGTACGGCACTTTGTACGCCCTTGTCCTGCCGGGCGCGCACAAGCAGACGCCCGTACAATTCATCTCCACCAAAAAGGAGCGCCTTGATTTTTACAGAAAGATTCTGCCCTATTGGATCAACAAAAGCACCATCGCCCGTGGCATGGAAAGCCTTTCCAATCTTATACTGGCCCTGGCGAGGATCGCCGAGACGTCCGCGGGCTTCAACAACAACTTCGCGGCCATAGCGCATTTTATCGTAAACTTTGACCGTATACTGGAGCTTGGCACGAGCGGGCTTCGGGCGGAGGTTCTGAAAGTGGCCGGGGAGCATCCCGAAAACAATCAGGATTTTTATAAAGGTATTTTGCTTTGCCTTGACGCGCTGGATATCTGGGCCTGCCGGTACGCGAACCATCTCAGGAGCCTGAGCGCGGCGGAAACCGATCCCGTCCGCAAAAAAGAGCTTGAAAAGATGGCCGAGATATGCCGCTTCGTCCCGATGAACCCGGCCCGGACCTTTCACGAGGCGCTGCAAAGCATGATGTTTTTGCATCTCGCCCTTTGTATCGAGGCCTATGAAAACGCCATATCTTTCGGCAGGGTGGATCAGATTTTGTACCCCTACTTCAAACGTGACCTTGAGGCGGGGATCATCACCTATGAAGAAGCAAAGGAATTGTTCTGCCTCTTCATTTTGAAGATGGACGAAGCGATCCTGATCAACGACGGCGACGGCATACTTAATCTGAGCAAGCTGTTCGAGACGCTGTCCATCGACCAGTCGCTGACTTTCGGCGGCGTGGACAGGCAGGGCAACGACGCGACGAATGATGTCACCTACATGTGCGTTGACGCCTGCGAATTGCAGCCGCTGTCCGTCAACATGTGCGCGAGGATACATAAGGACAGCCCGGGGAAGTATCTCGACAGGCTGGCCGAGGTCTACATAAACGGCTGTCCCATGCCGGAGCTGTTCAGCGACAGCATTTACATCGAAACCCTCATGCGGCACTACGATACGACGCTTGAGAACGCACGGAATTATTCCATCGTCGGCTGCGTGGAGCCGGTGGCGTCGGATTCCCACTTCGGCAACACCGACTGCGCCAACATGAACCTGGCTCTGCCCCTGCTCCAGGCGCTTAAGGGCCACGAGCACGATCTGTGGAACTTCGGCTTTCCCATGCAGGTCGAGAAGATGGTCACAAGGTTTATCGAGTACGGCTTCCGAAACAGCGGCGAGCGCGGGAAAGCGGCCGTCGCCCGGCGCGAAAAGACGATACAAAACCGCGATAAAAGAAGGGGCCTGTACAGCTACGACCCGCCGAAGAGCATGGACGAGCTGCTGGCGCGCTTCCAAACCCGCCTGACCGCCCTGGCGAAGTCGATCTTTCACGACCAGCAGGTCATTGAGCGGGGCTTACAGAAGTATTTCACGACGCCGCTGGCTTCGGCGCTTTATAAAAGCAGCGTTGAGCGCGGCATGGACGTCTACGAGGGCGGGGCGGACTACAATACAGCCGGCATTCAGGCGGTGGGCGTGACGGACGTGGCCGATTCCCTCTATGCCATCAACGAGCTGGTGTGGGGGAGCGAAAAATATACGCTGGAGCAGATCATCAGGGCCATCGACGCCAACTTTGAGGGCGAAGGCTTTGATCTGATCAGGAAAGATATTTTAGCGATCCCGAAGTTCGGAGACGACTCGTCGCCCGAGCCGGCCCTGTGGACCACCAAGGTCATGGAAATCTACAACAATGTCCTTGATTCTTTCCCCTACGCCACCAGAAACGGCAGCTATACCGCCGGCTATTATGCCCTGAACACCAGCGACCGTTACGGCTTAAAGACCCAGGCCCTGCCCTCCGGCAGGCTGAAAGGCGCGCCGCTGGCCAACAGCGTGGCGCCCCATTACGGCATGGAACAGGCTGATCTGCTTTCCGCCCTCAACGCCATGTCCGGGGTCAACTTCACCGATTACGCCGTCAATGGCTCCACCGCCACGCTGACCGTTGACGCCGCGCTCTTCCCCGGCAGGGAGGGTGTACGCAATCTTTCGAACATTTTCCGTACTTTCCTGACCACGGGCGGGATACAGTTCCAGCCCAATGTCATCAGCCGCGAGCTTCTGGTCGATGCTTACAATAACCCCGAAAAGCACAGATACCTTATGGTGCGCGTGGCGGGATATTGCGCATATTTTAACGAGCTGTCGGATGATTTGAAGAAAGTTATTATTAACAGGACATGTTATTCCTGAATGTTTGAAAGTAGGGATAAGCATTGAATACAGGTTCTGATTCTTTCGTTACTTCTCTGTAATCTTTACAAGACATCAATGACCTTTATGCATTGTTTTCATCTGCTAAGGATTTGATGAATCTAAAAAAAGTGAAATATTGCAAATCATTTCTCTGTTTTACTGTATTTTTTATGTAGTGTACAAGAGCGTGTTAAGCAAAGCGTCCCTTTTCGCGCAAAAACAACCCCTTTATGGGGTTGTTTCAGATTGTCAAAGAACCCCCTATGACACCAAGAAAAAGCTCGCAAAAGCGGGCTTTTTATGGTATAATGGATAGGGGTGAAAAAGATGCTTGAGAAGAAAGAAAGCAAGCGCGGCGAGGTCAAGATTGTA
>WRED01000022.1 GCA_009779495.1 Oscillospiraceae bacterium | reverse complement strand
TCTTTTTTCCGTCCTGCCGCGCAAAAAATGCTCGCAATAAACAAATTATTCCTGCGCTTTTTTACTTGCGGGACGAAAAAAATCCTCGTTTATCCGCTCGCGGCTAGTTTCCGAGGAGGTCTACTATCTACCATCTACAATCTAGCATCTAGAACAGGAGGAACGACTATGCCATATTACGGTTACGGACTCGACATCTATTATCTGTTGCTCGTTCTGCCGGCTTTCGCGCTGGCGATGTGGGCGCAGATACACGTGAAGCGCACGTACAAAAAAATGGACGCCGTGCTCAACTCGCGCGGACTCACGGGCGAGCAGGCCGCTATGAGGGTGCTGTACCATTACGGCATCAATAACGTGCGGATCGAGCGGGCGGCGGGCAGGCTGACGGATCACTACGATCCGCGCTCGAACGTCATACGGCTGTCGGGCGCGGTGTTTTCCGGGACGTCCGTCGCGGCTGTGGGCATCGCGTGCCACGAGGCCGGTCACGCGGCCCAGCACGCACAGAGCTATGCGCCGGTCAAGGTTCGCAATTCTATTTTGCCTGTGAGCAACATCGGCTCGATGATGGGGATTCCACTGGCGATCGCGGGCCTATTCATGGGCTTCGGGATGCTGTTTTATATTGGAATCGCGCTTTTCCTGTTTGCGATCGTGTTCCAGCTTGTGACATTGCCGGTGGAGTTTAATGCAAGCAAACGGGCTCTGGCGGTGATCGACGAAACGGGCATGCTTCAGGGCGGCGAATACGACGGCGCGAAGAAGGTGCTGTCGGCGGCGGCGTGGACGTATGTCGCGGCGCTGGCGGTGTCAATCGCGAACCTGCTCAGGCTTCTGCTCTTGAGCAACAGGGGCAAAAGGCGGTGAACGCGCGGGAGGCCGCTTTCGGGGTCCTGCTGAAAATGGAGCGTGACGGCGCGTATTCAAACCTCGCTTTAGACGGCGCGCTGAAAAGCGCTTCGCTTTCGGCAGAGGACAGCGCACTGGCGGCGGCGATTGTGTATACGGCGACAGAGCGGCGGCTGACGATAGACTACAACCTGTCGCTGTATCTTACGCAGCCGCTTAAAAAGCTGCGCCCGGAGGTTTTGACGGCTTTGCGCGCGGGCTGCGCGCAGATTTTCTTTATGGACAGAATACCCGCGTCCGCGGCCGTGAACGAAAGCGTCAAACTCGTGAAGCGGGCGGACAGCGCCTACGCGGCGGGACTTGTGAACGCGGTGCTGCGCAAGGCGGCGCGAAACGGGCCGCGCCTGCCAAAGCGGGAAAACGGTGAGACAACGTTCCTCAGCGTGAAATATTCCTGCCCGGAGTGGCTTGTAAAAATGTGGAGCGAGGCTTACGGCGCGGAAAACGCCGAGGGTATCATGGCCGCGTCTTTGGAGCAAAGGGCATCGGCTCTGCGGGTCAATACGCTGAAAACGACGCCGCAGGAGTTAACCGCGCGTCTCCGTGCGGAGGGCGTGGAAACGGCGCGGTACGAGCTTCTGCCAAACGTACTGCTGGCGGAAAGCTTGGGCGCGGCGGAAAAGCTCCGCGCGTTTTCGGAGGGGCTTTTCCACGTGCAGGATGTTGCGTCGGGGCTGTGCTGTATGGCGCTGGGCGCCTGTCCGGGCGAAACGGTGATGGACGTATGCGCCGCGCCGGGCGGAAAGTCCTTTACGATAGCGCAGGAGATGCGGGGCGAGGGGTTTGTCAAAGCGTTCGACCTGCACGCAAACAGGGTCGGCCTGATCGAAAGCGGCGCAGCGCGTTTGGGGATAGGCAACATCAGGGCGGAAGTGCGTGACGCGGCCCGTTTTGACGAAAGCGTCGAAAAAACCGACAGAATTTTGTGCGATGTGCCGTGCTCCGGGTTCGGCGTAATAGATAAAAAGCCGGAAATTCGTTATAAAACACCACAAGATATTGACAAACTGCCGGATTTGCAGTATCTTATATTGTGTGTAGCCGCGAAATACCTGAAAACCGGGGGCAGGCTGGTCTACTCGACGTGCACACTGAATCCGGCGGAAAACGAGGATGTCTGCGAACGCTTTCTCAATGAACACCCGGACTTTAAGGCCGTGCCGGTCCTCAAAGATGTTCCGCATTACGGCAGCGGACAGGGGTTTGTGACGCTGATGCCGCATGTTACAAAGTCTGACGGATTTTTTATCGCGGCGTTTACAAGAATCGGGAAACAACAATGAATCATACACGTGATGACAACAATTTGCCGCCTGAAGATATCAAATCCATGACGCTTGAAGAGCTTGCGCAAGAGGTTGCGGCGATGGGTCTGCCGCCTTTTCGCGCGAAGCAGATATACGCGTGGATCCAACAGCGCGGCGCTGAAAGCTTCGGCAAAATGACCGACCTGTCGGCTTCGCTTCGGGCGGCGCTGGCTGAAAAATTTGAAATATTTCCGTGCGCTATTGAAAAAAGGCTTGTTTCGGAGTATAATGAAACAGTCAAATACCTCTTTAAGCTGCGGGACGGCGAAATGATCGAAGCCGTTTTGATGAAATATAAGTACGGCCATACGCTGTGCGTTTCGTCTCAGGCCGGGTGTAAAATGGGCTGCGCGTTCTGCGCGTCCGCCCGCTGCGGCTTTGCCAGAAATTTGACCGCGTCTGAAATGCTGGGTCAGATACACGCCGCGCAAAAAGACAGGCAGATCCGCGTTTCCCACGTCGTATTGATGGGAATGGGGGAGCCGCTGGACAACTTTGAAAACGTGAATCGCTTTTTGGAACTTGTGAGCTTTGACCCCGGCCTGAATATCGGAATGCGTAACATCTCGCTGTCCACCTGCGGGCTCGTGCCGCAGATATACGAGCTTATGGAAAAGAAGCTCCAGCTGACGCTTTCGGTATCGCTCCACGCGCCGAACGATGAAATACGCTCGCGCCTGATGCCGGTGAACAGGCGTTATCCCGTGGACACGCTGTTAAAGGCGTGCCGTGACTATGTAAAAGCGACGGGGCGCAGGATATCTTTTGAATATATCATGATAAGTGGCGTGAACGACAGCGGCGATTGCGCAAAAGAGCTTGCCGCGAAGCTGAAAGGAATGCTGTGCCACGTCAATTTGATTCCCGCGAATGAATTTACGGACGGCGGCTTTAAAAGAAGCGGCGGCGCGCGTGTCGAGGCGTTTTCGGCTGTACTGAGCGGCAAGGGGATCAACGTTACGCTCAGAAGAAGTCTGGGCGGCGATATTGACGCGGCGTGCGGGCAATTGCGTAAGCGCAATTAACGATTGACAATTGAAAAAAACCACGTAAAAATTGACCGATACACGCAGGGGAGGGCAACAATGAAGATCGCGAAAAAAACAGACGCGGGAATGGTTCGCAGCGTCAATCAGGACGCCTGCGCCGCCGGGGAATTTCCGGACGGCATGGTATGGGCTGTCGTGTGCGACGGCATGGGCGGCGCGTCCGGCGGCGACATAGCCAGCTCCGCGGCGGTGCGGATCATCGCGGAAAAGATCACGGCGTCCTACCGTGACGGCATGAGCTCCACGTCTATCCGGCACCTGCTTTTTTCGGCGATAGAAACCGCGAACGCGACGGTTTTCGAAATGTCGCGGGCCAATGAAGAGCTTGAGGGAATGGGAACCACCGTCGTCGCCGCGATCATCAGCGGCAAGGCCTCCTACATCGCCCACGCCGGGGACAGCCGGGCATACCGCATCTTCGGCCGCAGTATATCGCAGCTCACCCGCGACCACTCGATGGTGCAGGCGATGCTTGAAAACGGCGAGCTTACGCCGACCCAGGCAAAGCGCCACCCCCGTAAAAACATCATAACAAGGGTTTTGGGCGTAGACGGCACGATACTCATTGACTTCTGCGAGGAGCCGTTTTTAGACGGCGACATCCTGCTCATATGCACCGACGGACTGACCAATTTTGTGGACGCCGACGAGATATACAAGGTAGCGCGCGAGTCCGACAAGTATATGATAGCGGATGAGCTTGTGAAGCTGGCAAATTACAACGGCGGACGGGATAATATTACCGTTGTTACTGTTTCGAATTAAATCCACCGTGGCGGGGGCTTGCTCCTGCCGTCCCGAAAAAGGAGAGCGCGAAGATGGATAATTATGTTGGAAAACGGCTCGACGGCCGCTATGAGATCCAGGAGATCATCGGCGTAGGCGGCATGGCTGTCGTTTACAAGGCGTATGACAATGTTGACGACCGCATTGTGGCAGTAAAAATCCTCAAGGAGGAGTTCCTGCAGAGCGAGGATTTTCGCCGCCGCTTCAAAAATGAGTCCAAGGCGATCGCGGTTTTGTCGCATCAGAATATTGTCAAGGTATACGACGTCAGCTACGGCGACCGGCTCCAGTACATCGTCATGGAGTACGTGGAGGGCATCACCTTAAAAGAGTACATTGAGCAGCAGGGGCGAATCAACTGGAAAGAAGCCGTTTATTTCGTGACGCAGATCCTGCGTTCGCTCCAGCACGCCCACGACAAAGGGATCGTCCATCGGGACATCAAGCCGCAGAACATAATCCTGCTGCAAAACGGGACGATTAAGGTGACGGATTTCGGCATAGCGCGGTTCAGCCGCAGCGAGACCCGCACCATGACCGACAGCACGATAGGCTCCGTACATTACATCAGCCCCGAGCAGGCCAAGGGCGACGTTACCGACAACAAGGCGGACATTTATTCCGTCGGCGTTGTGCTTTACGAGATGCTGACAGGGCAGCTGCCGTTTCAGGCCGAGACGTCGGTGTCCGTGGCGCTGATGCAGCTCCAGTCGGAGGCGAAACGTCCCCGGGAGATAAACCCCTCCCTCCCTGTGGGACTTGAGCAGATCACCTTAAAGGCCATGCAGAAGCGCCCGCGTGACCGTTATCAGTCGGCGGCGGAGATGCTTTTGGATATTGACGAGTTTAAGCGAAATCCCTCTATTAAGTTCGATTTCGGTTACTTTTTGGACAATGAGCCGACAAGGTTCGTAGGCAAAACCGAAAGCCCTCTTGGCAGGACGGCTTCGATGCCGCGCCAAAGCGCCCAGGCACGTACGGGTACCATGCCGCGCGCGGGCACGGCGCCCCGGACCGCGCCGCCTTTGCAAAGAAACGGGCGGGAGGACGACGAATACTACGACGACTATGAGGAACGAAGCAAAACGTTGCCGGTCCTGGCCGGCATCATCGGCGGGCTTATCATACTCGCCGGGATCATCATATTGATAAGCTACGCTACGGGGAAGTTCTCCAAAAGCGAGATAGAGGTGCCGAATTTCATCGGCAAGAATTACTACGAGGAAATACTGAATAACGACGAATACAAAGACCTGAATATCGTGGTCAGCGCGACAATAACGCCCGGTACATACGAAGCGGGCGTCGTATACGATCAGTCGCCCTCCGCCCGCTCGAAAATAAAATCCACAGAGACGATCACGGTGTTTATACCCAAGGATATGCCTCCCGTGAAAGTGCCCGACGTATATGGCCTTGACTACTCTGAGGCGGTGGAAATCATCGAGGCCGCCAAGCTCAAATGCGTTCCTGAGCGGGTACAGGAGCCCGGCAAGGAAAATACCGTCGTCCGCACAAAGCCCGAGAGGTTTCAGGATTATTTCGAGGGACAGACGGTAACGCTATATATCGTGGATACGGGAGTCATGACCGAGATACCAAAGATCATTACCTGGGACCTTGAAACCGCCAAAGAAATGCTTGAACAGTGTTATCTCGTCATGAACCGGACGGTAAAGTATGAAAACAGCGTCGAGGACAAGGACATCGTGATAGGCATCGAGGGCTTCAGCGAAGGCGCGACCGTGCCCAAGGGGACGGAGATTCAGATCATCGCCAGCAACGGCATACCGCCCGAGGCGACCGCGAAGATAAGCATACGCCTGCCCAATAACGGCTCCGTCTTTAAGCAAGGCTCGCTCCGGGTTTATCTGGACAATGTGCTGGTGCCCGAGCTTTCAAAGACGGTTCTGCTCAACGGCGCGTCGCATCCCTTTGACGTAACAAGCTCAAACGGGCAGAAGAAGCTGGTGGTGATTATCGACCACGCCCAGGTATATGAGTGCAAGATCGACTTTAATTATTCCCCGGCAAGGGTATCGGACGAGAAGCCCACGCCGGACTCCTACTTTTCAACCACGACGACCGTTGTCACAGGGCGCGAGCCAATGATCGACGTGGTAGGCATGAATTACGAGGTTGCGTGCGACAAGCTGAAAGAGGTTGGCTTTTCGTACATTGAACCGGAGTATGTGGAGACGAAGGACCGCTCAAAGAACATGATCGTGAAAGAGCAGGATCCGACGCCCAAGGCGTTTACGAAATACCCGCTTGATACGAGAATCACGCTGACGGTGTATTTGTTTGAGCCGGACAATCCGGACGACTAGAGGATTTGTATGCAGTGTGACGGCCTGATACTAAAAGGGATCGGCGGCTTCTATTACGTGGAAGCCGCCGGTGAGACATTTGAATGCAGGGCGCGGGGGATTTTCCGCAAGGAGAAAATCACGCCGCTGCCCGGCGACCGCGTAACGATCAACGCTGCGGAAAACGGCGCGGAGAACACCATCGAGGTGATACACGAGCGTAAAAGCGTCATACGCCGCCCGCCCGTCGCGAACATCGACCGCATTTTTATCGTGGTTTCGGTACGTGAGCCGTCACCCAACCTGCTGCTGACCGACCGTATGATCGCTATCGCGGAGGACAAGGGTATCGAGCCGGCGGTCGTCATCACCAAAACCGATTTGGGCGATCCGTCCTATATGGCCGGGGCCTACCGCCTGGCCGGGATTATTACGCTCTGTATGCCGGATAACGCCGATGAACTCAGATGTGAGCTGGCGGGGCATATCAGCGCGTTCGCGGGCAATTCGGGTGTGGGGAAATCGACGCTGCTCAACCGCGTCGATGAAAGTCTGCGCATTGATACGGCGGAGATTAGCAAAAAGCTGGGGCGCGGCCGTCACACGACCCGCCATGTGGAGCTGTACGGCACGGCGGGCGGATACGTTGCCGACACGCCGGGATTTTCCTCCCTTGAGTTTCTAAAAGACGAGTTTATCCCGAAAGAGAATTTGCAATTCTGCTTCCGTGAATTTTTGCCGTATGTCGGCAAGTGCCGGTTTTCAACCTGCGCCCACGTGGCCGACAGCGGCTGCAAAATACGCGAGGCGGTGGGAAACGGGACGATCGCGAGGTCACGGCACGCCAGCTACATCGCGCTGTACAATGAGGCGAAAGCACAGGAGAGAATGTATAGTCAAACCACTTGAAAACTGACTATGTAAGGTAAGAACCGCCCGGCAAATGGGCGGCTCTTGTTGTTTTCATAGCGTCTAAGGTACTTATACCATGTCTTCTTTCCTGATCCTGAAAAATATTCTCAACAATCCCCTAAACGCTCTCGGACTGCGGACAACTACGATCTTCATTTCTTCCACCCATCCTCTCTCTATGTAGATTGATTATACTATTTTTTGCAGATCAAGAGTCCCATGACGATCAGTGCGGCGGCCGCTACGATGATGATAAGTGAGTACGGCATGATCCGGGCCGCGATAAGTCCCGCGCCGAAGGACGCGACCATAAGGCCCGCGCATTCGTCGCGCCTACAGGAGGCTCCTCGGAAGAATTTGGTTCCGGCCATTAAAACGCACCGCCTTGTTTTATTAGATTAGAGCCTATGAGCACAGGTTCTTACTTCTGGTACATTATATACGATACGGTCAACTTATGTGCGAAAAGTTTGAGGAAAGCGGATTGCAAAAAAGGGACCGCGCTGTTTTGCGGAATCAGCGAAAAGTCGGCCGAAATTGCCTTGCGCAGGCTGAACGCGCGGCTGTACGGGGGCGGCTTTTTTGTCAGGGCCTCAGAGCGGCGGTTGTACGGGCAGTTCGGGACGTACATCGAAAAAACAGATTATAAATCTTTAGCGTCGGGCAGGGCGAGGATGAATTCCTTGACGGCTTTCAGCTCCTCGTCGGTCAGGCGCCATTCCTCCCATGACCCGTCCCGGCCCGCGATGCGGATCAGGTTCTCGCCGGAGTCTGACCGTCGGGTGCGGCGCTCGCCTAAAAGTAAATAGAGGGGATCAGAGTGCAAGGCATTGGCGAACTCGTGTATTTTTGACAGGGGTATATCGCTTATGCCAAGCTCTATTTTGTTTATGGAGGAGCGCGACTTATAGCCGAGTTTTTGCGCAAGATCATCCTGCGTCATGCCGAGGGATTCGCGGCGATTTTTGACACGTTGTGCCATATCTTTCATAAAAAACTCCAAATAAAAAAACTCTTGACAAATTTTACAATATCATTTACTATAGTCTTGTAGAAAAAAAACCTACAAAATGCTTGCGAAAGGAAGAGGAAAAGCTTGCAAAAGGAAAAAAGGAGTACATACGAGATTTATGGCCGGAAGTATTGTGTAAAAGAGATGGTGGTGCACCCGGTGGCCGGGAGGATACCTCTTTTGGAAATTCTGATGATGAGCGACGGAAGATGGAAGGAGCTGTCGGAAAAGAAGAAATAACCCATATTATTATAACACAGGAGGACGCGTAAGTTCAATTACAATTTTGATTTTTTCTAATTCGATTTTTCTAATTCAAATCCGCGACTTGATTTTTTCATATATTTGATGTATAATATAAAAATATGGGAAAGCATAAATTTGAGAGCCGCTAAAAGTTGCCGATATATCCATTTTTGGGTTCTTAACAGAAAGGGGTTTGAGGATGAAAGGCAAGCTGGTGGTGATCGAGGGGCTTGACGGCAGTGGCAAATCCACGCAAATAGCGCTTGTAAAAGAAAAGCTGGAGAAGGACGGCTTCAGGACACGCCGTATAAAACTGCCCGACTACTCCAGCCCGTCAAGTACGTTGGTGCGCATGTATCTTTCCGGCGAACTGGGGAATGCGCCGGGTGACGTCAACGCCTACGCCGCGTCGGCGTTTTACGCGGTGGACCGTATCGCGAACTACCTGCGCGTGTGGAGGGATGGATATCTGGACGGCGAGCTGATTCTGGCCGACCGTTACACGACCTCCAACGCGTATCATCAAATGACAAAGCTGCCGTATGAACAGTGGGACGGTTACCTCGCGTGGCTTGAGGATTTCGAGTACGGCAAGCTCGCGATACCGAAGCCTGATCTGGTGATCTACTTCGATATGCCGCCGGACGTGTCGCGCAAGCTCATCAGCGGGCGGTATGGCGGCGACGAGAGCCGCAGGGATATCCACGAAGCGGACACGGACTACCTTGAAAGCTGCGGCAAAGCGGCGCGCTATGCGGCGGACAAGCTCGGCTGGAGGGTCATCCGATGTGCCGAAAACGGCGGGCCGCTGGCGATAAAAGACATCGCGGACCAAGTTTACCAAACAATACTGGGGGGAATAACGTGAAAGATTTATTTTCATCCCTTATTTGTACCGTCGCGCGTTTCACGTCTGATTGTATTGCGCCGCACGGTGCGGCGGGATGGAGGTTATTAGGGAATGTTTGACTTTTGGGCGCCGTCAATATCGGACAAAGCCTGGGTAAAAGATCTGATTTTCAGCGCCGGACGAGAGGGCTGCGAATATACGTTTGGAAATATTTTTTGTTGGAGTGAAGTATACGGCTCCGAGATCACGCGGTACGGGGATTTCTTTTTTTCAAAAAGCGGGAGCGGCATTTACTGTTTCCCGGCCGGAAGCGGCGACCTGAAAACCTGTCTTAACGAAATGCGGCGCGATGCGGAGCAGCGCGGCAATCCGTTTCGCATGTTCGGCCTGACGGAGCGGGACAAGGAACGGCTCGAAGAGCTTTTTCCGGGAAGCTTTACGCTGAAAGAGGATAGAAACCTGTTCGATTATATCTACCGCACGTCGGATTTGAGCGAGCTTGCGGGAAAAAAATATCACGCGAAGCGCAACCACATCGCTGCGTTTTTGAAGGACACGCAGTGGATATACGAGGAAATAGGCGAACAAAACATCTCCGAATGCCTTGTGATGAACGAGCTTTGGGCGATCAAAAACAGCAACAAGGACCCGAAAGGCATAGCCCGGGAGCAAATCGCGCTGAAACGCGCGCTGAAGAACTTCGCGGAGCTGGAGATGAAAGGCGCGCTGATCCGCACGGAAAGCGGCGTCGTGGGGTTTACGGTGGGCGAGGCGGCGAGCGGCAATATGTTCTGCACGCACTTTGAAAAAGCGTTTTCCGATGTGCGCGGCGCGTACCCGGTGATCAACCGTGAATTTGCGGCCAACACCATCAGCGGCTTCACGTTCGTCAACCGCGAAAACGACGAGGGGGACGAGGGATTGCGCAAGGCGAAGCTCTCGTATCACCCGGACAAGCTGCTGATAAAATATACCGCGGAGTACAATGATTGAGGTTGACATGATTCGAATCGCGAATAAATCCGACATCCCCGCCATGGCCGAGACCTGGAAAAGCTCTTTCCGTGACAGCGGCGAATACATCGATTTTTTCATGCGAAACCGCTTTCCATCCGCCGGCGCGCTGATCGCCTTAGAAAACGGTCAGCCCGTGTCGCAGCTGGTCCTGCTGCCGGGAGAGATGAGTCTGGCAGGCAGGCGTTACGCCGCTTACTACCTCTATGCCGCCGCCACGCGCCCGGAGTATCGCGGCCAAGGGCACATGGCGTGCCTGATGGAGGCGGCGAAAACCCACGCGCGTGAACACTCAGTCTCATATATCGCGCTTGTGCCGGGCGAGGAAAGCCTGTACGGTTACTATGCGCGCTTCGGCTTTTTGAAATGCTTTACGTATATCAAGCGGGAGTTCAGCCGCGAAGAATTGTCCGCGAAAGCATGTGAGGGAGGGGAGATACGCCCGGCGGGCATCGCGGAAATCACGGCTTTGCGCAACGCGTGTCTGGACGTGGGCGGCGCGTTCCTGTGGGACGAAAATGCCATGCGGTACGCCGTCAAGGAGCATGAAGCATATCGCGGAAAATCAATCTGCGTCTTTGACTGCGGCCGGCTTTGCGCGTGGCTTTTGGCGTCGCGGGACGGGGGTACGGTTTACGTCAGCGAGTTCTGCGCGCTTCCCGCCGCGTTTTCTTGCGCGGCAAAGGCGTTGCTGGAATCTTTCGGCGAACAGCGGTTTGAGCTTCGGCTGCGGGCGGACGGCTGCGATAAAGATACAATTGACGGCGGTATGATCTTTCCCGTTTCGCGAGAGGCGGAAGCGGCGGTAAGACAGAGCGAAAATTCATATATTGGGTTGATTCTTGATTAAGTGAGGGATATGTTATGGTGTACGTTTTTTTTGCCGACGGCTTTGAAGAGATCGAGGCCTTTGCGCCGGTCGATATCCTGCGCCGCGCGGGCGTGGAGGTTCAGACGGTCGGTATAGGCAATATGACCCCGGTGGGTTCTCATGGCATCAGCACTATCTGTGACGCCGGGGTGGACGACATGCGGACGGATGAGCTGGAGGGCATCGTGCTTCCCGGCGGAATGCCCGGCACAAAAAATCTGGAGGAATCATCGCATGTGCGGGAGCTTGTGGACTTCTGCGCCGGATCGGGAAAGCTCATCGGCGCCATTTGCGCCGCGCCGAGCATTCTTGGTCATATGGGACTGCTGAAAAACAGGAGAGCGGCCTGCTTCCCGGACTATGAGCGGGAGCTTGACGGCGCGGACGTGATGCGTGAAGCCATCTGCCGCGACGGGAACATCATTACGTCCAGAGGGGCGGGAACCGCGCTGGAGTTCGGGTTCGCGCTCGTTGCGTACCTAAAAGGCGAGGCGGAGGCGGAGCGGCTCAGAAAAATGATGCAATGCGTGTAGGGGTGCAATATTTTACCGCGTGAGGACGACAATGAACTTGAAGCTGATCAAAAATGAACTGCGTGAACAGTACAAGAACGTCCGCCTGTCGCTTTCGGAGGACGAAAAGAACAGGCTGGACTTAAAGATCGCCAACAGGGTGACGGGGCTGTGGTCTTTTCGGGAAAGCGATGTTATTTTGTGCTATGTCTCGAAAAAAATCGAGGTTGGGACGGAGTCCATCATACGCGCTGCGTGGCGTATGGGAAAAAAGGTTGCAGTGCCCGATTGTTCCGAGGATACCCGTGAGATGGACTTTTATTTTATCTCATCCTACGACGATCTGCGCGTAGGCGCTTACGGCCTGCTGACTCCGATAAAGGAGCGGTGCGAGCCGCTGACGGACTATTCGCAGGGCTTTTGCGTCGTGCCCGCCATCGCCTACGACAGTCAGGGATACAGGCTGGGCTTCGGAAAAGGCTATTATGACAGGTTCCTGTACAACTTTAAGGGTAAAACGGCCGGAATTTGCTACGAGAATTGCATGAGCGGCGAGCTGCCGCACGGAAACTACGACCAAAAGGTGGACATGGTGATAACGGAGAAGAAGTGTATAGTGGTTAGCCTTGCAGGGAAAGGGTGATGGTGATGATGGGAAACGACAATCAAAGAAATGATACGGCCGACATCTTCGCGGACAGCATGGATGCCGCGAACGACTCCTATATGGACAGAAGCGAAAAGGTGAGGAACTTCAAGGTCCATATCGAGGAGGATCGCGACGTTTTTTTGGGCGACGAATATATGTCGGACGATTTGCCGCAGTACAAGGGTGAGATATACTTCGCCAACCACGCGCGGAAAAATAATGACAGTTCGTCGTCAGGGCAGCAGCGTCAGGGGGAAAACCGCACGGCCAGGACAGGTGAGTCCCAGTCTCTGCGGCAGCCCGGTAACCGCGCGAACGGGAGCGGAACGTCTGCAGCCTCCCGCGCGCAGGCTCAGAAAAATCGTCAGGGCAGGCCGAAAGCGAGAAGAAAAGGACTCATACCCGGTTACGCAAAGTTTTTGGCCGTGATAGCGCTGTGCATCGGAATTTTGTCAATGCTGGCGATCACGACGCTCAACGATATTCTTGCGATCAATAAAACATCCGAGCCGATTTCCGTGGAGATCCCGGAAAACGCGACGACGGATCAGATCATCACCATTTTAGGAAAAAACGACCTCATAAGCCGTCCGTTTTTCTGCAAAACGTTTTACAAGGTCATATACAAGATGAAAAAGCCGGGCGACAAAAAAACGGAGTATTTGAGCGGGATATTTTACCTGAAGTCCAGCATGGGCCTTGAGGGAATGCTCAACAAGCTCAAGGAGCGGCAGAATTACTCCGAAACGATAACGTTAGCCTTTCCGGAGGGCTGGACGATCTACCAGATTTTCAACAAATTGCAAAAATATAAGGTGTGCGATGCGGAATACCTGTACAACGCCGCCAAAAATGTCAACTTCAACTATGACTTTTTGCAGTCGGCCAAGGGCAACATGGGCGACGACCGCTATCTCCTGCTGGAGGGCTATATGTTCCCCGACACCTATGAATTCTTCCTCGATCTCAATGCCAACAGCGTCATCGAGACTTTCCTGAAAAACTTCAACGACAAGTGGAACAAAGAGTATGCCGAACAAGCGGCGAAGCTCGGCTACTCCGTGGACGAGATTATCAAGATAGCGTCGATCATTCAGAGAGAGGCGGCCAACGAGGAGCAGATGCCGCTTGTCTCGTCGGTACTGCACAACCGTTTGAGGAATTACCGAGACTATCCGACGCTGGACTGCGACTCGACCTACGACTACATCACGAATTACGTGAGGCCCGTCGTGGGCGTCGTGCTGGGCGATAAATTCTGGGGGACGTATAATACGTATATCTGCGACAGGCTGCCCGCCGGCGCGATTTGCAATCCGGGCGAGGCGGCGATAAGGGCCGCGCTGTACCCCGCGGAAACGAGCTACTATTTCTTCCAGCACGACTCAAAGGGCAAGATCTATATGGCAAAAACCAACGCGGAGCACCGCAATTACAAGAATCAGATCGCGCTGGAAAACGCGCGGTAATGTGGAGAGTGAAAAATTGAAAGTCAATCTGCCCGAATTGCTGTCCCCCGCCGGCGACATGGAGTCGCTGATATCGGCGGTCCGCTTCGGCGCGGACGCGGTCTATCTTGCGGGGACGCAATTCGGGATGCGTACCGCGCCGCCGAACTTCGCGCCTGAGCAGCTTCGCGGCGCTGTGGCTTTCGCCCACAAAAACGGCGTAAAAGTTTACCTGACATGCAATACGCTTCCGCGAAACGACGAACTGCCGCGTCTGCGGGAATTTCTGCCCATGGCGGCTGACTGCGGCGTTGACGCGTTTATCGCCGCCGATCTCGGGACTCTCAGCTTCATCAAAAAGCATGCGCCCGGCGTCGCCGTCCATATCTCGACGCAGGCGGGCGTCACGAACAGCGAGGCCGCGAACGCCTTTTACGAAATGGGCGCGAGGCGGATCATCCCGGCGCGCGAGCTATCACTGAAAGAGCTGCGCGGGATACGCGAAAACACGCCCGATGATCTAGAGCTGGAATGCTTCGTCCACGGCGCGATGTGCGTGTCCTTTTCGGGGCGGTGCCTGTTGTCGAATTACATGACGGGACGCGACTCAAACCGCGGCGACTGCGCCCAGCCTTGCCGCTGGAAATACGCCCTTGTGGAGGAGACGCGGCCGGGCGAATACTTCCCCGTTGACGAAAACAGTGACGGGACATACATCCTCAACGCCCGCGACCTGTGCATGATCGGCCATATCCCGGAGCTGATTGACGCCGGAATCTCAAGCTTCAAAATCGAGGGCAGGGCGAAGTCGTTTTACTACGTCTCTGTCATAACGAACGCTTACAGGTGCGCGATCGACGCGTATTCGCGCGGGGGACTGCCGCCCAAATGGGTCCTCGAAGAGGTATACAGGGTCAGTCACCGCGAGTACTGCACCGGCTTCTTCTTCGGCCCGCCGTCGGCCAACGCAGAGATTTTCCGGGACGGCGGTTACAGGCGTTATTGTGAGCTTATGGCGACCGTGGTCGATTGCGATGGCGGAACGCTTTACTGCGAGCAGCGAAACAAATTCTTCGCAGGAGACGAGTTGGAAGCGCTTGAACCGGGGAAGCCGCCGCGAAAATTTGTGGCCGCAAACCTGTGCGCGGAGGACGGCGAGCCGATAGAATCAACGCCGCACCCGAAAATGCGGTTCACGATGAACGCACCGATTGCGTTTGACGCGCCGTTTGACATGAGCGAGGGTACGATACTCAGAAAAATAATTACATAGGAGAACGAAAAAATGAAAAAAACCGAAGCCGTTAGGGAGAAAAAGCAATATCTGCTCAAGCTGTCAGAAAACGCGGAGCTGTGCAAGGGAGTACTGCTTGTCTGCGCGGGCTACATTTTCTGCTACATGTTTATGCTTGACTACTCCGACCCTGAGATGAATATTTTTCACCGCTGGTCAACCACGAGCCGGACCATGTTTGCCCACCCGGTACTTTTTATCATATGGGGAATTTTGTGCGCACTCACTTTTTTCCTGAATCTGGACTATTTGCGCCGCAGATACGGCCTTGGGCACATGAAATCCCTCGCCATTCTGCAATACATAGGTCTTATCTCCCTTGTTTTGACGTTTACCGTGCCTGTTCCGTCAACTTTTCCGCCCTACGAAGTCTTTTTCGATGAGTTTCGTTTCCGTTTGCACCAGCTTACCTCAGCTTTGTATGGAGTTGTCAACGTTGTGTGCCTTTTCCTGATCATCGCTAAAAATGCGAGGGAAGATAAGCGGTTCAAAAAGTTTTTTTGGGGCGCGATCGTATACATGATCCTCCTCGTCGCAGGCATTATATTGATGTTGAGCGGCTTTATGGAAACGGCTCCCACGTTGGTCGCGATGGCCGTTATTTATGTGCTGAATTTTACAAAAGTTACTGTGCCAAACAAAACTTAGCTCTTTTAGATATTTGTATTGACTTCGAATTTCCCAAACCCCTCCGGCACTGCGTGCCACCTCCCCTTGCAGGGGGGGCTTGAGCGACCGGCAACCACTGCCTCTCCTGCAAGGGGAGGTGGCGCGCAGCGCCGGAGGGGTTGAAATCAACAAATACAACACAAAGCCCTAAAATAAAATAGCTTAAAACTTTATAAACAGGTGTGATTGAATGAGCACAGAACCCTTGAAAGCATTGCTTTTCTCGCTGTGCGGCGCTTACGGCGTGACGGGCGGCGAGGACTCCGCGTCGCTTTTGGCGATGCGTGAGCTTTCCAAATATATGCCCGCGAAAATGGACGCGCTTCACAGCGTACACGGTGAAACGGGTAATGGTCCGATTCACATTTTGCTTGACGCGCACATTGACCAGATCGGCTTTATCGTGACAAATGTGGACGAAGATGGCTTTGTGAGCGTTGCGCCCTGCGGCGACGCGGATAAACGCGTCCTGCCCGCCGCCGAAGTGTTGATACTGGGGCGTGAAACGCTTTACGGCGTTTTCACGTCTACGCCGCCGCATCTCTCAAAAGGGGACAGCGGCAAGGTAAAGGATTTCGACAAGCTTTTTATCGACACGGGCTTGCCGGCCGGGAAAGCGAAAGAACTGATCGCGGCCGGCGATAAGGTCGTATTCAAGTCAAAGCAGAGGGAGCTTTTGGACGGCAAAGTCGTGTCCCCGGCGCTGGATGACCGTGCGGGCGTGGCGGCGATTTTGCGGTGCCTCGAGCTGTTAAAGGGCGTTGAACACGGCTGCAAAATATCGGTCGCGTTCACGGTTCAGGAGGAGTCCACGGGCGGCGGCGCGCGGACGTCGGCCTACGCCATCGGCGCGGACGAAGCGATATCGGTAGACGTGACCTTTGGCGCGGCGTTGGGAATTCCGCCGGAAAAGACTTTCCCGCTGGGCGGCGGTCCGCTTATCGGCATGGCGCCGCCGCTGGATCACGGCATGTCCCAAAGGTTCATTAAAATTGCGAAAGAGAAGAATATTCCTTACGGCATCGAGGCTATGGGCGGCAAAACGTTCACGAACGCCGACGGGATCGCTTTCTCAAAAGCGGGTGTGCGCACGGCGCTGATCTCGATCCCGCAGCGGAATATGCATACGGCTGTGGAGGTCTGCGGCCTTGAGGACATCGGGAACACCGCGCGGCTGATGGCTGAATATATCTTGGAGAGGGGAGCGGCCGGGGATGCTTAATAAGCTTGAATCGCTCTGCGGGCTTTACGGAGTTTCGGGCCGTGAAGACGCTGTACGAGAGTACATCATATCCCAAATAAGAGATAAAGCGGAATTTCACACAGACAATTCAGGGAACCTGATCGTCTTTAAGAAAGGCAGGCAGGTGCCGAAAAACAAGGTCATGCTTGCGGCGCATATGGACGAAGTTGGGTTTATTGTAACTTTCATCACGGACGACGGCTACCTGAGGTTTGACACGGTCGGCGGCATAGACGCGTCTGTGCTGTCGGGACGCAGCGTGCTTGTCGGCGGGCGGCTCGTGCCGGGCGTTATCGGTGTGAAACCCGTGCATCTGCTAAAAAGTGAAGAAAAGGAAAATTACCCGGAAAAGGACATGTTGTATATCGACATCGGCGCGCCGTCCAAAGCGCGGGCCGGGGAAGCGGTCAGCGTGGGCGACGCGGCGTATTTCGACTCGGATTTTGTGGAGTTCGGCGATGGCTTTGTCAAAGGCCGCGCCATAGACGACCGCGCCGGGTGCGCGCTTATGCTGCATATGATCGGCGGCGAGCTGGAGTTCGACACGTGGTTCGCTTTCACGGCGCAGGAGGAAACCGGATCGGGCGGGGCGTTCGCGGCGGCGTTCGCGGTAGAGCCGGACTACTCGATCGTGCTTGAGGCCACGACGGCGGCGGACATCGCGGGCGTAAAGGGCGAGAAACGCGTGTGCGCGTTGGGCGGCGGCGCAGCCATTTCGTTCATGGACAGGGGCACGATTTATCCGCGTGATTTGTTCGACCGCGCGTTCGAGCTGGCGCGCGAGAACGGCGTGAAAGCGCAGCCGAAAACGCTTGTCGCGGGTAGTAACGACGCGGCGGCCGTATTCAAGAGCCGCGCGGGCGTGCGGGTGCTGACCCTGTCGTTGCCGTGCCGGTATATCCACTCGCCGTCCTGCGTGATAAGCGCGCCGGACCTTTATGAGACGGAGAAGCTGGCTCGGCTGCTTGCTGCGGACTTTGCGCGGCGATGATCAATGGGAGTGTTTACCGATGAATTTCTTCGATCTTGACGACGACATAAAGCGGTTGTCGGAAATGGCGATGCTTAAAATAAAGCCGCAATTTGAGTTTTTGGAAAAAATCACGGAGCATAATCAGCTCAAGGTGCTGGCGGCGTTCATCGAAAACGGCGTGAGCGAAAGTCACTTCGCGGAAAGCACGGGCTATGGCTACGGCGACCGGGGGCGCGAGGCTTTGGATCGCGTATTCGCGCGGTCGGTCGGCGCGGAAGCCGCGCTTGTGCGGCACAGCTTCGCCTGCGGCACCCACACGCTGACCGTCGCGCTGTTCGGGCTGCTCCGCCCGGGCGACGTGATGCTGTCGGTGACCGGAACGCCCTATGACACGATTCGGCCCTCCATCGGAATCAGCGGCACAAAAGGGCGCGGCTCGCTGATGGATTTCGGCGTCGAATACAGGCAGGTCGAGCTTGCGAAAGACGGCGGCGTTGATTTTGACGGGATCGAAAATACGCTAAAAAAAACGCGCGTCAGGCTGGTATACGTCCAGCGGTCGAGGGGATACGCCCTGCGGCCGAGCCTGTCCGCAGAGACGATAGGGGAGATCGCGAAGCTCGTCAAAAAGCACAGCGACGCGATTACCATGGTTGACAATTGCTACGGTGAATTTGTACAAAAATGTGAGCCGACAGACTTCGGCGCGGATCTGGTAGCAGGTTCGCTGATCAAAAATCCCGGAGGCGGGCTTGCGAAAAACGGCGGGTACATAGCCGGACGCGGGGATTTGGTCGAGCTGTGCGCCTGCCGCATGACGACCCCGGGACTGGGCGCGGAGGTCGGCGCGACGTTGGGGCAGACGCGCTCGATGCTCATGGGGCTGTTCAATGCCCCGCACGTGACGGGCGAGGCGTTGAAAACGGCCGTTTTTGCGGCGGCCCTGTTCGAGGAAATGGGCTATGAGGTCACGCCGCGATGGAGTGAACCGCGCTTCGATATCATCCAGGCGCTGATGCTGCGCGGAGAAAAACCCCTCGTCGCGTTCTGCCGAGGCATACAGAGCGGCGCGCCGGTGGACGCTTTCGCCGTGCCGGAGCCGTGGGACATGCCGGGCTATGACAGCAAGGTCATCATGGCCGCCGGGGCGTTCATTTTGGGCTCGTCCATTGAGCTTTCGGCGGACGCGCCGCTGCGTGAGCCGTATGCCGTGTGGATGCAGGGCGGACTGAATTTTCACAGCGCGAAGATGGGCGTGATGCTGGCCGCGCAGCGCGTGCTGCAAACAAAGTAGTTAAACCCCTCCGGCACTGCGTGCCACCTCCCCTTATAGGGGAGGCAGTGGCTGCGAATCGTCCAAGCCTCCCCCTGCAAGGAGAGGAGGCGCACAGTGCCGGAGGGGTTGGGAAATTCAAAGTCAATACAAAAATCTGAAAGAGCTTTCGGAATCAGCTATAAGGGGAGGACAATCATCTTGTTTTTCTATCCGGAATTCATAAACGGCAAAAAAACGCTTTCCGAGGTCGGCGGCGTCAACAGCGACATGCTGATGAACATCGCGGTCTACCGCCTGAAACGCGGCGGCAGCAAAACTTTCCTGCATTACATGGAAGAGACGGCTGTTTTGCTCGTCCGGGGCGCGGTTACGTTTGCCTGGGACGAAAACACGGAAAAGGCCGTGCGGCCCGGATTCTTTTCACACGGGCCGACTTGCCTGCATGTGGCGAAAGGCGTCTCGGTTACTCTGACAGCCGACGAGGACAGCGAAATCATCGTGCAGAGCACCGAAAACGACCGCGCGTTCCCGTCGAAGCTGTACCGTCCCGAGGACTGCACAAGCTTCGTCTCCTGCGAGGGCAAGTGGGAGAACACGGCCGTGCGTGACGTCGTGACCGTGTTCGACTATAACAGCGCGCCCTACTCCAACATGGTCATCGGCGAGGTCTACGCGCGGCAGGGGCGCTGGTGGAGCTATATCCCGCACAGTCACCCGCAGCCGGAGGTGTATTATTACAGGTTCGAGCGGCCGGAGGGCTTCGGCGCGTGCTTCATCGGCGACGAGGCGCATACGGTAAAGGACGGCAGTTGCGGCTGTTTCCCGGGCGGGTATAACCATCCGCAGGTCACCGCGCCGGGATATCCGATGTACAACGTGTGGATGATACGGCACCTTGACGGCGTGCCGTGGACGGAGAGAGTCGATGATCTGCGGTACACGTGGCTGAATGAAGATGAGCGTTGAGAGAGGAAAGAGGAGAGTTATTGTTTGTCAGACAGCGCAGACAATTTATATAATATGAGGTATAGCGTGAAAGATTTATTGTCATCCCTTAAGTGCCGATAAAGGGATTTTTAATTATTGCGTCTAAGCAACATATAAAGTCTATTGCTCAGTTTGCAAAATCACAGGCATTAGAATTTTTCGAGTTGGTTTACAATGCGAGAAGAGTTCTTTTGTCATTCAACGATATTACAGAATGTACTTTAATTCAAGAAGAGCGCGGACATTTTCATTTTTGGATATTACCTAAGTACGCTTGGATGAACGACTTGTTTGACGGCTCTCTGTCATCAATAAGACCTATTCTTAAATACGCGAGAGATAATTTGAAAACGGAGCAAAACATTAAAGAAATAACTACTTATGTTGAGCGTTTAAAATTATTATTGTGAGGTTTTACACATGCAAAACAAAATCCGCCTGACCATGGGCGAAGCCATCGTCCGCTACCTCGACAATCAGTACGCCGCCATCGAAAAGGACGGCCAAATAATCGAAAGCAAGTTTGTTGAAAGCTTTTACGCCCTCTTCGGCCACGGCTGCGTGCTGGGCGTGGGCGAGGCGCTGTCCCAGGTCGCGCATTCTATCAAGGTAATGCAGGGCAAAAACGAGCAGGGCATGGCTCAGACCGCGATTTCCTACGCCAAAATGCACGAACGCATGAAGATCATCCCCTGCATGTCGTCCATCGGGCCGGGAGCCGCCAACATGGTCACGGCCGCCGCGACCGCGACGGTCAACAACCTGCCGCTCCTGCTTTTCATGGGCGATACTTTTGCCACGCGCCAGCCTGACCCAGTCTTGCAACAGGTCGAGCAGCCGTATGACATGACGGTCACGACCAACGACGCGTTCAGGCCGGTGTCGCGCTTTTTTGACCGCGTGACACGCCCCGAGATGATCATGTCGTCGCTGACAAACGCCATGCGCGTTTTGACCGATCCGGCTCACACGGGCGCGGCGGCTATCGCGCTTTGCCAGGACGTGCAGGGAGAAGCGTACGACTATCCCGCCGAATTTTTCAGAAAGCGCGTCCACTTCATCCTCCGTCAGATCCCTTGCGGCTACGAGGTGGAGCAGGTTGCCGAGGCTGTCCGCGCCGCAAAAAAGCCGCTGCTCATCATCGGCGGCGGAGCGCGCTACAGCATGGCCGGGGTTGAAATCAAGGCGTTTTGCGAGAAATATAACGTCCCGTTTGCCGAAACGCAGGCGGGAAAAAGCGCCGTGGAGTCGAGTCACCCGCTGAATCTGGGCGGTATCGGCGCCACGGGCAACGCGAGCGCGAACATAATCGCCAAAGACGCTGATCTGATCATCGGCGTGGGCACGCGCTTTTCCGACTTCACCACTTCGTCCAAGTGGCTGTACGCGGGCGCGAAAGTCGCGGCGATCAACGCAAGCAGGTTCCACGCCGCCAAGCTCGACAGCATTCATATGGTCGCGGACGCGGCGGAAGGGCTGAAAGCACTGGATAAATGCCTCGGCGGCTACAAAAGCGCGTACACAAACGAAATCGAAAACGCGAAACAGGTCTGGACCGATGAAATGGCGCGGCTGACCTCGCTCGAATATACGGGAGCTAACTTCGTTCCCGAAAACAAGAATCGCATGCCTGACTCCCTTGAACGCTTCAGGGAAGCCACGGGCGGCGATATCTGCCAGACGGCGGCTATCGGCGTGATCCGAGAGATGATCCCGGCGGACGCGGTGGTCGTGGGCGCGTCCGGCTCGCTCCCCGGCTGTCTCCAGCGCATGTGGACGACGGACGCCGTCGGCTCATACAACATGGAGTACGGCTACTCCTGCATGGGCTATGAGATCGCGGGCGCGTTCGGCGCCGCGTTAGCCTGTCCCGGCAGGGAGGTCTACGCGCTGGTCGGCGACGGCTCGTACAACATGCTGCACTCTGAAATGCTCACCGCAATTCAGGAGGGCGTGAAGATCAACGTCCTGCTGTTCGACAACGCGTCCTTCGGCTGCATCAACAACCTGCAAATGGGCTCGGGCGTTGACGCGCTTTGTACGGAGTCGCGCTTTCGCTCAGGCGGCGCGCCCATACGCGAGGGAACGTTCATGAACATCGACTACGCCATGTGCGCGCGCGGCTACGGCTTCGCTGCCTACACCGCGAGGACGCTTGACGAGCTTAAAACGGCTTTAGCCGACAGCTTGAAGCAGGCAAAGCCCGTGCTCATTGACATCAAAACGTTGCCGAAAACCATGACGGACGGCTACGGCGGATGGTGGAATACGGGGTGCTCGGAGCTGCCGCGCAATGACAGGATGAGCGAAACGGCGCAGACGAAGCGGGAAAAGCTGGAGGAAGCGCGGGCGTATTAGATTTTGCAATAGCGCAACCCCTCCGGCGCTTCGCGCCACCTCCCCTTGCAGGGGAGGCTTGGGAACGTGAGGTGTAATTGCCAAGACCTCCCCTGCAAGGGGAGGTGGCACGCAGTGCCGGAGGGGTCAGACGAAAAAAATCGCACAATAAAAAATGGAGTGGTAATATAATGAACACAAAAAAAATATCCCTCGGCATCGCCCCCATCGGCTGGACAAACGATGACATGCCCGACTTAGGCGGCGAAATCACCTTTGAGCAGTGCGTTTCGGAGATGGCTCTGGCGGGCTATCAGGGCTGCGAGATCGGCAACAAATATCCGAAAGACGTGCTAAAGCTGCTGGAAAAGCTGGAGCTTCGCGGTCTGAAAATCGCAAACCGCTGGTTCTCCTCTTTCATTTTAACGAAGCCGTTTGCGGAGGTCGAGGCTGATTTCCGCGAAAACTGCGCGTTTTTGCAGGCCGTCGGCGCGAAGCGTATCGGCGTGTCGGAGCAGAGCCACAGCATTCAGGGCCAGATGGAAACGCCCGTCTTTGAAAACAAGTACGTTATGAACAGCGGCGAATGGAAAACGCTGGCCGACGGCTTGTCGAAGCTTGGGAAAATCGCGAAGGAATACGGCATCACCATGACGTACCACCACCACATGGGCACCGTCGTCCAGACCGCCGAGGAGATCGACATGCTCATGGCGCTCACGGACAGTGAAAGTGTGTTCCTGCTCTTCGACACAGGTCACTTGGCCTACTGCGGCGAGGATTATATGTGCGTTTTGAACAAATATGTCAGCCGCATAAAGCATGTCCACCTCAAGGACATCCGCCCCGAAACAGTCGCCCGCGTGAAAACCGAACGCCTTAGCTTCTTAAAGGGCGTAAGGCTGGGGGCGTTCACAGTTCCCGGCGACGGCGTAATCGACTTCGCGCCCGTGTTTGAAGTTCTGGACAAGGCCGGGTATGAGGGCTGGCTGCTCGTCGAGGCGGAGCAGGATCCCGCGATAGCGAACCCGTTCAAGTACGCGAAAGTGGCCCGGGAATATATCCGCGAGACGGCAGGGATTTAATTGCCCCGTAAAAGGGTAAAAATGTATATGGAATGGAAAGATAAATACTCTAAAAAAACAAAACCGTCTTATGATGAGCTGCTGGCGTTTTTGCAGCCTCACATCCGTGATTTATTTTTATTATTCGATCAGGAAATGCGCAGGCAGTCCAAGGAAGCGCTCTCTCTTTTGAACCCGTATGCTCTGTCATCATTGCGACGCTGTTTTAACCGCGACGGGATACGCCTCTGTCACCCGCTGTGAATGCGGTTATTGTTACACATACCGCGAATACCGACGTAGCTTCAACGTGAACAACATGCCCGCGCACCGTGCCCAGCCCATATTTGACGATTTCGTGGAAAAATGGCCGGGTTGCAGGGACGCAACGCAAAAGATGCTGCTGATCGACCGGTTAACACATGAATGCCATGTCACGCTCATGTCAGGCGCAAAAGGGAGAAGCGTATGCGTCAATCTGATAGAAGACTCTAAAAAGCAAATAGCCGATTTGATTTTGACGTTGGCATACGGGCACAGTGAAAAGGAATGAGAATCCATTTATATCGAAAGGAAATGTTTCATAATGGAAATTCTAAGGTACTTCACAAACAATCAGTTCATCGAGTCAAAGTCCACGGACTTCTACGACGTTTTCGATCCAAGCACAGGTGAGCTTATCGCGAAAAGCCCGAAAATCACCTTGGACGAGGTTCGCGCCGTCATAGCGAACGCACAGGAAGCGTATAAATCCTGGAGCTGCGTGCCCGTGCTTAAGCGAGCCGCGGTCCTGTATAAGCTGCGCGGCCTGCTCGCCGAGCACATGGACGAGCTGACCATGATCTGCGCCCGCGAGCACGGAAAATGCTGGGATGAGGCCATGGGCGACGTCCTCAAGGCGCAGGAGGGCACGGAGCTTGCCTGCAATCTTCCGACACTCATGCAGGGCGAGTCGCTGATGGACGCGTCGACGGGTTACGATTCCGTCACCTACCGCGAGCCGCTGGGCGTGTTCACGGGCATGGCGCCGTTCAATTTTCCGGCGATGATTCCCATGGGCTGGATGGCTCCCATGTGTATCGCCTGCGGCAACACGATGGTGCTCAAGCTGGCGGGCGCGACGCCCATGACGGCAATGCGCATCTGCGAGCTGTACCGCGAAGCCGGATTGCCCGACGGCGTTCTCAACGTCGTCACCTGCGACAGGACGGTGAACAAAGAGCTGCTGACGAATCCCGCGATAAAAGGCGTATCTTTCGTCGGCTCGACCTCCGTCGGCAAGTACGTGTACAGGACCGCGGCCGAAGCCGGAAAGCGCGTCCAGGCCCTCTGCGAGGCGAAGAACCACGCTCTTGTTTTGGAGGACGCCGCGATAGACCGCACGGCCGCCGGCATCGTCAACGCGGCTTACGGCTGCGCGGGCGAGCGCTGCATGGCGCTGCCCGTCGTCGTGGCGCAGGAGTCCGCCGCCGATCAGCTTATCGCGAAAATCAAGACGATCGCCGAGGGGCTCAAGGTCGGCCCGGCGTATGATAAAACGACGAAGCTCGGCCCCGTTTACTCCGCCGCTCATCGCCGAAGCGTCATCGACTGGATCAACAAGGGTCTCGATGAGGGCGCGGAGCTTGTGCTCGACGGCCGTTCTATCACAGTTCCGGGCTATGAAAACGGCTTCTATTTAGGCCCGACGATTCTTGATAAGGTCACGCGGGAAATGACCGTCGGCACGCAGGAAATCTTCGGACCGGTGCTCTGCGTCAAGCGCGTCAGAGACTTTGACGAGGGTCTTGCGCTCATGAACGAAAGTCCCTTTGCCAACGGCTCCGTGATCTACACGCAAAACGGTTACTATGCCCGCGAGTTCGCGCGGCACACACACGGCGGCATGGTCGGCGTCAACGTAGGCATACCCGTGCCTGTGGGCATGTTCCCCTTCTGCGGGCACAAGGATTCGTTTTTTGGCGACTTGCATGTGCTTGGGCGGGACGGATTCAGGTTTTACACGGAGACGAAGTGCGTGACGACGCATTGGTTTGACGAGCATGAGATGAAATCGACGAATGTATCTACATGGGATGGAACAATCTAGATTCTAGACGCTAGATTGTAGACGGGAGACGCGGTTAGGGGAAAAACTGCGCCGAAAATCGCATCATATAAAAGGAGCGCCCATCATGAACGAATCTCCAATCTTATTTGCCCAACTCCCGACTTCCGCGTCCGTAGCAGAGCTTCAAGCCAACATATCCGCCAACAAAAAGCCGCCCAAGCCCGCAAAGAAAATCAAAAAAATCCGCAGACTGTGGCACGACCTGAAATGCGAAAACTTCTATCTTGAGGGCTGCTTCGCGGCGGCGCTGAAAGCGGCCGGGGACGCGCCGAAGGCCCGCAAAAAACCTCCGACTTCGGACACTAAGAAACTTCCGCTTGCCTTTGAGTACACCTTTTTGCTTACCGTCAGCGGCACGCTTTTCACGCAGACGTATCCAAGTCCCAGCAGTTCCGCCGGGATGTCCTCCGAGCTTGGCCACCTCATCATGCCGCACATGTTCCAAAGGCTCGGCTGGTCGTATCTCTACATCGACCGGGACATGATCGCGAGTCAGCCTGAGCTTGTCATGGAAGCAATCAAAGCTTCAATCGCCAAAAAAATCCCTGTGATATCCCGTGGCATTGGCCATGTACAGCTGAAAGAGCGGTATTTCGACTGTCTGCCGGAGTGGTGCCTCATCGGCGGTTATGATAAAAACGGCCGCCTTTTGGTCAACATATATCCCGAGGACGCCGTAACGGACAAAAGCGGCTACACCGTCATCGAAAACGGCTTGCCCGGTTCCGACGGGCTGTATATTCTGGTAGAAAAGCGGCAAAAAATGGACGCGGCACAGCTGTATAAAGAGGCGCTTTACGCGATTCCGGCACTTGTTTCTATGCCCAATTATAACGGCGTCTCTTTTGGGCGGCAGGCCTATTACGACTGGGCCGGCGCCATGCTCAATGACGATAATTTCGCCGATCTGAGCGGCGATTTCTATGAAGGCTTCCTCTGGCGCGGCTACCAGGCCCCGTGGATCGCGGCGCTGACGAACGAGTGCTATATCCGCCGCTTCTTCGATCAGATCATCGCGGAATGCGGGCTGCCGCAGGCGGCAAAGGTAAAGGAAATCTACACCCGGATACACGCGGAGCTGTTCAAGATGCAGGAGCTGCACGGCGGGGATTTTGACGCCGACCGCGAGGTGATATCGGGGCGGGAGGTTCGAGAGGAGCTTGCGGGAATCCTGCGGCGCATGGGTGATTTACACAGCGAGTTAATTGAGTTGTTTGCGTAAAGTGTAACAGGAGAGACATAAATATGGCTGATTCAAACATTCTGCGCGGCGTGCCCCGCGTCTATTACGGTGCGTTCGGCGGCATAACGCCGTTTCCGATCTGCCTCAAAGCGGTGTCGGACTACTTGGGAGCCGAGCTTGACTACACCTATGCCATCGTCGCCAGCGGCGGCGCGTTCCGTTTCGCGTGGAATATAACGGAGTGGGACGGCGGCAACGTGGACATTATGCACGCCTATGGCGACCCGGAAGTTCCTTTTCGGCAGGGTGTCACCGGTCTGGGGCGTGAGTTCAAGATGCTGTGGCGCGGCGAAACCACCGCAAAAGAGGACTTCACGCCTTTCATCAGGGAGCAGATCGACGCGGGCAAGCCCGTGATCTCTCTGGGCCCCATCGGCCCGCGCGAGGCGGGTATCCTCACCGGCTACCGGGACGGCGGCGATACGCTTCTGGGCTGGAGTCTGTTTCAGGAATGGGAGAAACTGGAGCTTGACGGCGAGGGCTATTTCATCACCGACAAGTGGTGGGACGAGGGCGACTTCTACGGCGTGATGGCGCTGGGTGACATCGCCGTGCCGCCCTTTGATGCGAAACAGATTCTGCAAAACGCCATAGCCGCGCTGGAAGGCAGGCAAGAGGGGAATCACGCCAAGGGAATAGCCGCCTATGACGCGTGGAAAAAAGCGATCCTGAATGCCGGTAAGAACGACTTCGCGCAGACCTGCGCCGGACAGTCCCTTGTGATGATGTGCCAGGGCGACGCGACGGACTGTCTCGTTGACGGGCGCAAGAACGCGTACAAATATTTCAAGGCGCTGGCGGAGGAAAATCCCGGTCAGCCGCTATATGGCGAGATCGCGGAGCAGTTTGGCATTGTCGCCAAAACGATTCACGAAAAAATTTACAAAGCCCTGCGCGGTTATCATCGCGGCAAGAAGCAGACCAGAGCCTTAAAGCGGCTCAGAACGCGCCGGAAGATCGGCGGATATATTGACGTGATGAAAGCGGCCGATGAAAAAGCGCTTGCGCTGATGAAAGAACTTTTAAGTTTATGTTAGATAAGATCCGCGGCACAATAAAATCCCACGCTATGCTCACCCCCGGAGATCATGTCATTGCCGCGCTGTCCGGCGGCGCGGACTCCATGACGATGCTGTCTCTGCTGTGCCTGTTAAAGGACGAGCTTGGCGTCACGCTCGAAGCCGCGCACGTCAACCACGGACTGCGCGGCGCTGAGTCCGACGGCGACGAGATGTTCGCGCGAAAGGTCTGCGAAAGTCTCGGTGTGAAGATGTCCGTCTTACGCGCGGACATACGCGCCGAAGCCGCGAAAACGGGCGAGGGGCTTGAGGAGTGCGGGAGGCGTATCCGCTACGAATTTTTCGCGTCGGTCAGTCCGGGCGCAAAAGTCGCGACGGCGCACACGAAAAGCGACTGTCTTGAAACGGCGCTGTTCAACTTCACGCGCGGCACGGGGATTCGCGGGCTTTGCGGCATTCCGGCCGTGAGAGGGAATATCATCCGCCCGCTGATTGAGTGCACCCGCGCCGAGATCGAGCATTATTGCCGGGAAAACGGCATAGAATATGTGACGGACAGCACAAACAAAGACGACGCCTACGCGCGCAACCGAATCCGCCATATGGTTGTGCCGCGGCTTAAGGAGATCAATCCGTCCGTGGAGGAAGCGGCGTACAGGTGTATGCGAAGCTTTCGCCGCGACGACGATTTTTTGGAGCTGTGTACGGAAAAGCTGCTGTCGGAAGCTAAAACGGAAAACGGCTGGTCGGCGGAAATTCTGTCGTCCGCCCACGGCGCCGTTCGGAGCCGCGCGGTGCTCGCCCTGCTGAAAACGCGTATGAGCGAACCGCCGCAAACGGTGCACACCGAACTGGTAACGGACATTTTGCGCACGGGCGGCGCGGTACAGCTTGACGGAGTGACGACGGCTGCCGTCAAAAACGGCGTGCTGTTTTTCAAGGAGCGCGAGCGATTGATCGAGCCGTGGGCGGTGCGTTTTTCACTGTGCGAAAATACAGATTTGCCCGTCGGAACAGCGAAAACGTCAATAATTAACAAAAACGAATTAAATAATCTACAAAAAATTCATAAAGAAGTATTGGCTAATTGCCTTGATTGTGATAAAATAACCTTTGGTGAACTTCTTTTCAGGAGCCGGCGTGAGGGAGACAAGCTCCGCCAGGCGTCGGGCGGCTGCACAAAGACGCTGAAAAAGCTTCTGAACGAAAAAAAGATACCGCCCGCGCGGCGTGACGGCGTGGTTTTATTGGCGGACGAAAGCGGCGTCTTGTGGGTCGAGGGATACGGGTGCGACGAACGGGTACGTATCACGGACGACACTCGGCGGGTGCTGATGATTGACGTGCTGAGAAGGGAAAGCTAGATGCAACAGGACATCCGGGAAATATTGTTTTCACAGCAGCAAATTGCCGAAGCCGTCAGGCGTTTAGGCGCGGAGATCAGCCGGGACTACGGCGGAAAAAAGCTTATGCTTGTCAGCGTTTTGAAAGGCGCGGTCGTGTTTTTGGCCGACCTCATGCGCGAGATCAAAATTCCCTGCTCAATCGACTTCATGTCGGTGTCAAGCTACGGCGCGGGCGCGAAATCGTCGGGCGTCGTCAAGATCGTCAAGGACCTTGATATCCCGCTTGAGGGTCTGGACGTTCTGATCGTGGAGGACATCCTCGACAGCGGGCGGACGCTCAACTACATCATCGGCCTTTTAGAGTCGCGCGGCCCCAGCAGTATTAAGGTTTGTACGCTGTTTGATAAGCCGGACAGCCGCGAGGTGCCGGTCACGGCCGACTATTCGGGACTTTTGGTGCCCGATGAATTTATTGTCGGCTACGGGCTTGACTATAACGAGAAATACCGCAATCTGCCGTATGCAGGAATATTAAGGCCGGAAGTCTATTCAAGTAACAATTAGCTAATTTTATGGGAGGTATGCTTCTTTGAAAGATAAAAAAACAAATCCCGCAAAAAAACTCATGACCATGCTGCCGTATCTGATGATACCGCTGCTGCTGTTTTCGTGTATCTATTACTTTTCGTCAAAGGAAAAAAAGACGGTGACAGAGTATTATCAGGTCATCCAGTATTTTGACGAGGGTGCAATCACGGAATTCACGCTGAATACCAGCAGCGGCCTTTTGAAGTATACGCGCGTAAACGACAAGGGCAAAGAGGTTGCCGAGACGTTTTCGGTCAAGACAGTGGGCGCGTTCATGGAATACGTGTACCCTCTGGTGCGCGAACACAACAGGCTCAACCCTGACAAACCGATAAAGGATAAGTATGACAACGGCTCGGCCGGGTCGCTGATCATGAATATCCTGCCGACGATTTTGCTGGTCGTCATCATGGGTACTTTCCTGCTGTTCTTTCTGCGGCGCATGAATACAACGATGACCAGCGAAAACAACCGTACCATCAGCTTCGGCAAGGCGAAGATCAAGCGCGTGGGAGACGAAAAGCGCAAGACCACTTTCGCGGACGTGGCTGGCGCCGACGAGGAGAAGGAGGAACTAAGCGAGATTGTCGAGTTCCTCAAGGACCCGTCGAAGTTTAGCTCTTTAGGCGCGCGCATACCCAAGGGCGTGCTGCTTGTCGGCCCTCCCGGAACGGGCAAGACACTTTTGGCCCGCGCCGTGGCGGGCGAGGCCAACGTGCCGTTTTTCTCGATTTCCGGCTCGGATTTCGTGGAGATGTACGTGGGCGTCGGCGCGTCGCGCGTGCGTGACCTGTTTGATCAGGCGAAGAAAAACTCGCCCTCGATCATATTTATCGACGAAATTGACGCGGTCGGACGACATAGAGGCGCCGGCATGGGCGGCGGGCACGACGAGCGCGAGCAGACGCTGAATCAGCTGCTCGTGGAAATGGACGGCTTCGGCGCGAACGAGGGAGTCATTATTCTGGCCGCGACGAACCGCCCCGATATCCTTGACCCCGCGTTGCTGCGCCCCGGGCGCTTTGACCGCCAGGTGACTGTCGGCTATCCCGACATCAGGGGCCGCGAGGAGATCCTGAAAGTGCACGCGAAAGGCAAGCCGCTTGCGCCGGATGTTGACTTGTCCGTCATCGCGCGTTCCACCGTGGGCTTCACGGGCGCGGACCTTGAGAATCTGCTGAATGAAGCAGCACTCCTGGCGGCGAGGAATAATAAGAAAGCCGTAACCATGGACGAGATTGAGGACGCGACGATCAAGGTCGTCGTCGGAACCGAAAAGAAGTCCCACAAGATAAGCGACAAGGAAAAACGGCTTACCGCGTATCATGAAGCGGGTCACGCCGTCGCGACGTTTTATCTGGAGGGTCAGGACCCCGTGCACCAGATATCCATCATCCCGCGCGGCATGGCGGGCGGCTATACCATGTCCATGCCCACGGAGGATAAGCGCTACACCTCCAAAAACGATATGCTCGACAGCATCGTCGTCCTTTTGGGCGGGCGCGTGGCTGAGGCTTTGGTACTCGGCGACATTTCCACAGGCGCGTCCAACGACATTGAGCGCGCGTCAGAGATCGCCCGCAAGATGGTGACGAGGTACGGCATGAGCGAGAAGCTGGGCCCCATCGCTTACGGCTCAAATCACGACGAGGTGTTTTTGGGGCGTGATTTCAGCCAGACAAGGACGTATTCCGAAAGTGTGGCGTCCGAGATTGATGAAGAGATCAACAGGATCATCATGGAGGCGTACGACCGCACGAAGAGTATACTCAACGCGCACATGGATAAGCTGCGCCTTGTTTCGGACGAGCTGCTTGATAAAGAGAAGATCGACGGCGAACGGTTCAGAATTTTAATGGAGAACCTGTAGAATGCGGAATTTGCGCGTGTGGAACGCAGCATGTAAATAGAAAGGACTGATATTATGATCAGGGAAAAAATGACGAAAATCTTGTTCGGGGTGACCATGCTTATCTTGGGCGTGCTGTTTTTTCTGGTGGCAGTCGGTCTGCTCAACTACAGGGACGTGTACCCGTTTTGGACGCTGTTCCTCATCGTGCCGACGATCGGCAGCATGATCGCCAACGGCGTGACGTTCTGGAAAACTTTGCTGCTGGCGTTGAGCGTGAACGCGCTGATCATCCAGCTGAACTGGGGCAACGATTGGGGATATGAGAGGCACGCTGCCGTCAATTTCGCGGTGTTTCTGATCATGCTCGGCATCTACCTCGTTTTCGGGAACAGTAAAAAAAAACGAGTGATGCAGGGGGATCAGGCCCCGCCGTATATCCCGCCCCAGGCGCCGTACAGCAGTTCGGCGGAGAATCAAACGCAGGGGACGGACAGCCAGGCGAATAATCAGGCGCGGTGGGAACCGGGTCAAAGATACGCCCAAGGCGACTACAACCCGAAGCCGGGCTACGTGGCCGTCCTGAGTTCCAATACTTATACGAACTACTGCCAGGGTTTCAAAGGCGGTTCGGCGACGGCTGTCCTGGGAAGCATTGAGGTCGACCTTTCCAACATCCGTATCACCCATGACGTGGATTTTGAGGTGACGGCGGTGTTGGGCGGCGCGGACGTCTATGTGCCGCGGAATGTCCGCATTGAGACGGACGGCGTCGGCATTTTAGGCGGATGCGACAATTTTGTGACACAAGGCTTCGGGATGGAGGTCCCGCGCCTGCGGATAAAGTATAACGCGATTTTGGGCGGAGTGAATGTTAAAATCAGATGACAGCTTATACATAAAATCGCGAATCACGGATAAAAAAACAGAAAACAGGTAGAAGTCAGGCGTCATTGCGAGCGCAGAGAAGCGTTTTTATATAACAGAGTCGGTGCGCGAAGCAATCCAGTTATGCAACTTCATTTTGCGTTGCCGGAGGGCTTCCAATTTCTGAACCATTTACTAACTGGATTGCTTCGCGCACAAATATTGCTGCTATTTAACGTTTCTTCGCGCTCGCAATGACGTGAACTTTACCCCATATCTATCATATTTACTTATTTTTCAACACGTGATTCGCATTAAAAACCGCAGGGGGAGATTTTATTTATGTCTGAAAACGTGAAGAACACACCGCATTATGCCGGAAACGAATTTGCCGACATGCTCCGTCACGACGGCGGGCTTTTACATGCCGTGGGCGCGTCGAGCTATCAGGTCACGCGGGCGAACCGCAGCCATCCCGAGTGGGCCGACGGCTTCGGCAACACCTACAACCACGGTCCGATGCTGACCTTTTGGTGCGGCATGTTTTACCTTGAGTACCTGTCAAATCCCGTGAGTGAGCATACGGGTGCGGGGATGTCTTTCCTCACAAGGTCGAAAGACGGCATATGCTGGGAAAAGCCGGTCGTATCTTTCCCCGAAATCACGATACCCGCCGGGCAATACCACTGCTCTGACGGGACAGTGATCGAGGTGCCCGAGGACAAACCGGGCTTCATGCACCAGCGTATGGGCTTCTTCCACACGAAAGACGACCGCCTGCTCGTCAGCGGATTCTACGGCCACGCGCCGCACCACGACATATGCCCGTGGCAAAGCTACGGCGTCGGGCGAGTCGTACGGGAGGTGTTTGCCGACGGCTCGATGGGCGAAATTTACTTCATACGTTACCTTGATTATTCGGGCTGGACGGAGGAGCGCTTGCCTTTTCCGTACTATAAAAGCGCGGGAGACGCGGGTTTTATCGCCGCCTGTGATGAGCTTTTGGCTGACCGGCTCGTGACGCAGCAGTGGCGCGAGGAGCACGGCTGGAATGACATGCAAATCGGCGTCGATATGCCGCACGTGGGCAGACGCAAGGGTATTGCCGCCAACTCGCCGTTTGAGTCCGCGTCAAGCTTTTGCTGGTATCATATCGACGAAAATACTGTGATGGGACTTTGGAAGCAGGGCAAAGTCGGCCGCAGCGACGACGGCGGCAAGAGCTTTTTCATCGCGTATGAGCCGTCTTTCGCCACGTCGGGCGCGAAGTCGTGGGGGCAGAAAACAGAGGACGGACGGTATGCCATCGCTTACGCCAACAGCCTGTCCAGCGAGCACCGCTACCCGCTTGTGGCCGTGACGTCCGACGACGGCGTGACATTCGACGACATGGTCTGCCTGTGCGGTGAGGTTCCTCCCAGGCGCTATGACGGCGTTTACAAGGACTTCGGGCCGCAGTACATACGCGGCATCTGCGAGGGCCACGCCGAATACCCTGCCGGGGCGTTTTGGCTCTGCCACAGTATGAACAAGGAGGATATTTTCGTCACGCGCGTGCCCGTGCCGGTAAGAAAAGAGGTCGCGGAGCATATACATGATACCTTTGATAATTGTAACTCATATGTCACAAACTGGAATGTTTACAGCACGAAATGGGCGTCCGTTTCGCCGTACGTGATGTACGGGAAACAGCCGTGCATGAGGATTGCCGACCGCGATCCGTGCGACTACGCGCGGGCCATGCGGATATTCCCGAAAAGTAAAAAAGTGACAGTGTCGCTGGACATCATGTCCGCCGGGCAATATGAGCAGGATCTTGAGATCGACGTCACGGACGGGAGGGGCATTCCGGCCTGCCGCGCGTTTTTCGGGAACGGTTTTTGAAAGGTGAAGTTT
>WRED01000021.1 GCA_009779495.1 Oscillospiraceae bacterium | reverse complement strand
TTTTTCGCCGCACAAGGCGAAATTTTGCAGGAATACGCCCGTATTTCGAAAAATTTTAACGCAGTGCGACGGAAAAAGCACTAAAAAGACATGCGCGTGGAATTTTTCAAACACGCCCTAATTATTTTATATCCATGTTTAATCCAAAATGATATGGCTCTTTCATTATTTGTCTGCACGCCTGAAAATATCATTTTTATAGTTTTATTCTCAGTAATAATTTTCTCAACTTCAGCTACAGCTATATCGCCAATACCTTTACTTCTATAATCCTTGGCTATCATAATAAGAGAGAGAAATGCGTTTTCGGGATTGCCCTCATAGCCAAAAGGTATGTAATCAATAATTCCGACGATTTTATTATCATACTCAATAACACAGAACGTACCGTTGTTTTCCCTGGAACCAAGTAAGTCCTCCTCAACCATTTTCATGCTTGCTATTGAAACAGGACCAAGTGATAAAAAGTCCTCACAGTCTTTATAGACTGAATAAACGCTGTTTTTATCTTTGTCTGAATAAAGCCTTATTGAAATCATTGTATCCAACCCTGCCTAATATAATAACCTGTTCCCACAGCCGTCGTTTTTACCATACCGCTAAATGCAAGCTATTCTCGATTTAGCCCAGCATGATTTGCCCGCCCGTAACGGGTAACGCCTGTCCTGTCTCAAACAGCTGTTCGACACAATACATAATGGCTTTCGCCACGTCGGACGGCAGGCAGCCCCGCGCGTTCATGGGCTGCTTTGACAGGTAATACCGCTTGACGTCCTCTACGGTTTCCGCGCCGGGAGCCTTGCCCGCATCCAGAAACTGCCGCAGAAGCCCGCGTTCGGGATTGGCCCACAGCGGCCCCTCGTAGTAGTTGCCGGGGCAGACGGCGTTGACCTTGATGTTGTACCGCGCAAGCTCCAGCGCGAAGCTTTGCGTCAGGCCGATGCCGCCGAATTTGCCGCCTGAATAGGCGAAGTTGTTTTTCGAGCCGGCAAGGCCGGATTTCGAGTTGACCTGAATGATGTCGCTGAAGCGTGAAGAGTCGGCCTCGTACTGCGCGATCATGATTTCGGAGGCGTATTTCGCGCACAGAAAGTAGCCCGTGTAGTTGATTTTAGTCAAAAGCTCGAAAGAAGCCAGGTCCATATCGCGCAGGCTGCCAGCTTTGGTGACTCCCGCGTTGGAGACCATAATGTCCAGTCCGCCGAAACGTGCCACTGTTTCGCAGACCATCGACTCAACGGACGCTTCATCGGACACGTCAACAGGGATATAGGCGGCGTGCCCGCCAAGCTCCGACGCTATCCGCAACGCGGTTTCACGCTGGCTTTCAAGGTCCGCGATGACCACGGCCGCGCCGTTTGCGTGAAGCTCTTGGGCGATTCCAAGGCCGAAGCCCTGGGCGCTGCCGGTCACGACGGCTATTTTGCCCGCGAGGCGGCCTGTTGTTGCCGGGCGGGTGTTTATATTTTTCTTCGCGGCGGATTTTGCTTCGGACAGTGTCATTTTTTGTGTGCCTTCTTTCATTGAATCGTGTTTATGTAGCTTTTGGTATAGGGACAAACCGCTATGCATATGCCGCAGGTTCCTTCCGTTACATGGAACACCCGGCCTCTTGCGGCTACGGCTTTTTTACACTCTCGCGCGTTCAGCAGTTCGTTTCTGTCCGTGTGAACACTCCACGAGTTGCCCGTAATGGCTTTGCCGGGACAGTTGTCAACGCATTCCGAACAGCCGCCACAAAACGAGGTGCTGACCGGGGTTCCGGTTTTCAGCGGCATGTCTGTGAGCACGCCGTTCAGCCTTATGGCGCTCCCGAATTGCTTCGTGATAAGCGCGGCCGATTTTCCGATCCAGCCGAGCCCCGCCCGCGTTGCCAGCGTTTTGAACGGCAGCTGTGTTCTGAATTCTTCGTTTTGCCTTTCGCCGGCAAGAGAGTAGGCGTTGAATCCGCGCCGCTCTATCGCGTCGGCAAGAAAGTCGCTTGCGGCTCGCAGCTCCGCGCTGATATTGATATATTCGTCGTAATATTCCTTTGACGGTTTGCTTGTTACACTTGGTAACACTGTTAAAGCGATAGCGATGGAGATACCGTATTTGAAGCCGTGACGTGTCTCCGTGTCAATCTCGGATAAATCGGCAAAGCCAGTCAGCGCGATGTTTTTATCTTTCAGGACTTCATGAACCCAATTGTTGTTGTCGATCATACGGCACTTCCTTTTAACCCTCGTTCTGTTTTTGGCGGTAGGATTCAACCTCCCAATTGACGATAAACTCCGTCAATTCCTCAGGCATGTGCGCCGTGCCGCCGAAGCTTTGCGCGTACACCGCGATTTTGATCGCGTCAACGAACAGCGTCCGCGCAGTTTCGGCCGTTTTCGCGCTGTCGGACACGGCAAAAAAGCCCAAGCCCCGCGCGATCACGATTTTTGGGGCGTATCCGTAACGGGAGATGTAGCCGTCCCACGCGGCGGCGAGTGCGTCCGGCGAGTCCGTGAACAGAGGGTACGCCTTGCAATAGACGATGTGGTCGGGGGTGAAAGGCAGGAGCAGATCGGCGGCGGTTTCGCGGCTTTTGGCAAGGAGCGCGGCCTGATTGCTGGCGTTGAACAGCGCCTCGGCTGCGCCGCCGTATAACGCGGCTATGCGTTTAACATATATGTCCGTTTCGGGAGCAAGCATCCTTTGCTCTCTGAAGTCAGGTTCGGATTTGATTTGCGCGCGGATCGTTTTTAGGATGTGCGTGAGAATTTCGTCCAGCCCGTTTTCGCTGTCCGCCGCGACAAATATGCCATGATTTTCCAGAAGCATGACGGAGACGTCCTGTCCGGTACGCGCTTTGTACCCGGTCATCCTGCTTTGGCACAGCTTCGCCAAAATGTAACCGGGCTTGCACGGCTCGATCCACAAAACGGATTCTCCGAAAAGCCGCCGCGCCGCTTCCGCGCCGTCTTTGGAGCAGGTCAGCCCGTTGACGAGCGCGGGGTGCAGGTGCAGCACGAACCGCTGGGAGAAAAGGCCGTGCAGGAGCGTTTCTACGCTGGGGCGCTTACGCTCCTCGCCGGGAAGCCTTGCGTCCATCAGGTCACGCAGGGCCATTTCTTCGCGCTCGGCGTCCGATTCGGGGTAGCTTTTTTCAAAAATAGCGGCCAGCTTTGAGCGGTCAATCGCGACGAAGCTCTCTGCCGTAATTGACGCGAGGGAAACACCGGAGCCTTTGACATACATGACGTTACCGTCTTTCGCGGAGGTGTTGCCGCCGCCCGCGAGGACAAGCTCAGGATCGGAGCCGAAGCGGTTTGAGAAGCGTGTCAGAACGTGGAGTGTCATACAGGATATTCCTTTCATACAATAATAAAGATTGACTAAACGGGCGAAATCGGGTATACTTCTTTTTATACTAATCTTCAATTGAAACAGTCAAAAAATCAAGCCATAAATGTTTGATATACGCGTTTTGGCGCAGATTTTTTGTCACTGTTTCTGAAGAAGATTAGTATTACACTGGTTAGAGAATGGAGATTTTATATGCAAAAGCGAAACTTCAACATGGATGAGATCCGCGAGAGCTTTCAGATCGAGGGTGAATATGCGGGCTTTTATCCGTCAAACTACGGGCATATAAACAATACGTTTATTGTGAATTTTGAGCAAAAACCGGGGGAGGCCAAGTCCTACGTTTTGCAGGAGATCAACACCTCCGTGTTCAAAGACCCTGTTGCGCTGATGGAGAATATCGTGAACGTAACGGCGTATCTGTCGAAAATCATCGCGGAAAACGGCGGCGATCCGCAACGCGAAACTCTGAACGTGTTCCCGGCGAAAGACGGAAAGTCCTTTTACCTTGACGCGGACGGCAGATATTGGCGGCTGTATAATTATATCTCCGACTCGTACACCTGCCAGACGGTGGGCGACCCGAGAATTTTCTATAACGCGGCGAAAGCGTTCGGGCGGTTCCAGTGCATGCTGTCGGACTATCCCAGCCATACGCTGCACGAAACGATACCGAATTTCCACCATACGCCCTCGCGCTTAAACGACCTGAAAACCGCTGTAGAGATGAACCTGTCGGGCCGCGCGGCCAATGTGCGGCGCGAGATCGAATTCGCGCTCGAAAGGGAGAGCGACGCGGGCATGCTGGTTGGCCTGCTCGAAAAGGGCGAGCTGCCGCTGCGGGTCACCCACAACGACACGAAGCTCAACAACGTCATGTTCGACAACGGGACCGACGAGGGCGTCTGTGTCATAGACCTGGACACGGTCATGCCCGGGCTTTCGCTGTACGACTTCGGTGACAGCATACGTTTCGGCGCGGCGACGGCCGAGGAGGACGAACAGGACCTGTCGAAAATGACCATGAGTCTTGCGCTTTATGAGCAGTACGCGAAAGGCTACATAGAATCAGCGGGAAAGATTCTGACCGAAAACGAGATCAAATATCTGCCGTTTTCCGCGAAGCTTATGACGTATGAATGCGGCACGCGCTTTTTGACGGACTACTTAAACGGCGATACGTATTTCCGCACGGCTTACGGGGACCACAATCTGACGCGTTGCAGGACGCAATTCAAGCTTGTGAGCGACATGGAGAAAATGATTGACAGCATGACTGAAATCACGGAGCGCTGCGTAAACTAGATGTTAGACGTTAGAAGAGGATTTGGGTACGTTGCCGTTGTATAATTTTTCCGCGAAGCGTGTTGTGAAAGCGCTTGTTATATTGGTTGCCGTGACGGCGGCCGCTGTGTTTATCAACGAATATCAGGCGCTGGAGTATTACGCCGTGCCTGACGAGATTGCCGAGCTGAAAGCGAAGATCGACCTGCCGCGGGATTTTATGATTATCGCGTCGCCCGGCTGTATGGGACAGAACGCCGATTCAGAGCGCGCTGTCGAAGAGGGGATCAAAAACGGCGCGGACTGCCTTGAGATCAACGTGGCTTTTCGCGTCGACGGCACCCCGGTTTTGGCAAAAAGTGATTTATACGTGACAGACCGCTCGTACCCGCTTGAAGAGGTCATAAAAAAAATATACCGCAAAAGAGACACGCGCCTGATGATCAATCTCAACGAGTTCAGCGACCTTGAGGCGTTATATACGCTGCTGTCCGATTACGGGATGCTCAGGCGGATGTTCATAGCAAACGTCAATAAGGACACCTCGCTGTATGTCGCGCGGAGGTATCCCGGGCTGGAGCTTGTCTACGACGCGGACGCAAACGCCGATCTGTCAAGCGAGGCAGTCTGCGCCCGGATCATCGCCGCCGCCTTTGAAAACGGCGCGTCGGGCATACGGTGCCGCGTGGGGCAAATCACAGACGAGTTTCAGACGCTCCTGAGGGAAAGGACACCGCTCAAACTGTACATCACGGGCGCGGACAGCGAATATGAGCAATATCTGGCGCTGTCACGCAGTCCGGACGGGATACAGACGAAGAATCCCCGTGCCTTGCGAAAAATCAGGGATCAGGACTTGAGCAGTGATTCCTGATCCCTGACAGATAACCTTATTCGTACTTTTTAATACCGTTTTTGTCAAACAGCTCCGCCGCTTCGAGACAGATCTTCAGTGACAGCTCGATGCATTCGGGGCTGATATTGTCGGGCGTATCGTGGCGGGTGTGGTAGTAGAGCTGCGGGTTATGGTTGACGCCGTTGAAGCCGGCCGCCAAAAGCCCGTTGCGCGAAAACGCTTCCGCATCGACCGCGCCGGGGTACAGACCGGCTATGGGCATGTCAATACCGCAGTTCATGCCGGCCTCGTGTAAAAGGCGGCCTACCGCGTCACTGTTTTTGACGGTGCCGGTGCAGCCCCTGGTGTAGATCATCAGCTGATCCACCTCGCGCATGGTGTCCATGGCGATGAACACTGTCTCAATCTCGGACAGATCCTGCTTATGCTTTCTCGCGAAAGCCTCCGCGCCGCGCAGGCCGGCTTCCTCGGAGCCGGTAAGGAGGCAGGCTACCTCCGTGTTTTCAAAGCGGAAGTCATTATCCTGCATCTCTTTCAGAACAGACATCGCGATGTAGTTCGCGGAAAGATTGTCGTTCGCGCCGTCAACGATGACGCGCCAGTTGGTGAATAACGATATGGCGATAGCGCTGGGAATGCAGCAGAGCATGACGATGCCGAGCGTTTTCCAGATGCCCTCAATAGCGATCGGATCAGACGACATCAGCGTCTTGACGAAGAACGCGATGTTGACGGCGGTTACGATGATCATGCTGACGACGGCGCTGCCGATCACGGTTGCAAGGGCTTTGATCTGACCATGGAGGGCGTAGGTCCACTCATAGGCCGCGTCCGTGTGGCCGCCGAAAATGATTCTGCGCTTGACTTCGCCCTTTGGCTTACGTGTCGCGTAGACGTTGCGCGAGATCCTTTTCGGGAAGAAAACGTCAACCAGCTCGCGGTACATCATGAACTCCACGATGAACATCAGCACGGCCAGCAACGGAAGCACGACGCGGATTACGCTGACCGCCAATGACGAGCCGCCGAACCAGTACAGCGCGACGGATGCGAGCAGGAACACGGCTGTGACCGGGATGAAGCCCATAAACGCGTGCGGGTGCAGGGTGAAGTCCTCCATGATAACGTCGTCGGAAAGCTTGCCCAGCTCGTCTTTAAAGAACGCCTGAGCGTCACGCTCGGACTGGGTGCCGGGCGCACGTTTCTTGAACGTTGCGCAGACGTGCCGGATGCCGCCGATCATGTAATCCATGGTGTGCTTTGAGATTTTGTCCTTGAGCATTTTATGTTAACCCCCCAATAAAAAGTTTGTAAAGATAAGTTTACACGTATAGAGCGAGAAAGTCAAGCTAGATTTTAGCTATGATTAGGGCGTGCTGGCGGTAAAGCAGCTATAAATCAAATCTATCCTTGATCATCCGCGAGGTCTCCTCCGGCGGCAGGTTTGAGTTGTCGATTTTGATGTAATTCTCAAACGGAATTTCACCGTCAAGGCTTTCGCAGCGGTACTTTTCATCGTCCATGCGCAGGCGCAGGTTTGATATTTCAATATCACGCTTGGAGGGCTTGTGACGCAGACGGTTTTCGGTGGAGTTGCGAAAGAGGCGTATTTCCTGTGAGGCGACAAGCTCTGCGTAATATATATCCGCGCCGTGAGATTTGAAGATATCGCTTACGTGGGCGACGTAGTCCCAGTCAGACTGCTGGTCGAACGCCCACATGTAGGTGAAGATCATGCCGTACAAGCCGGAAGCGGCAAAGTCCTCGAATATTACCTCGCGCAGGCGCTGAACGGTCTGACCGCTGAAATGCCCGAAAATCTCAAGCACCGGCTCAATGGTCATGTGATTGTGGAACAGGCGCAGGCCGGTGAGCTTCATAAGTTCCTGACCGACGGTCATTTTGCCGACGGCGGAATCGCCGATCAAAAAAAGCAGCTTCATTTTCATCACCTCTTGAATCAAGTTAAATACAAAACAAGCCGAAGATAAAAAATTGATCTTCGGCCTGTGATTTACGGTAAATTTAGCGCAATGCGCTGTCTATGCGATCCTGATTCCTAATATCTAATCCCTAATTACTCGTAAGCTCCGCGAAATACTTGATCGTCCTGACCATCTGGCTGGTGTAGGAATTCTCATTGTCGTACCACGCGACGGTCTGCACCTGATAAAGCCCGTCACTGAGCTTCAACACCATGGTCTGGGTCGCGTCGAAGAGCGAGCCGCAGCGGATGCCGATGACGTCGGAGGAGACGATTTCGTCCTCTGTGTAACCGAAAGACTCGGAGGAAGCGGCTTTCATGGCGGCATTGATGCCCTCTTCGGTGACGTTGTCGCCCTTGACGACGGACACGAGGATCGTTGTCGAGCCTGTCGCGACAGGGACGCGCTGGGCGGAGCCGATGAGCTTGCCGTTAAGCTCGGGGATAACGAGTCCGATCGCCTTGGCCGCGCCTGTGGAGTTGGGCACGATATTGATGGCGGCGGCGCGCGCTCTGCGGAGGTCGCCCTTGGGATGAGGGCCGTCAAGCGTCATCTGGTCGCCGGTGTAGGCGTGGATGGTGGACATGATGCCGCTTTGAATGGGCGCGTAGTCGGTGAGCGCTTTTGCCATGGGAGCCAGGCAGTTGGTGGTGCAGGAGGCGGCGGAGATAATCGTGTCGTCGGCCGTGAGGATGTTCTCGTTAACAGAAAAGACGACGGTTTTCGTCTCCTTGTCGGCCGGGGCGGAGATGACAACCTTTTTCGCGCCCGCGTCGATGTGCATTTGAGCCTTATCCTTCGTCGTGAAGAAGCCGGTGCACTCAAGCACGACGTCCACCCCATACTCAGCCCAGGGAAGATCAGCCGGGTTTCTCTGGCTGTAGATCTTGATTTCGGTGCCGTCCACCGTAATGGAATCCTCCCCCGCCGTGACGGTATGACCGTCGTATCTGCCCTGCGAGGAATCGTACTTGAGCAGTTGGGCGAGCATCGCGGGGTTCGTAAGATCGTTGATCGCGACGACCTCATAGCCCTCCGCGCCGAACATCTGGCGGAACGCGAGGCGGCCGATACGGCCGAAGCCGTTGATTGCTACTTTTACTGACATGTTTTTGTACCTCCTGATAAAATAGTAGACTAAAAAAAACACTATTATATTCTATCCCTTTTTTCCATAATATTCAATAAGTTTTTCGAAACTTTTCATGAACAGGCAACAGTTTTGTATGTTTGTACAAAATAAACAAAAACTAAAAAGCAATTTGTTACAAAGTGTCCAATTGTTTTTTCTGTAATTTTGCTATATACTATAACTTACAGATAAAGTGGTATTTAGTCGAAATTTAGAAAAAATTGCGCTGAAAGTCATTTTATTTGCCACTATCTACATATGCTGGCAAATTTCTTACCCGTGTCAGTTTGTGGTGTGTTGAAGATGAAAGAATGAAGCGAGGTGAAAAAGAGTGAAATCCCTTGGAATCGTGAGGAGAATTGACCCCGTCGGAAGGATCGTGCTGCCGAAAGAGCTTCGCAGAATGTTCGATCTGGAAGATAATGAGGACGCTGTTGAAATCTTTGTCGATAGTGACAAGATCATCCTTAAGAAGTATGAGCCGTCCTGCATTTTCTGCGACACGGCGGATGACGTGATTGAGTTCTCAGGAAAAAAGATTTGCAGAGAGTGCCTGGCAAAGATCAACAGTAAAGCCGAATAAGATTTTCCAAGACCTGATCTGATGACAGGGCGCGTTTGTCAAGCTGTGAGCTGACGACGCGCTCTGTTGTTTTTTTGTGTGTATTGGTATATACTTTACAAGAAAAACTTTCTTTTTTTGTCGAAATCGGCTATTCCACTATATGCTAAAAAATGCTATAATAAAAGGTATTGTAATGTATTTTATTTGGAAGGATTTGACCAAGAGTGATCACACAAGAGAAAACAAAGCTTCAGCGCGCCGATTTCCCGGAGCAGGTCGGCGTGTCGTCAAGGGATATCCTGGCGTTTATTGAGGATCTGAAGCAAAGCGACATCGAGGCGCACAGCATCATGGTGCTGCGCCACGGCAAGGTCGCCTTTGAGACGTGGAGGGACCCATACGGTCCGGACATCCCGCACACGGCCTATTCCATCAGCAAGTCGTTCACCGCGACCGCCGCGGGATTCGCCATAGAAGAGGGCTATTTTCAGCTGGACACGAAGCTTATCGACATTTTCCCGGAGTTCAGGCCGACGAGGCCGGACGCCAAGCTTGAGAAAGTCACGATCCGGCATCTGCTGACAATGTCGGCCGGCAAGGATGTAAGTCTTTTCGCGGACAAGTCGAAAAACCAGTGGAAGAAGGATTTTTTTGACGCGAAATGGTACGCCGATCCCGACGACAGGCGTTGGAAATATATCAGCGAAAACATCTATATGGTTTGCGCGGCGATACAGCGGACGACGGGACAGACCGTCACGGAATTCCTGACGCCGAGGCTGTACGAGCCGCTGGGATTCTCGAAAATTCCGTTTTGGGAGACGGACTCGGAGGGCCTGGAGGCGGGCGGCTGGGGTATGTTTTTAACGACGGAGGATATCGCGAAGTTCATCCGCTGTTACCATCAGGGCGGGATGCTGGACGGAAAACAGATCATCCCGGAGTGGTGGGCGCGGGAGGCCGTGAAAAAGCAGGGGGACAGTATGCGCTATCACGAGAAAGACAGCTGCGCGGGCTATTGCTGTTGCTTTTGGCGCAACGCCGCCGTGCCGAACTCCTACCGCGCGGACGGAATGTTTTCGCAGTTCGGCATTGTGTTTGAGGATTACGACGCCGAATTTATCATCACCAGCTGCGAGATCAATGAGCAGAAAACCCGCGACTGTATCTGGCGGCACTTTCCCGCGGCGTTTTGCGGGGAAAGCGGCGACCGGTCACAGTACGAGGCGTTAAAGCCGAAGATGTTTTTGGAGCCGCTCAAGGAGCTGCCCGCGAAACCGCACAGCCCGCTTGAGTCAAAGCTTGAGAATTACAGGATCAGCATCAAAAAGCCGAGGATGGTCAACATGATAGGCTTCCCCGTGAGTATGCTGTCACTGGCTACGGTGTATATGTCTACGGACAGGGCGGGCAATATAGACGGCGTGGAATTCAGTTTTTCCGGCGATGAATGCACGATGACGTGGAACGAAGGCGACGTGAGAAACACAGTGATCTGCGGCATGGACGGCGAGGCGAGGAATTCGCCGATACATCTGGGCGGCGTTGATTTCACGGCGCGGTGCAGCGCGGCCTGGAAAGACGAGCGGACGCTTGAGGTATGGTTCCGCCCGCTTGAGTCGGTGTGCCAGCGCAGATGGACGTTTCAGTTTCTGGAGGACGGGCGCGTTACGGCGGCGCCGCAAAGTATGCCCGAAACGAAAGGGATGCTGGAGCATATGGGGAACACGGCGGAGGATCTTGTGAAAGGCAAGGCTGTCGCCGCCGTGGGGCGTGAGGTCTTGAAGAGGATGCATACGGTGGTTGAGTCGGTGCATAAAGGCAGATTGGTCAGTAAGTAGAGGATCCACTGCGAAGCAATATGGGAGGTAATAATTTGACAACGTTTTACATGGCGGTAATAGGTGTCTGCGCGATCGCCACATGCGTTATACTCAGGCCGTATACGAAATCAGGCTACCCGCAAAAAAACAAGCACTCGCTTCTTCTGAAGATGATCATGTCAACGCTTTTTATCGTGATCGCGGTGATGGCGGCGCTAATTTCGGGGCAGGTGACGCGTTTTACGGTACTGATGTTCTGCGGCTTCGGGTTTTCGTGGATAGGTGACTTTATATTGGGCAAAGGCAGCGTAACGAAAATTTTTGTGACCGGGGCGGCGAGCTTTTTGGTCGCGCACATTTTCTTCATCGCGGCCATGATCTCCGCCGAGAATGCGCCGCCGTTTTTTGACGCGGTAAGCGTCACTGTTTTTATCGTGTCGCTGGCTTTCGGCGCCGTGCTGTGCCTTGTGAAAAAAGGAAACTTCAGGAAACTGTTGCCTGCCATGACCGTGTATTTCGCGATGCTGTCGCTGATGTTCGCGAAAGCCTGCTCGCTGGGCGTGAGCAGGCTGCCCGAAACGCCGGGCGCGATGCTGATGCCGATCGGCGCGTTGCTGTTTGTGTGCTCGGACGTCACATTGGGAATGATGTACTTCAATATGCATAAGCGCAGCTACAGATTCCAAGCGTTCAGCACGACGGCGTATTTTATGGGACAGATGCTGGCGGCGACGTCGATGATGTTTATTTACTAGATGCTAGACGCTAGATGGTAGATTGTAGATTTGGTTAAGGGGACGCAGTGCGCTGGAGTAGGGGACGGCGTCCTTGATGTCCCGTTCTGTAAAAAAATTGAACAGCATAAAAGGGGGCGACCATCATGGCCGCCACTTTTTATGCTGTTCAATTTTTAAGAGTTATTCCTATCAATAAAGCCGAAAACAAAATCGAAATTAAGGGAATGACGCCGCCCAGCACAACGGCAATCACGGAGATTATCCTTATTCTTTTCAAGGACTTGGCGTCGCGGTTCTTTTTATTTTTTTGCATACGCTCAAGCCGCGAATTCCGAAAATAACCATCAAAATTGGGGCGGCCAGTATGATAAAATACGATACAATGTGTAATATGGCAAAAGAAGTTCCCACGCGGCACACCGACCTTTCAGAATTTTAGACATTAGATTTTAGATTGTAGACGCAGTTAATCAAACGCATTGCGTTCCTTTAACCACGTCTACCGTCTAGCGTCTAGAATCTAGCATCTAGTATGCCTCGAACGCCTCAATCGCCGCGAAGCACCGCGTCTGCTCAATCACAAGCCGCATCTTCTGTACCCGCAGCTCTGGGAAGCGGCATATGCGCTTGCTGCCGATGACCGTGCCCTCCGACAGCTTTTTCCATTTGCCCTCCACCTCGCCGTACAGCGTGAACTCCTCGATCTGCTGGCCGGTGCGGATATGCTCGCGCAGCACAACCTTGTCGATATCGTAGTCGTCGCCCAGGTCGATCTCGATCCAGGGCTTTTCGGGATCCATGCCGGAGTGCCAGTATTTGGATTTGTCGGGATCAAGGACGTTCTGCGCGCCGTGGTCGCCGTCGAGCTGAGTCGAGCATGTCATAACCGAACCCTCGGCCAGGTTTTCGTTGAAGTCGATCTCAAGCTGCGCGCCCAGAGAGAGCAGCGTTTCCATGTCGCGCTCGGCGATCAGCCCGTCCTGATTCGGCGAGAGGTTCAAAAGCAGCGACGCGTTCGCGCCGACTGACTTGTAATAGAGATCAGCGAGCTTTGAAAGCGGCTTGACAGTCAAATCCTCATTTTTATGGTAGAACCAGCCCTTGCGCAGGGACACGTCAACCTCCGCCGGATACCAGATCAGCCGGTGGCCTTTTTTGATTTTGGCGCGGCTGCCCAGGTCAAGGTCGGTGGAACTGATTTTCTTCGGCGGCGCGAGGTCGTCTTTCTGGGAAGCGGCCGCGACGCACTCGGCGTTTGAGTAGTACCAGGGCACGACGTTCCACTCCGAACGCCTGGTTACGCCGGACTCGTTGCCGATCCAGCGCACGTCAGGCCCGCAGACGGAGATGACGGCGTTTGGCTGAAGCTCGCGGATCAGGGCGTAATAGCCCTGCCAGTCGTATTCCTGCCGGCGTCCGTCCTTGCCCTCGCCGCACGCGCCGTCAAACCAGACGCAGAAAAGGTCGCCGTAGTTCGTCAGCAGTTCGCGGAGCTGGTTTTTGAAAAATTCGTTGTAGCGTTCGCCCGTGCCGTAGCTTAACTCGTGCCGGTCCCAGGGCGAGAGGTATACGCCGAACTTGATTCCCACGGCGCGGCACGCGTTTGCCGCTTCTTTCACGACGTCGCCGTTTCCGTCTTTCCACGGGCTTGACTTGACGCTGTGGTCGGTGTACGCGCTCGGCCACAGGCAAAAGCCGTCGTGGTGCTTGCAGGTGAGGATCAGGGCTTTCATGCCGGCGGCCTTGATGATTTTGGCCCACTGGAGGGCGTTGAGCTTCACGGGATTGAACAGCTCGGGGCTTTCGCCGCCGCTGCCCCACTCGGAATCGGTGAAAGTGTTGATACCGAAGTGGATGAAAGCGTAGAATTCAAGCTCGTGCCATTTTAGCTGGCGCTCGGAGGGGACGACCTTTGCGGCGGCCTCAATGATGGGGTCGGTTTTTTTCATGGGAACATTCCTTTCAAAATCCACTCTGTTTACTATTTAAAGATCATTTTTTGCATACCGGCATCCAGAATTCCATTTCATGGCCATTATAACTCTCGCTGAACACATCAATGTGCAGGCCGACGCCTTTGTTGAAATCATATCCAAGCTCTTTGATCATGGCATATGGATTCTTGCCCCAGAAAGCCCCGTATTCTTGTTCAAAGTTAAGCGTAAATACGATCCAGTCCGACTTTTTGACGCGCAGCTCAAACAGCGCGTCATGCAAAGGATTGGCGGTATAGCTTTTATCATGCCTGACGCCGAGGGTATACCGATAATGTCCCTCCGAACATTTCCGGTCATGGGACGCGGCGCCGTAGATGTTTTTGTCTGCGGCGTTCATGCTTTGCAGAGTCTGCCAGCGGCCGTCTGTCCGCACCTCGTCATAAAGCTCGCCGCCCGACGGCACGATCTTTGTGAAGCCGATGATATTGAACGCTTCGAGGGTTCTTTCTTCATAGGGGAAACCCATGATATTCTTGCTTTCCATATATAAGCCTCCCATGACGGTATTATGCCCGCAATACCGGGTTGCGCACCGCCGCCGTTTCATCCGGGCGTCCGACCGGCGTGGTTACAGGCGCGTCGTGAAGCGCCTGCGGGCTTTCCGCGGCCATTTGGCGCAGTTCTTTCAGGGCCGCGATGGCGTGGTCAAGCGTCTCGCGTGACTCAGTCTCCGTCGGCTCAAGCATCAGCGCCTCGTGCACGATCAGCGGGAAGTACATCGTCGGCGGATGGACGCCGCGGTCGATCAGCCCTTTGGCGATATCCGCCGCGGTTACGCCGGTTTCTTTTTTCAGCAACTCAAGGCTCAAGACGAATTCGTGCATACAGTGCCCCGGGAACGGGACGTCATACGCGCCGCGCAGGTTTTCCTGCATGTAGTTCGCGTTGAGCACGGCGTTTTCCGAAGCTTCGCGCAGACCGTCAGCGCCGAGGGTCAGGATATAGGCAAGCGCCTTGACGCACACGAGGAAGTTGCCGTAAAAGCTTTTTAACATGCCGACGGATTTTTCAGGCGACGTGAACGCGTATCCGCCGTCCTTAACAGTCACGGCGGGGGAGGGGAGATACGGCGCAAGCTTCGCGTTACAGCCGACGGGGCCGCTGCCGGGGCCGCCGCCGCCGTGTGGCGTCGAGAAAGTTTTATGCAGATTCAGGTGGATCGCGTCGAAGCCCATGTCGCCGGGCCTTGCGATGCCCATGATGGCGTTGAGGTTCGCGCCGTCGTAGTACAGCAGGCCGCCCGCGCCGTGCACAATGTCTGCGATTTCACCGATATTCGTGTCGAATTTGCCGACAGTGTTGGGGTTGGTGAGCATGAGAGCCGCCGTGTCGTCTCCGACCGCTGATTTGAGCGCGTCCAGGTCAACAAGCCCGTCGGCTGTTGACGGTATGTTCACCACCTCGAAGCCGCACATGGCCGCGCTGGCCGGGTTTGTCCCGTGGGCGGAGTCGGGCACGATGAGCTTGGTTCGGTCAGGCTGGCCGTGGTCAAGGAGGTACGCCTTGATCATCACCAGCGCCGCGAACTCGCCGTGCGCCCCGGCGGCGGGCTGGAGGGAGATCGCGTTCATGCCCGTTATTTCGCGCAGACAGTCGGACAGCACGCCCATCACCTGTAAGGCGCCCTGAACCGACTCAGGTGGCTGAAGCGGGTGAATGCCCGTGAAGCTGCGAAGAGCCGCCGCTTCCTCGTTCACCTTGGGGTTGTATTTCATGGTGCAGGAGCCTAAGGGGTAGAAGCCGTTGTCAACGCCGAAAGCCCTGCGGCTGAGGTTCGTGTAATGCCGCACCAGATCGACCTCCGCGATTTCGGGAAGTCCGGGGGCGGTCTCTCTCAGAAGCTCGTGCGGGATATCCGCTTTTGGTACGTCGCATTTTGGAATAACGGTACAGCGGCGGCCGGGCCTGCTTTTACTGAATATTAACTCACTCATTCTGACATTATACTAATCCCAATTATAAAACCTTCAAAAAATCAAGCAAAAGGCTTTGATGTGTGGGTTTTTGCGCAGATTTTTTGAAAAGGTTTTAATGAGGGATTAGTATATTACCTCCTTCAGGATTTTTGTAAGCGCGTCGATTTCCGCCTTTGTGTTGACCTCCGTCACGCACCACAGAATGCAATCTTCGCCGTCGATTTTGATCGGAAGTCCGCCCAAAATGTTTTGCTTTGCCAACGCGTCCATGACGCGGTCAGCGGGGACGGGGCAGGACGTCACGAATTCACAGAAGAAAAATCCGCCGAACTTCATACCGAAACCGTCTATGGACGCGATTTGCTCCGCCGCGTATTTCGCCTTTGCGTGGCATTGGTTCGCGGCATCTCGCAGTCCCTCTTTGCCCATGGCTGCGCAGTAAACGGCGGCTGTTAAGGAGCAGAGCGCCTCGTTTGAGCAGATGCTGGACACCGCTTTTTCGCGGCGGATATGCTGTTCGCGCGCCTGGAGGGTTAGGACATAGGCGTCGCGGCCCTGCGCGTCAGCGGTCTTGCCGACGATGCGTCCGGGCAGTCTGCGCATATCGCGCGCCTTGACGGCCATGAATCCGAGATACGGTCCGCCGAACGACAGCGGCATACCCAGCGGCTGGCCCTCGCCGACAGCGGCGTCCGCGCTGTATTCCGCCGGGGTTTTCAGCACGGCCAGCGAGATGGGATGGCCGCCCATGATGAGCTTCGCGCCCGCGCCGTGGGCCGCGTCAGCTATGCCGGCCGCGTTTTCGACGATGCCGTAGTAGTTGGGCTGTTCCATGTACACCGCCGCCGTCTCGCCGTCAAGCGCGGCTTTCAGGGCGGCCAAGTCCGTCACGCCGTCACGCGCCGGGACTATGGTGAGCGCGCAGTCCGCCGCGCGGCAGTATGTTTTTATGACCGACAGAGTCATGGGGCGGATCGCCGCCGACACAACGGCCTTTGTGCGTTTGCGTTCGCGGAACATCGCGATGGCTTCGGCGGCGGCCTGCGCGCCGTCATAGACGCCGGCGTTTGAAGCGTCCATGCCCGTCAGCTCGCAGATTACCGTTTGATACTCGAAGATGCTTTGCAGCACGCCCTGGCTGAGTTCGGGCTGATAGGGGGTGTACGCCGTCACAAACTCCTCGCGGGACGCGAGGCTTCTCACGACGCTGGGGATATAATGGCGGTACGCGCCCGCGCCGCGAAAACACGTTTTGAACAGCGTGTTTTTCTCCGACAGGGCGGTCAGCTCGCTGAGAACCTCGAACTCGGTTTTCGCCTGTGGGAGATTCATGCGGCCTTTTAATCGCAGATTTTCGGGGATTGCGGCGAACAGCTCCTCAACAGAGGATACTCCGATAGAGCCAAGCATTTCTTTGCGCTCGGCGATCGTATTTGGAATGTAGGACATAAATTTCCTCCAATATTGCCGGCGGGAGAAAGTCCCGCCCCGCACGTTATTCTGAAATGTAATTTTCGTAAGCGTCCGCGTCCATAAGCTCTGCGTTTTCCGTCACATCTTCAAGCTCTATGAGCCATGCGCCGTAAGGGTCGGCGTTGAGCCTTGCGGGATCGTCGAGCAGCTCGTCATTGACGCGCGCGACCGTGCCCGCGACCGGCGAATAGACGTCCGAAACGGCCTTGATGGATTCAATGTCGCCTAAACAGTCACCGGCGTTCAGCGCGTCGCCCTCGTCGCAGAGGTTGATGAACGCCACGTCGCCCATCTCCGACTGCGCGTGATCGGATATGCCGACCAGCGCGCGGCCGCCGTCAAGGTACTTTACCCATTCGTGGGACTGCGCGTAGAATAAATCTTTTTGTACGTTCATGGTTTAATCTCCTTTTAAAATATGATTAATGTGAAGTTATTCTGATTCCTGCGAAAGGCATTCTTGCGCGGGGCAGCAGTTCATTACTGCAATAACGATGTTGGCTATCGCGGACAGAGTCACCAAAACTGCCGCGGCGCCGATCAAAACGTCGGATTTTTTCTTGGGCGACACGGTTAGGTGGGATATCTCCCCGTTGTTTGAGTAGATACAAACCGAGCCTTTTCCCTGATTTACGCTTGGAGAGTTATTTGTTGTCATTGTGCAAATCCTCCTGAATTATGATTTTTTGTAAAACGGCAGAGGAACTACTTTCGCCGGGATTTTTTTGCCGCGAACCTCTATGATAACCTCGTCCCCGGCGGCGACCTCCTTCGGCACGATGGCCATAGCCACGGCCTTGTTCAGATAGGGGCACATGGTTCCCGACGTGACATAGCCAACCTCGGTTTCGCCGATGAACACACGGTCATGCTCGCGGGCGATGCCGCGCCCTAAAAGCTCCAGCCCAACGCGACGCACCGTCGGCTCGCCTTTGGCGGCGATCGCCGCCTTGCCGATGAAATCGTCCTTCTGCATCTTGACGGCGAAGTTAAGCCCTGTTTCAAGGGGAGATATATCGTCGGTCATCTCGTGGCCGTACAGGGGCATGGCCGCCTCGAGCCGCAGGGTGTCACGCGCGCCAAGGCCGCAGGGGACAAGACCCAAGTCCCGCCCGGCTTCCATCAGCTTCTCCCACAGGGGCTCCGCGTTTTCGTTTGCGGTGTACAGCTCATAGCCGTCCTCGCCGGTGTAGCCGGTTCTGGAGACAAGGCACGCAAGTCCGCCGACGGACACATTATTTTTAAATGTATAGTATTTTTCGGGGAGGGAAGCTTCGCCGGCCAGTCTGCACAGAATCTCTTGTGCCTTCGGGCCTTGCAGGGCGAGCTGCGCGGTTTCGTCGGATTCGTCTTTGAAAGTCACGTCACCGGACAGGTGAGACTTGATCCATGCGGCGTCCTTTTCGCGGTTGGACGCATTGACGACGAGCAGGTAGCTTTGCCCGTCTTTGCGGTAGACGAGCAGGTCGTCCACGATACCGCCGTTTTCGTTGCACATGGGGCTGTAACGGGCCTGACCGTCAGTCATTGTTGAAAAGTCGTTTGTCAGCAGATTTTGGACGTTTTGCAGGGCGTCAGGCCCGGTTAAGGAAATCTCGCCCATGTGTGACACGTCGAACAGCCCGGCGGCCGTGCGCACGGCCATGTGCTCCGCCGTTATGCCCGCGTACTGCACGGGCAGGAGGTAACCGGCGAAAGGCACGAGCCTGCCGCCGTATTTGACGTGGAGATCGTAAAGAGGGGTTTTCAGTTCAGACATATTGTTGATTCCTTTCACAGATATTGGATACGGATGTATGTTAAACATTATACTTTCGGCTTAAAATAATCCACGGCATTGTTATACGAAATATCCCGCACGATCTTTTCGAGCGTCTCGAAGTCGTCAGGGTACAGCCCGTCCTCGACCCAGCCGCCCAAAAGCCCGCACAGTATGCGCCTGAAATATTCATGGCGCGGGTACGACAGGAAAGAACGCGAGTCCGTGACCATGCCGATGAATTTGCCGATGCAGCCGAGGTTCGCCAGCGCTTTCATCTGCTCGCGCATGCCATCGATGTTGTCGTTGAACCACCACGCAGAGCCGAACTGTATTTTACCGGCGGTTTCAGGCGACTGGAAGTTGCCGAGCATGGAACCGAGCACATAGTTGTCCTTTGGATTCAGCGTGAACAGGATGGTCTTCGGCAGCTGCTTTTCCGCCGCCAGGCTGTCGAGAAAGCGGGACAGCCGAAGCGCGATCTGATCGTCGCCGATCGAGTCAAAGCCGGAGTCGGGTCCGAGCTTATTCAGCATTCTGGTGTTATTGTTGCGCATGGCGCCCATATGAATCTCCATCGCCCAGCCTTTTTCCGCGTATTTCGACGCTAAAAACAGCATGACCGACGTGCGGTACTTATCCGCCTCAAGCTCCGTAAGCGGGCTTTTGAAAAGCACCTTGGAGAAGATCAGCTCAAGCTCAATATCGTCCGCCGGGGCAAAGGGCATGTAGGAGAAAGCCTGGTCGCTGGCACGGCAGCCCATCTGGTCAAAGAAGCTGATGCGGTCCTTGAGCGCCGCCTTGAGTCCGGCAAAGCTTTTGATTTTCTCACCGACAGTCTTTTCAAACTGCGCGAGCCACGGCAGGAAAGAGGGCAGCTCCACATTCAGCGCCTTGTCGGGGCGGAACGCCGGGAGCACCTTGCAGGTGAAGCTTCTGTCCTGAGCGATGAGGCGGTGGTACTCAAGCGAGTCGGCGGGGTCGTCGGTGGTGAACAGGCACCTGACGTTCGAGCCGACGATAAGCTCGCGCGGCCTGAATCCGCCCTCCGCGATTTTCGCGTTGGCCCGCTTCCATATCTGGTCGGCAGTACGCTCGCACAGCGTTTCATCTATGTCGAAATAGCGGCGCAGCTCAAGGTGAGTCCAGTGGTAAAGGGGATTGCCGATGAGATACGGCATGACCTTTGCCCAGGCCATGAACTTTTCATAGCCGTCCGCGTCGCCGGTGATGTACTTTTCGTCAATGCCGAAAGAGCGCATGGCCCGCCACTTATAATGGTCGCCTGTGAGCCATAGCTCCGCAATGTTTTCGGGCTGCTTATTTTCATAGATTTCCTTCGGGGAAAGATGACAGTGCCAGTCGAAAACCGGCATGCTCTCCGCTGCGGAAAAAAGCGTTTGGGCGATGGGGCTGTCAAGCAGGAAATCCCGGGACATGAATTGCTTCATAAAAAACATCTCCATTTCTTTCTATACTGCTTAAGTAACCACTGATTAAATCGGATGCCGCCGTCTAGCCGGATATTTTCCCGTCAGATTGCTCGAAATTTCTTGATATCCGACAGGATTATCTGTAAAATTTCAGACAATCTGACGGGAAAATCTCTCGGCAATACGACGACCCCGATTTAATCGGCGGTTACTTAACGACTATAAAATCCGCAAAAAATAAGTAAAAACTTTGATATACGGGTTTTGCGCGTTTTTTTGCTGTAATTTTAAGGCGTTAAGGAGTATATCTCTCTATCTATATAGAATAACTCATAACGGACAGAAAATCAACAGTTTTTTTTCAGCGCGGCAAACGCACGAATGAAGCATGCTTCAGGGGTAGGGCGGGGATCGCAAGGCGACCCCGCGATATCATGTAAAATGCGATCTTATTCACAATTTTTTAACTCATGCGTTTGACGTGATTTTTCTTGACAACGCGGCGCGATTCAGCTAAAATATAGTCGAACTCAATCGCGCCGCGTGCCCTGACCATATCTAAAACTACCGTCTAAAATCTAATGTCTAACGAGGTGTCAACCATATGAAACTCCAAAACTCCGCCGCGAAGCTGTTCATACCCGACCAAGCAGACTTGGCCGAAGCCCTGCCGCGCACGACCGCTCTTTGTATCGCGGCGCATCAGGACGACATCGAGATCATGGCCTACGCGCCGATCATCGAATGCTTCGGTAAAACGGATAAATGGTTCACCGGCGTCACGGTGACCGACGGGGCCGGCTCGCCCAGAAGCGGCGTCTATGAAAACTACACGGACGAGAACATGAAAGTTGTTCGGGCGCAGGAGCAGAAGATGGCCGCCGAGATCGGCAGATATTCCGCACAGTTCCTGCTTGCGTATAAGAGTTCGGAGGTAAAAGCGCCGCGCAACGAAACGCTGATCGACGAGCTGCGGGAGATCATCCTTGCTTGCTCGCCGAAAACGCTTTACACCCACAATCTCGCGGACAAGCATGACACGCACGTGGCCGTCGCGCTGAACGTCATCCGCGCCTTGAAAGGCGTACCGAAAGAAAAACGCCCGGAAAAGGTGGTTTCGCTTGAGGTGTGGCGCAGTCTTGACTGGCTGCGCGACGAGGACAAGCTCGTGCTTGACACAAGCGCGCACCCGAATGTTTCGGCGGCGATTTTGGGCGTTTATGACAGCCAGATCACCGGGGGCAAGCGCTATGACCTGGCGACTGTCGGCCGCCGCCTGGCCAACGCCACGTTTTTCGCGAGCCACGACGTGGACGAGGCCGAAAGCGTTACCTATGGGCTGGACATAACGGAGCTTATTGACGGCGATGTTGATCCCTGTGATTTCATTGGCGGGTATATTGACGAGTTCAGGGCTGAGATTAACGGGCGGATTGCGGCGCTTTCGTAGAACCTGTTTGTAATACAGTTGACAATGTGAAACACGGGTTGAAATAATAGATAACAGGTAGAAGTCAGGCGTCATTGCGAGCGCAGAGAAACGTTTTTTTTACAACAAGGTCGGTGCGCGAAGCAATCCAGTTCTGCAACTTTGTTTTTTTCAATCTCTGAACTGTTTGCCAACTGGATTGCTTCGCGCACAAACATTGCTGTCGCCCAACCTTTTTTCGCGCTCGCAATGACGTGAACTTTACCCGGCATCTATAATATTCACGCACATATGGCCGAAACATCTTCTGCAAAAGGATTTGGAGGTGGAAAACACGAAACAGGGTTATGTATATATTTTATTCAACAAAAGAAATGGCACGTTGTATATAGGAGTTACCTCGAATCTTATAAAACGTGTATACGAACATAAAAATAAATTGACAGGGGGTTTTACAAGCGAGTATGACGTTGATAAACTCGGTTATTATGAAGCACATGATTCGATCACGACTGCTATTGAACAGGAAAAGCGGATAAAAGGCGGTCCAAGAAAGAAAAAGTTGGAATTGATAGAAAGCATGAATCCTGAATGGAACGACTTATATGAATCAATTGTTTGATTTAAAAAAAGAGTAGCTACAATAATTATGCAGTGTAATAAAAACAAAAAAGCGGAGAAATTGTAAAGTGAAAAAAATAATTTCGGATGTCGTAAATTTTCCGAACGGGTGTGAAACCGTGCGGTTTACGGCTTGCCTTGTGTCCATGCTCATGCGCGCCGATGGGATTACGGATAAAAATTGTGATTTTTTTTTGCGGCAGTCAAAAGGGCAGCTGTATCAACTGCGGTCAATGCAAAGATTTAGTTCCGATTAACAAAAAGCATGAGGAGCTATATAATCTGTATACCGCTGTGACCGGGTTCGGCTTTTTACAGATTGATTTATCAAATGACGATCACATGAAAGACGATTGGAATCAAACTTGTAATGTGATGCTCCGAGAGTTTGATTGGTACATAGGCTTTGTTTTTGATTACGCTGGATATGATTTTGATGAGTTGATTTTTCCCGGCAACAACAAAGAATTGGTTTTTAACGAAATAAAAATCTCAATTGACAAAGATGTCCCGGTTTTAGCCTTATTCGGCACAACATATCAATGGGTTTTGATAACAGGCTATGATGATAACGGTACTTTATACGGTTTTGACGGTTCACAGGGTTATTGGGGCAAACCTGCGGCCTCACCGGCAGGGTATGATGAAAATGGTATGTTCATTATGCCTGACTGGTACGAAAAAGGAGGGCACGCGTTTACTTTAGGAAAAAAGAAAAAACCTGCCGTAACCATTCAAGACGTATTCATGCGCGGCATAAAAATCATGGAGAGCATGAAAGAGAAAAAGTTTTATAGCAATACGGTGGATTTCATGTTGAATGACGAGAACTTCGAGAATCTGAACGATGATGAACTGTTAAAAATGCGTGACCGCATTTCCGGCTGGATAGGTCAGCCGATAGACCAGCGGGCAATGCTCGGATACGCCGTGAATCCATTGAGAGCGGGTAAAGAGCCGCACAAAGAGGTTATAGCGCTTAACGAGATAAACAGGCTATGTTGGACAAGCCATGATGTGTTATGGATTGCGTGGCGCGGAATCGGTGAATATATGGGCGGGGATAAGCTTGATTGGGCAAAAGGGTTAAAAAACAGAGCCATACGCCGCATGCTTGTGGACTGTTTCGCGTTTGTCCGCGACCACGATGAATATATGCTTGAAGAACTGCGAAAGGGCTTTATTTAATGGCTCTTTTAGACTTTTATTTTGCCTAACCCCTCCGGCCCTGCGTGCCTACCTCCCCTTGCAGGGGAGGCTTGAGCGACCGGCAGCCACTGCCTCCCCTGCAAGGGGAGGTGGCGCGCAGCGCCGGAGGGGTTCAACTATTCGGAAAGCTTTTGAATCAATAAAAAGGAGGCGTTGTCCTGTGAAAAAAGAATTCTCCGCAAGGCCGCAAACAATCACCGATCATTGGTGTAAATGCTGCGGCGGCTTCTCATGGTACGATTTTGTGACAGCCATGCCGTCACTGGTATTCGTCGTCACAGGCTGGAAATCAAACGGAAAGGAAAACGCCAGCCTACAATCCTGGTCAACCTTTGTCGGATCCGGAACAGACGATTTCATCTGTATTATGGGCAAGGTCTCAAAAAGCGGGCACATGTATAAATCGCTGAAAAAAACCGGCGTTTGCGTGCTGAATTTCCCCTCGAACGACATATATGACCGCTGCTCAAAAACGATTGGAAACAATCAGTTCGAGACGGATGAAATCACCGCCTCCGGCCTGACGGCGGAAAAAGCCGCGAAGGTGAACGCGCCGCGGATCAAAGAGTGCTTTCTCAATATCGAATGCGAGTTTTTATGGGAGCGTAAGCTTTGCAGGGGAAGCCGCGACATAACGGTTGCGGTGAAAGCCGTCAACATCTGCATGGACAGTGACCGCTACGACCAAAGCAAGCTCGGCAGGTATGGAAAAACCGGGTACTTATATCAGGTTGACCAGCCTACCAACCCGGAAACAGGAGAGATAGCGTCGTTTGGGCCCGGGATCATCGAGCAGGGCGATCCCATTGAGTGGAATGCAAAATAAATAGATCGGAGATCATAAGTATATGAATTTTCTCGGCATCGGCATCAGCATCAAAAACGTTCCCGTTTTGGATGAGCAATTCATCCCCATGTCGCTTTTTCAGAAGGAGTTTTTGAAAAAGGCAAAAAAGCCGGTCTCCGTTTGCGTGGAGCGAAACGACGGTCTGCGCGCCGTTTATGACACCTTTATCACCAGGGAGAATGTGCTTGCCGACCGTTTTTATATCGAGCGGACGGTTAAATTCCTGCTGTGGGTGAAAGGCGGATACAAGGTGACGATCTGCGGGGACGACGGGATCGCGGCCTACATCGCGGAGGTCTACAGCGAAACCGGCAAGCGCGCTTTCGACAGCAGATTCATGACAAAGGTCTATGGGCGTGGGTTTGAGGCGGCGTCTCTTCCGCTCTCCGAAAAGCCCGCGCAGATGGAGCAGGCAAAAGCCGTGGGCGGCCATGTAAGCGGCTGCCGCATCGGGTTTGACGCGGGCGGCAGCGACCGCAAGGTTTCGGCGGTCATTGACGGCGAAGCGGTATACAGCGAGGAGGTCGTGTGGCATCCCAAAACCACGGCTGATCCCGATTATCACTTTGGCGAGATCGTGAGCGCGTTCAAAACAGCCGCCGCGAAAATGCCCCGCGTGGACGCCATTGGCGTCAGCTCGGCGGGGATTTACATCGATAACCAAACGATGGTGGCTTCGCTGTTTTTGAAGGTTCCGCCACAGGACTTCGACAAAAAGGTGCGTGACATTTACATCCGCGCCGCGAAAGAAATCGGCGATGTGCCTTTGAGCGTCATAAACGACGGCGACGTGACGGCCCTCGCCGGCGCGATGGAGCTTTCGGACAATAACGTGCTGGGCATCGCCATGGGCACAAGTGAAGCGGGCGGATTTGTTGACAAAAACGGAAACATCACGGGATGGCTCAACGAGCTTGCTTTCGCGCCTGTGGACGCCTGTGAAAACGCCATGGCCGACGAATGGTCGGGCGACATTGGCTGCGGCGTGAAGTATTTTTCGCAGGACGCGGTTATCAAGCTGGCGGCGAATGCCGGCATTGAGCTTGAGTCCGGCGCTACTCCGGGCGAAAAACTGAACGCCGTTCAGGCCCTGCTCGAGAAAGACGATTCCCGTGCCGCCGATGTTTTCAGGTCGCTCGGGTGCTATTTAGGGCATACGCTGCCCTATTACTGGGATTTTTATGGCTTTAAGCACGTTCTGTTGCTCGGGAGAGTCATGTCGGGCGAGGGCGGGAATATAATCGTCCGTACCGCGAAGCAGGTTCTCGGCGAGGAATATGCCGGCTATGATTTCAATGTCCACGTGCCGGACGAGAAAAACCGCCGGGTGGGACAGAGCGTCGCGGCGGCGAGCCTGTAGAGGAATCAGGGAAACCCCTCCGCCCCTGCGGGGCACCTCCCCTTACAGGGAAGGCTTTGGCAATTGCATCTTATGTTCCCAAGCCTCCCCTGCAAGGGGAGGTGCCCCGCAGGGGCGGAGGGGTAAAAAAACAAAAGCCGCAAAGTCTTTACACAATCGACTTCGCGGCTTTTTTACACAGATTCTCAGGGTACTTAATTACTTGCTTTCCAGCGGCACAGCGAATTCGTTTATCGCGTAATAATTGATCTTACCGCCGCTGAACACAGCCGCTACTCCACCGAAATCGCCCGTGCTCATCATAGCCGGGTTAGCCGCGATAGCGAAAGTGTTGAGCACTAACCCGTTGACGTTTTCACCGTAGGCGGTAAAGATGACAGCGTCCGGGTTCAGCCTGTAGACAAAGGGCAGGGTGCTTGATCCGGGATGCCCGTGGTGTCCCGCCTTAAGCAGGTCAACCTTGCCGATGACTTTCGATATGCGGTCCTCCGTTTTGCCGAAGTTGTTTATGTCTCCGGCCAGAAAAGCCCTATTTCCGCCGGACTCAACCAAAACGCCCAGGGAGCTTTCGTTTTCGTCGCCGGTTGTGTTATTGTATTCGCCGTTGAAAATCGTCACCGTGAAATTGCCGAAAGAGAAAGATTCAGCCGGGATATCCTGTATAAGCGGCACGCCGCGCAGTTCAAGCGCCGAAACCATTTGGTCATAGACCTCCTGATTGTCCCATTCCTGCTCGTAGGACAGCATGTTCTCATTGTCATAGCGCTTGAGAAACGCCTTTTTGACCGTGACGTCAGGGTCGAGGATAAGCGTGTCAAAGCCGCCGATGTGGTCAGAATGGGAATGGGTGCCTAAAACGAACTCCAGCGTGACCTTGCCCTGCGCGTCTCCCGCCGCGCGCTTGACGTAATCAAGCACATATTCTTCCCAACCGTCCAATCTGAGCGAGGGATCGTTTTTGAGATTGTCGCTGTCCTCGGCGGCGTCCACCATCGCGAAAAGACCGTTGCTTTCAAGCAGGATCGCGTCGCTGCCGCCGGTGCGCAGGAAATGGATTTTGTCGCCGGGTATCTCGCTGTCATAGACCGCCAGACCGTCCGTTTGCAGATAGCTGCCGGTGAAAGCCATGCTGGCCCAGCTGAACAGATTGCCGTTAAAAATGGACAGGCAAATGACGGCGGGCAGGATCCACAAACCTCTTACAACTGCCGTGAATCCTAAAAGCGCCTGTTTCACCGCGAGAGAAATAAGCTCCAAGATATGATCACCCTTTCAAGAAAATCTTTTGTCCATTAGACTCCTTGCAAAACGTTTGGTTTTGCGCCGAGGAGCGTTGAAAATACTCCTCGGTCATAACTCTCAGAGAGGGTTATGTAATGAGTCTATTGTAACACAGGCGATGCTTTCTTTGCAAGGGATCTGGATAATTTTTTTTGTCTTTTCATCTGAGTTTTTTAGGCAAAACCTTAAACCAACTAAGGTTTTTTATTCAACAAAACTGCAATTTTCACCCAAAAATTACAATTCCACTTGTGCTTCCTGAAAATTTTTTTATTACCTTTCACGCGGAAAACTATTTCAAATCAAGAGATTTCCGAATTTTTTTATACCGTTTTTTAATTTCAAAAAAAATTTTAAAAATTTTTATAAAAAGTATTGACCTTAAAGTACCTTTAACGCTTATACTATAGCCGTGGTGAGGAAGCGCCCCCTCCGACGCGTCATCCCCTCGACGTGTTGAGTTTCCTCGCCACATTGGTCAAAGCGCCAGGAGTCGTCTCTGAATGAACAGAGGTGCAGACTGTAGCTGCACTGTATTCATCGAAACAGCCGTGCCCTTTCTCGGCTGAATCACATATTGCGAACGTGTTTTACGATGGCAGGATGGGAGGCGGCTCAGGCGAACCGAACGCGGAACGGGATAAGGATCTATCATAATGAAATCTAAAAAACGGATATTGATTTCGGTAAGCGCTGTTTTCGTGTTTTTGTTTATTGTATTTGCGGTTGTGGTTTTTGTTGAGCCGATCAGAAACGAGATTATCTTCTTCGTTCATTTGCAGAAAGAAAACATCGGCGAATACGAAAAAGCTGTTTTTGAATCTTGCCGCTCCGGTAAACCGAAATTCTTCACAGCGGAAAAAGACGGCGTAACGTATACGATTCCACTGCCTGACGGCGCGACTGAATTCGCGAATGAGGATTATCCCGGTCATGATGACTGCATACAGTTTTTGGCGATCAACTATGAAACATATATGAAATATTTTGACGTTCTTGAGTCGTTGCCTGAATATGAATTTGAAGAATTTGGCGCAATGAAGACGCTTAAAAGCAAAGACGGAAATATTGTGTTTAGTATTCTCATGTCCAATTATGCAAGACGGTATGAACTGCTGAATGTATCCTATTATTAACGCAACGCAACAATGTATGGGGGTGCGGCGATCTTTGCGGTCGCCGCTAAGCTTTTAAGTCTTATTAATTAACATACACACTTTTGCCTCGCGTTTCGCGCCCGCCGCTTGACAGTGCGTGCCTCACATGCTAAAATGGACCGCAATTGATTGAAAAGAGAGTGAAAAATGAAGGAATTCTTGTCTATCAAAGAATTTTCCAAGCTTGCCGACATCGGGCAGACAACCCTGCGTTACTGGGATGACATCGGGCTCTTCGTACCCGCCAAACGTGACGCGGAAAACAACTACAGATATTATTCCTGGCAGCAGCTTATCTCCGTCAAATTCGTCACCGTTATGAGCAACATCAATGTTTCCTTAAAAGAGATCGGGGAATTGCAGGGGAACCGTCATCCCGAAGGCATCGTAAGCTTGATTGAGCAGCAGGAAAAAGCGCTTGACATGGAGATGCGCAGGCTTCACGAATGCTATTCCATCGTTCATACAAGGCGGGAATTGATCAATTACGGCTCAATGGTGCTGAAAGGCTTTGAGACGCTGAACGGAATAAAGCTTTATAAAGAATCCGACGGCGGCGGCGCGGTATACGTTGACGCGACAAAGATTGCGATCATGCATGAGAATGATACGCCTTTTATTCTCGGGCCGCGCAACAAGTGGAAGCCCGGGGAAGGATTCTGCAAGCCTTTCATGAATTTTTGCCGTCATGCCGACCATCTGCGTATGAACCTCAGTTTCCCTATCGGCGCGATGCACGACGGCTGGGAAGGATTTGTCGAAGCTCCCGGAGAACCGCACTACTTTTGCTCTCTGGATCCCACAGGGAACAACGGCCGCCCCGCGGGAGAATATCTGGTCGGATTTGCCCGCGGCTATTACGGCGAGTTCGGAGACCTGGCCGAAAGAATGAAGGCTTATATCAAGGAGCACGACCTTACCGTCAAGGGTCCGGTATACAGCATATACCTGCACGATGAGGTCAGCGCCAATGATCCGTCACAGTACCTGTCGGAGGTTTCCGTGGCGGTTTCAAAATGACGCGGAACCTATAGTCAGACCAAATACAAATACAGCAGGGCAGGAATCAAAAACGATTCCTGCCCTGCAAAATTTATCAATTACCCGGAGGATTACTTGCGTCAAGTGCGCAGCCATACTGTTTCTTTAGCCGGGTCAGCGCTTTTTTTTCGAGGCGGGACACATATGACCGGGAAATATGAAGCTCCTTTGCCACCTCCCGCTGTGAATACGTTCGTTTGCCGTACAGACCGTACCGCATGATCAGGATACGCTTTTCCCTATCGTCCGCAAGCTCCTCTATGTATTGGTACAGCTTCTCAGACTTGATTTTGATGTCCAGATCATCCGCTATGGTGTCCGGCGTACAGATTATGTCGGTCAGAGTCAGGGGGTTGCCTTCGCCGTCGATATCGATGGGGTCGTTCATGGAAATATTTTGCGAGGTCTTTTTTTGGTTACGGAAATGCATGAGGATTTCATTTTCAATACACCTGGCCCCATACGTCGCTAACCGCGTCCCTTTCGACGAATCAAACGTGTTGATCGCCTTAATCAATCCGATAGTTCCGATGGAAATCAGATCCTCCTGATCGGAATAGCTGGAATAATATTTTTTGATAATGTGCGCTACAAGCCGGAGATTATGTTCGATCAGGGTTCGCCGGGCGTCTTCGTTGCCCTGCTCCTTTTCTTTGAGGAGATGCGTTTCCTCGGCGGCAGAGAGCGGCGGCGGAAACGAGCCGGAACCGCTGAGATGAAGTGCGAAGCACAAAAAATGGGCGGCAATATTTTCGATAAAGTGGATAAACATAGAAGCGTCCTCCCCTCTGCGTATTATATGCAGGGGGGAGGGGAGTTGTGCTTTTTTATTTCAGAGTGAGGGTGCTTTATGTTTGTTTTTCCTATAGGGCTATCTATTCACCGTATGCCCAGATGCGAATCAATTCGCCTGTATTGCCATCTAGAGCAATACTCAAATCGCTTCCGGGTCGGTCTTGCCAATACGAAATAACCCATATGCTCTTTTTGGGATCATATGCAACTTGCGACAACCCAATGGCATCAATAAAAGCTCTGTTTCCCGCTTCCTGCTCACTTGCCATAACCTCGGTTGCGATACGCGCAGCATCATCTCTCGCGGCAATGCGCTGGTCAAGAATCCATGTTAAGTCACTGAGAGGTTCAATTCCCGGCCAAAGGTTATCCCAGGTTTGGTCATTCCAAGTCATTTCGGACAAATTGATTTCCTTATAATTTACCGCTATCCTGCGCGTGCCGTTTTCATCAAAGAACCGATTGCCATCGCCCTCAACCCAAATTATCACAGAAGAAGATTCGGGGTGCACATCTGTTGCATTGGTTTCCATTGGCGGCGTTGAAGGGTGTGTTGCTTGATTGGCTTGGCAGGAAACCAGAAACAGCGCTATCAAAACGATACATAGGCAATACTTTTTCATGGATAACCTCCTCCTGTTGCCCTGCTAAAACGAATTCCCCTTGAGCCACGCCGTCAGTTCATCCGCCGTAGTAAACGCCAGTCCCGTCGTCGTGTCCGCGCAGCCATAGTATATCGCGATTTTGCCGTTTGCCGGGTCGGTCAGCGCCGCGCAGGGGAACGCCACATTCGGTACGTCGCCCGCGATCTCATACAGCTCCTGCGGGGACATCAGGTACGGTCTGGAGCGGTACAGCACCTTCCACGGCTCCGCAAGGTCGAGCATCGCCGCGCCGAAGCTGTACACATAACCGTTGCAGCTCAAAAGCACGCCGTGATAAATCAGCAGCCAGCCCTCGTCCGTCTCAATGGGAGTCGGGCCCGCGCCGATTTTCAGCGACTGCCACGGAGTCTCGTCTGTGGGAGCCATCACGTGGCGGTGCTTGCCCCAGTAGACAAGGTCGGGACTTTCGGAGTAAAATATGTCGCCGAACGCGGTGTGTCCCATGTCGGACGGGCGGCTGACCATCGCGTAATTGCCGCCGATTTTGCGCGGAAAAAGGACGCCGTTGCGGTTGTATGGCAGGAAGGCGTTCTCAAGCTGGACGTAGCTCTTGAAATCCTCGGTGTAACCCACGCCGATCGTCGGGCCGTGGTAGCCGTTGCACCAGGTCACATAGTACTTGCCGTCCAGCAGGCAGACGCGCGGGTCGTATTTATATTCGTGCCGGTTGATTTCGGGATCGTCGGCGGTGAAGCGGATGGGGTCGTTTTCCAGCGTCCAGTTTATGCCGTCGCTTGAAAAGCCGGTGTAGAGATCCTGCCTGCGCTCCTTGTCGTCGCAGCGGAAGACGCCCGCGAAGCCGTCCCCATACGGGACGACCGCGCTGTTGAAAATGCTGTTGGCCCGGGGAATCGCGTTGCGGGGGATGACGGGGTTTCTTTCGTAACGCCAGATGGGTTCGGTGCAGGCGGCGGGTTTGTCCTGCCAGGGGATGTTGGGGAGGGGGGAGCCGATCATTTTTGACATAAGTATAAGTCCTTTCGTTTTTTGATAGTTTTACCCCTCCGGCACTGCGTGCCACCTCCCCTTGCAGGGGCGGCTGTGATCACCGCGCGTTCCAAGCCTCCCATGCAAGGGGAGGTGGCACGAAGCGCCGGAGGGGTTGTGAAATTTTAATTTAACGCAAAAATCTAAAAGAGCTTTTGCTTTTATTCCGTCCTCAGCCACAGCGCGGGACGGACGCCCAATGCTCTTGTCAGACCGCCGTCGCCATCAAACAAAAAATGACCGTCTACCAAATCGCAGTTGCCGCTGATGCCAATGCAGCCTTGGTCAAACCCGTCGCCGCAAAAGCCCATTATACCGGCAACGCAGCGTCCGTTAGAACCGGGCGACCGCAGTTGGTAAGGGCGAACAATCCCGTCGTCACCAACGGCGCGGCGGTTGAGGTTATATTTGTCGTCAATCCACGGCAAAAATTCATCCTTGCACCAGTCGCAATTTGGGTACATATACCGCGTTTTGATCTGTCCGCTGTCGCCGAAATATTGCAGGATCTCATCGATGCTTAACAAAAATATCTTGTCAGCCGTGGGGTTGCCGCCGCGTGTGCCGTACCACGGGTTATCAGGAGTTTCGTTTGTGACTTCAATGATCCGCGCCCGGTCAGCCGCGCTGAACGAATCGTAAAACTCACCGTTCAGGTATTCGCGCATATCGCAGGTTTCCCAGGTGATTTCGCATTCCTCATGGTGATACGGCCTGAACCCGATCACCTTTTCGGTGATGATCAGCGCCCTGCCGTCCTGCTTGTCCAGCACATACCAATCGTATGCGCCGAACCGGATTTTTCCGCCGGGCGGCACAGGGATCGGTTTCACGGGATAACCGCACGCAACGCACATTTCATTGCTGCGGGGCGTTTTCTTTTTGCAGTTCGGGCACTTCAATTTGCACACCTCTTATTTCGAAAATCTCAGCACGTTCCAGCTTGCCTTTTTGATCACGCAGTCATAAACCCCGCCGTCCATGGGCGAAACCACGCTCCTTTGCGGCCTGACCGCGCAGCCCGCCGCGCAGTTCCGCGCCGTTAAATCGTCGCTTGCCATAAAAATGTGCTCAACCGGGCGCATCCCGGGGAAGCCGCGCAGATCAACCCTGAATTCGGCGTTATTCTCCAAGTCCCTGTTCACGGCGAACACCGTCAGCGCGCCGCTCTCCTCGTCGTATACGGCGGCGGCGTCAACATCGCTTACGTCGGTGAAGTCGCGCGTGTCGTGCTTTCCGCAGGACAGCACAGGCCGCAGCGACGTGCCTCTGCCGTAGTTCGAGACGTGCAGGAACGGGAAATAGGTCGGCTGAACCCACGCGGGGCCGTCCGGCTCGGTCATGATCGGCGCGATCACGTTGACGAGCTGCGCGAGGCACGCCATGCGGACGCGGTCACAGTTTTTCAGCAGCGTGATGAGCATCAGCCCCACCAGCAGCGCGTCCTCAAAGGTGTAGTGATCCTCAATAAGCGCGGGCGCGACCTGCCACGGGCGGTTTTTCATGATATCGTCGTCGGTCTGATTCGAGTGGTACCAGACGTTCCACTCGTCGAAGCTGAGCATCATGGTTTTTTTACTCCGCTTTTTTGCCTTAACATAGTCGCAGGTCGCGGCGACGGTCTTAATAAAATATTCCATGTTCACGGTTTTTGCCAGGAAATTCGCCGTATCCTCGCCGCGCTTGCCGTAGTATTGGTGCAGGGAGATGTAGTCCACGCAGTCGTACGTGTGCCCGAGCACCGTGGACTCCCACTGCGGGAACGTCTGCGTGGTGGAGCTTGAGCTTCCGCACGCCACAAGCTCGATGTCCGGATCGAACATCTTCATCGCCTTAGCTGTCTGACACGCCAGGCGGCCGTACTCCTCCGCCGTTTTGTGACCGACCTGCCAGCTGCCGTCCAGTTCGTTGCCCAGACACCACGTTTTGATGCTGTACGGTTCTTTTGCGCCGTGGGAAACGCGCATGTCGCTGTACAGGGAACCGCCGGGATGGTTGCAGTATTCCAGCAGGTTGCAGGCGTCCGTGACGCCCCGTGTGCCCAAATTGACTGCCATCATAACCTCGGCCCCGGCCTTTTCGCACCAGCGCGCGAACTCACCGATGCCCACGAGGTTAGGCTCGGTGCTCCTCCACGCGATATCAAGGCGCCTGGGGCGCGACTCCGCAGGCCCGACGCCGTCCTCCCAAAAGTAGTTAGACACGAAGTTGCCGCCGGGGTAGCGGATGACCGGCACGTGCAGATCGCGGATAAGCTCCAGCACGTCCCCGCGAAAGCCGTCTGAGTCGGCGGCCGGGTGGCCGGGCTGATAGACGCCGCCGTAGACGGCGCGGCCCAAGTGCTCGATGAACGAGCCGTAGAGACGCTCGTCGATTGGCGCGACGGCGAAGTCGCGATAGAGCGACAGGATTGCTTTTTTTGTCGGCATAACTCTGATCCCTCACTATGTTTTATAGTCGAACCACACTGTTCTTTACCGCGGGCGAACATAAATTCACAGGGCGACCGCAAGGGCCGCCCCTATATTTTGGAGTCTCTAAAAACCGTAGGGCGTGACGTTCCCCCTCGCAGGGATTGCCCTCGGCACGCCGTAATCCGCTAGTTCTCAACCGGCGAAAGCTTCTTATCTCCCACATTCCGCAAAAACTGCGGCGCGAACCCCGCCGTATGCACCGTGGGCTGTCCGTCATACTCAAGCAGCTTCCACAGCAGATCCGACTGGTCGCTTCCGGCGGAGGCGTACACGTGCGGGACGTCTTTAAAGAACCACGTGTATTCGGGGAATATGCACGCCGACGCGTCAATCACCCTGTCGGGCGAGATGTGATCGTGCCCGCAAGCCTTATACTTCTGCTGATAATCCGCGGGCAGTGTCTCGCCCATCTTCGCGGCATAGGCGTAGCCGCTTGTGCCGTACATGTCCACCGTGCCGTCGCCCTGCTCGGAGGCGGTTTTGTACACGGGTATATTCTGGGTGTTGTAGTGGGAGAAAACAATGATCTTTGTGCCGTTTTGCTCCGCGTCCCTGAGCAGTTTTTCGCGCTTTAAAGCGACGTTGTTGTGGAATTTGTCTATGCGCTCGATGAGTCCGGCGTGCTTTACGGGGTCGAGCATCGTTTGCTTGGCCGTTTCGTAATCAGGCTCGTCTATCAGCGACCAAAGTCCCGGCATGGTGCCGAAAATATCGGTCAGCAGCTCGTCAAACACGGGGTCAATGATCGCGTCAACAGCATTTTGAACGACCGATAAAAGCAAATCAAGTACGCCTGTGAGGTCGAGTATTTTCAGCATGTAATTAATGGCAGTAGCGGTGGCCGGGTCGGAAATCGACGCGCTGATGAAGCGCAGCAGACTGCCCTTATCGATCGTGACGCGCTTGTTAAACAGGTCGGACGCCACAGTAGCGCCGCAGAAAACGGACGAGAGGAAAGCGATGGAGTCGATCTCATCGCTGCCGTACAGCGACAGATACGCCATGACCTGCGCGCCGCCCATGCTGCACGGGATAAGGATCACCTTGTCGTGCCCGGTTTCGGCGATGGCCTTGTCAACCATCGCTTTCAGCTCAACCGCGTGATCCATCGGGTCGAGCCGCCAGTTGTAGTTGTAGAAATAGGTGTGATCCGCGCCGTAACGCTGAATGCTGGAGTAGATCAGGCCGTGCTCGTTGGAGCCGCCTGTCATCGACGTGAATCTGTCGTAGTTCGCGGCGGACTCCGGGAACGTCAGGACCTTGATATCCTCGACCGAATCGCCGTTCGCGTCACAGGCGACCGCTCCCAGCATGTCGTTGGCCACGGGGATGAGCGCGTCGGCCAGGCCGTTCCAGCTCAGGGTAAACAGCGAACCGGCCAGCCCTTTCAAGGCGGCCAGTACGATGGGGCCGACGTCGATCTGCGGCGGAAAAACTTCTTCGCCGTCCAGGGTCATGGGGTAGGAGTTCATGCCGCTGACCACGATCACGGGTACATGCCCGCAGTCGCAGTCTTTCTCCGCGAAAGCGATGACGCCGCAGGAGATAACGAGTACCAGGCAGAGCAGCAGGCTGATAACTTTTTTCATAAATGTGATCCATCCCTTTCAAATTTTCAATTTATAGAACTTATAGTGTGTTTAAGCTCGGCAATATTTTTATGCAGTTGTTGGTCAGCACCGTGTCCATCCCCATACGGAAAAGCTGCCTGGCCTCCTCCGGGTCATCCGAGTAATACACGTTGCAGAGCAGCCCGTGCTGATGGGCCTCGTCCACCATGCCTTGATTGAAAAACGGCTTGAAAAATTGTACCTTTTGCGCCTTGTATTTTAACGCGTGCCTGACGATGGTAAAATTCATGTGGCCCTCCAGACAGC